>JAQVUX010000001.1:224947-304788 GCA_028699255.1 Candidatus Omnitrophota bacterium | reverse complement strand
CGGGGTAGCTTCCCGCCCGGAATATAACTGGGGGCGGGACCCCGCCTTGAGTAAGACAGATGGCGGGGCAGTCTGGCATAGCCAGTGATGAATAATTCGTAGGTGAGATTTAAGTGGCGGGGTAGCTTCCCGCCCGGAATATAACTGGGGGCGGGACCCCGCCTTGAGTAAGACAGATGGCGGGGCAGTCTGGCATAGCCAGTGATGAATAATTCGTAGGTGAGATTTAAGTGGCGGGGTAGCTCAGTCTGGCAGAGCAGTCGGCTCATACCCGGCGTGTCATAGGTTCAAATCCTATCCCCGCTACCATTGAATTTAGGACAAGTCTACCATTTCTCTTACGCAAGGCGATATATTATGCTGATAGTAAAGCTCGCCACAAAATTCTTCGAACCTTTGGCGCTTGCTTTTGAGGAGGCGACGAAGGAACCTATCAGAGTACAAGAGAAGATCCTCTTAGAATACCTGCACCGCAATAAAGACACCGAGTATGGACGGAAATACAATTTCGCGAATATAAAATCTATAAAAGACTACCAACAGTTTGTTCCGATGAGCGATTGCGATAGTGTACGCCCGTACATCGAGCGCATGAAGGATGGCGAACACAATATTCTTACCTCGGATAAACCTGTATTCTTCGGAGTTACCAGCGGCACTACAAATAAGCCCAAGCATATTCCGGTTACGGAATTTTCGCGCGCCAAGAAGGCCGAGCTGATGGATCTCTGGTCATATTATATAATGAAGTCTCACCCTAATATTCTCCAGGGTAAAGTGCTCGCAATAATAAGTCCGGATACGGAAGGCATTACGAAATCGGGACTTTATTACGGAGCTGAGAGCGGACATGCTTACAAGAATCTGCCGGCGTTCGTGCGGCGTATGTACGCTATACCGTATGATGTTTTTACTATAAAAGATTATGCCGCGAGATACTATTGCATTCTAAGGATGGGTATGGCCGCGAATATCTCTACGGTGGCCGCGCTCAATCCTACAACCATCGTTCTTTTGTGCCAGAAGATAGCCGGTTGGCAGGATATGATAATCGATGACATCGAAAAGGGTACACTCAATAAAAATTTTAATATTCCGCCGGATATCCGCGCGTCCTTGGAAAAACGCTTAAGGCCGAATCCTGCGCGCGCGAAGGAATTGAGAACGATATTGGCAGATAAGGGGGAATTATTACCGAAGGATTTTTGGCCCAATCTCGTCCTTATCGAATGCTGGAAGGGCGGAACGGTTAAATTGTATTTAAAAGAACTCCCGCAATTTTTTGGCAATGTCCCGGTCAGGGACTTCGGATGTCTTTCCACCGAGGCGCGTAGTTCTATTCCGATGACCGACGCCGGCGCAGGTTCGGTGCTTGCGTTGAAGACCAACTTCTACGAGTTTATTCCGAAGGATGAGATGGCTAATCCGAAAAAGAGATTTCTCCTGTGTGACGAGCTGGAAAAGGGAAAAGAGTATTTTCTTATCGTGACAACGCCGGGCGGGTTGTATAGATATAATATTGATGATATAATTACAGTGAACGGATTTTTTAACAAAGTGCCGATAATAGAGTTTGTGCAGAAAGGCACGAACTCGGTCTCTCTGACGGGCGAGAAGATGTATGAGTCGCAGGTTAACGCGGCGGTTCTCGGCGCGGTCGAGAAGACGGGGGTGCTGCTAAAGTTCTTCTCGGCAACCATCGAGCCGACGACTCCGGGGCGTTACATTTTCCTGGTGGAGTTCGACGGGGATTACGATGCGCGTCTTAAGAAAAACCTGCTCACGCGCATAGAAGATGGTCTGCGCGTGGAGAATAGGGAATATAACGACTTGAGGAAT
Organism: Candidatus Omnitrophota bacterium; assembly: GCA_028699255.1. Taxonomy (NCBI): domain Bacteria; kingdom Pseudomonadati; phylum Candidatus Omnitrophota; species Candidatus Omnitrophota bacterium. The sequence goes on along the minus strand of JAQVUX010000001.1, from coordinate 302,949 downwards.
GAGGGCGTTCTGGTTGAGCCCGTCATGAAGATCGTCGGCGCCGGCGGTTTTGAAAAGTACCGCGCGGCCAGGATAGCGAATGGCGCGCATGACGGCCAGTTTAAGGCGCCTGAGCTTACGGGCGATATGAACTTTCAGAAAAATTTCGAGATCGCGGAAGAAGTGCGGATAGAGGGTTATGAAATCGACTCTAAACAATAAAAGAGCCTTCACTCTTACGGAATCTGTGGTAGCGGTGTTTTTGCTGACCATAGTGTGGCTTGCCGGCGTAAACGTTATCGTCGTCAGCCGTGCCTGTGGGTCATTGGCCAAACATAAGATGCAGGCTATATATGTTATTCAGCAGAAGATCGAGAGTTTAAGAAAACTCTCTTTTTCCGGCATTGCCAGCAGTACGTCCACGGTTACCCTCGATACGAGGGGCACTCCGGATACAACTTCCGGCGACCTTACGGCTACTCAGACCGTGACCGTCAGCACACCCGACTCCTATTACAAGAAGGTGCTTATCCAGCTAAGCTGGAATGAGTCTTTTTTCGGTAGAAGAAAAACTGTTTACGAGTACGGCGGTACTTATATCGCGAACGATTCGCAGGCAAATTAGGGGTAGTATGCTAACAAAACGCGCTCATACGCTGGTGGAAGTGCTGGTAGTCTCGGTAATAACGGTGATACTATTCGCTTCCGCAGTCGGCGTGTTCGTGGTAAGCAGAACCATGTATCTTACCGGGTTAACGGCTCAGGGGCTTCAGAGGGACGTCGACTGGATGATGAATAGAATTATTAAGGGGTTGGAGGAAAGCGGTACCAGGTATGGCCTGCGTTCAGCGTCTTCATTTACCATTCCCGACATTACGGAGGTAGATTTTACCGGCATGGATGGTTATACGCGTAAGTATTATATGGCGTCGAGCGGAACAATATACTACGAAGACCCTACGCAGACCCCCAACACTAGTACCGTATATAGTCCACAGAGCGGGGCTACGGTAGTACTGCGGTTTTGGGAACCTTCGGGGTATTTGGACAATGAGACAGTGGCGATATACCTGGCCGTTACTAAGACGGTATCAGGCAGAACGGCGTCGGGTTCTCTTACGACCTATGTTAACCTAAGGAACGTCTCGAAATGAGCAGTGCGCGCGGTAAAAAAGGTTTCATGCTGGTGTTTGCCATGGTGATAATCGTGCTCGTGATATTGAGCCTGGCCTCGATTTTCCTTATCTCATTCAATGACCTCGCTCGCGCAAAGAACGCCTCAAAAGCAATGCGCGCATATTATATAGCTGAAGCGGGGCTTGCCAAAAAGTTTATGGATTTACGAGGGGGGAGCACTTCCGCGGCCTCAGGTACTTTTACGCTCGGCGGTGGTTTTTCGGGAACGTATTCAGCGACTGTAACGTCGGTGTCGGGAAGTACGATTACTTATCGCATAGTTTCTACCGGTACTTATGGCGGCGTATCGCGGCAGGTTTCCATTACCGTGAAACAGGTCTCTTTTTCCAGATACGGATATTTCAGCAATAGCGAGAACGAACTCTTCTGGTTTTGGAAGACGCCGATATGGTTCACGACTGGCGACCATTTAACCGGGCCGTTATTTACGAACGACAGTCTTAACATATGCGGCAACCCGATATTCGAAGGCCCTGTTTCCAGCGTCGGGTCAGCCATAAATTATTATCATGGAGGCCCTCCGGGTGATAATCCCGAGTTCTATGATTCGCTGACATTGGGAGCAACTGCCATGCAGACGCCGTCATCATTAGGTCTTTTGAGTTCGATACAGACTGCGGCTTCTACGTCGGGTGGATTGTTGTTGACGCGGGCTACGTCTCCGCTCCATACGCAGAGCGTTACGTTCCTGTCCAACGGGACACTTAATTACGATAACGGCAGGACATCTACCAATTATGCGATTCCTACAAACGGCGCTATTTATGTATCTACCGGTACCGTAAACGTGTCCGGCGTAGTCAATGGATCCGTCACATTAGGCGCGGCCTCGGATATATACGTGACAGGCAATATTCTGTACAACACCGATCCGAGAGTCAATTCATCGTCCAGCGATCTTCTCGGGCTCGTGTCTCAAAATAACGTTTATGTGAGTTCATCGGCTCCCTATAATCTGGAGATAGACGCGTATATAGTCGCGGTTAGTGGGTCGTTCGAGGTGTACAATTATGACTCCGTCCTTAAAGGCGATTTGTACCTTTACGGCGGGGTAACGCAAACTACCAGGGGAGCGGTGGGAACCTTCAATGCGGATACGGGAGATAAGGTGACCGGTTATACCAAGGATTACGAGTACGATGCCCGTCTTTCGCTGATCGCGCCGGCGTATTTTCCGGCGGCGAAAGATTCGAACGGCAGGATCATATATGCAAAAGTATTGTGGGCGGAGGATTAAAAATGAAACTGCCTGACGGATTTAACCTGAAAAGCGCGGCTGTTATCATAACGATGGCGGTGGCGATAATACTTTTTGTCGCGGCCCTCTTTGTCAGGGAGATGCTACGTGAGAATGTTCCAGCGCCTGTTCGTCCGGCGGTAGAAGAGGTCTTGAAGGAAAGCGCCGGGACGGTTTATAGCATACCGGAAAACATTATGCCGACGCTGGATCGGATCAAGGCGAGCGTGAAAAAATCCGCCGAAGAGCGTAAGGTCTCCGCTCAGGCGGTTGCTAAGATACAGGATACCAGGATCCGCATGCGTAGCGAGATAGCAGATAAGGTCGCGGCCGCGGACGCGGCGGCTATAGCGTTGACTAAGTCGGGGCCGGTCGATACAAGTAAAATACAAACGACAGAAGAATCGAGACCATCCGCAGAAAAGATAAAGGAAGAGGTAAAAGCCAGGGGCGGCATCTCCTACTAACCGTAATTCCGAAATCCAATGAAAAATAATATCGTGGAGAAGGTTCTTAAGACCATGCGCAGTTATGATATGGTCAAATCCGGCGATACTGTCCTGGCCGCGGTATCGGGCGGCCCCGATTCTATACTACTGCTCCATCTTCTCGCGCGCCTGAAAAACAAGCTCCGGATAAAAGAGATCGTAGTCTGCAATCTCGACCATGGCATCCGCGGCAAAGAATCTTCGGATGATTCGATGTTTGTAAAAAAATATTCGGCTACCCTCGGTTTGAAGTTTATTCATAAGAAGATAAAATTGAGAAGCGCTAAGACGGGCGGGCTGTCCATGGAAGAAGCGGCTCGCGAGGCGAGGTATATTTTTTTTAATAACGCGGCCGCTTCTGTCGGCGCGGATTCTATAGCTACCGGGCATACGCTGGATGACCAGGCAGAGACGGTGCTTATGCGAATCCTGAAGGGGGCTTCACTGAAAGGCCTCGTCGGTATATCGCCCGTCAGAAGCGAGGGCTCTTTTAGAATGATACGGCCGCTGATAGAGCTCGAAAAGACCGAGATAACGGATTACCTGGATGCCGAGTCGATACCTTACAGGATCGATAGTACCAATGCCGAGCCTATATATTTCCGGAATGTAATAAGGGGTGAAATAATGCCTTTTTTAGAAAAATATAACCCCCGGCTGAAACGTTCCTTATTTAATCTCGCTGAACACCTGCGGGAGGATTTTGAATTTATATCTCAAGAGAAGGCTCGCGCCCAGAGAGACATCGTGCGCGTGAAAGGACGCGTTGTCGAGATGGCGCTGAAGGATATTATCGTCCAGCCCAGGGCGATACAGAAAGAGATATTGAGGGATTCCCTGGAAAAAGCGGGGGGTGAGGTCAAGAAATTGTCCTTCAGGCATTGGAAAGAGATCGAAGCATTGATACGTACCGGCAGAAAAGGCAATTCCGTGGACTTGCCCGGAAGTGTACGGGCCGGACGCACGGCAACGCATCTTATATTCCGCATAATATAACCTTGCCTTATAATTTTAATTTTGTTAAGATATGAACCAAAAGGAGCGGTGCTGTAATGGCTAAACGAAATAATAAAAAACAACCTTCGAAACAACAGAAGAGCGTCGGTAATTTTGTCATATGGATGTTCATGATACTCGGTGTTATATATCTTTTCGGAACCGTTAATCAGAGTATTGAAAAGCCTACGCGGGAGATAGCGTATTCCGGGTTCTTCGGGCTTCTGAAAGACAATCCCGCTTCACAACAGATAAGGTCCGCGGTAAAAATAGAGAATATAATAAAGGGGGAATTGTCGACGGGTGAGAAGTTTGTCGTAAACATCCCGGAGAACGATCCGGATCTTATGCGGCTTCTCAGGGAGAATGTCAAGACCTTCGACATAAAACCGCCGAAGACGCTTTTGGTAAATCTTTTCTATTCGCTCGGGCCGATGTTTTTGTTTATCCTGTTTCTGTGGATATTCGCGTATCGCTCTCCGGGCGGAGCAGGCGGCGGGAAGATATGGGCGTTTGGTAAATCCCGCGCCACGCTCGCCTCTGATCAGAATCTTAAAATAACCTTTGCCGACGTTGCCGGTGTGGACGAAGCCAAGGAAGAATTAAAGGAAGTTATCGAATTTTTGAAGGATCCCAGAAAATTCCAGAGGCTCGGCGGGAAAATACCGAAAGGTGTTTTGCTTATGGGCCATCCGGGCACCGGCAAGACGCTCTTAGCCAAGGCCGTAGCGGGCGAAGCGAACGTACCGTTTTTGTCAATATCGGGTTCAGACTTTGTGGAGATGTTCGTGGGCGTCGGCGCCTCGAGGGTGCGCGACCTTTTTGAGCAGGCGAAGCGCTCGGCAAAGACGAGCGGACGGGGAGCTATCATATTCATCGATGAGATCGACGCTGTCGGGCGCCAGAGATTTGCCGGCATAGGCGGCGGCCACGACGAGAGAGAGCAGACGCTGAACGCGCTTTTAGTCGAGATGGACGGTTTTAATACGCAGGAAGGCGTTATCCTCATCGCGGCTACCAACAGGCCGGATGTTTTGGATCCCGCGCTTCTTCGTCCGGGACGGTTCGATCGCCAAATCGTTATCGATATGCCGGATATCGTCGGACGCGAGGCGATCCTGAAAGTGCACGCGAAGAACGTAAAACTCGACGCGGCAACTAATCTGAAGACGATAGCGCGCCAGACACCCGGGTTCTCCGGAGCGGATCTCGCGAACCTTGTGAACGAAGCGGCGCTTCTTGCCGCCCGTCGGAACAATGAGACTGTGACCATGAGCGAACTGCAGGAAGCGATGGAGCGCGTCATGGCGGGCCCCGAGAGGAAATCGAAGATAATATCTAAACCTGAAAAGGCGATAGTGTCCTATCACGAATCCGGGCACGCTTTGCTGGCGCTCATAATCCCGGGCGCGGATCCTTTGCATAAAGTTTCGATATTGCCGCGCGGCATGGCGCTCGGCTACACGATACGGCTTCCGATCGAAGACCGCTATATCGTTTCGAAGACAGAGCTTCTCGGTAGGATCGCCGGACTTCTCGGCGGCAGGGCGAGCGAAGAGATTACATTCCACGAAGTGTCGACCGGCGCGCAGAACGATCTCGAGGTCGCTACGGCGCTGGCGCGTAAAATGGTTACGCGGTTCGGTATGAGTGAGAGACTGGGGCATCTGACATTCGGCCATAAAGAGGAACAGATATTCCTGGGTCGCGACATAATGGAAGAGCGCAATTATAGCGACCAGACCGCTCTCGTAATAGACCAGGAAATACGTAAAATAATAGATGAATGCTATGAGCGCGCGAAGAGCGAGCTTATTAAACATCAGGATAAATTAAAACTTTTAGCGGACCGGCTTTTGGAAAAAGAGATAATGGAGATTGGGGAGATAAGGGAGCTCACCGGATTCAAAGCCGATGAAAAGAAGGAAGTTTAAACCTATCTGCATCATGGGGATCCTTAATACGACCCCCGACTCATTTTCCGACGGTGGAAAGTATTTTAATAAACGCTCCGCGTTAGTCCACGCGATGAAGATGGTTCGCGACGGCGCCGATATCATAGATATAGGCGGCGAATCGACCAGGCCCGGGGCGCGCGACGTGAGCGCGGATGAGGAGCTCTCCCGGGTTATCCCGGTCATCACGGCCATATCGAAGCGTTGCGATGTTGTCATATCGGTAGATACTCGGAAGTCGGAGGTTGCCGAGGAAGCGCTTCGTTCGGGCGCGCGGATCATCAATGATATTTCCGGTTTGAAACACGACCCGGCAATGGCGGCCGTCGCGGCGCGCTATGGGGCGAGCGTTATAGTGATGCACATGAAGGGCACGCCGAAGAGTATGCAGAAAGCGCCGCGGTATCGTGACCTTATTGCCGAGATAAAGACCGGCCTGCGGGAATCACTTTGTGTCGCCCGCACTGCCGGGATAGAGACGGATAAACTGATAATCGATCCGGGTATAGGATTCGGCAAAACATTAAATCACAATCTAGAAATATTAAATAGACTGGAAGAGTTTAAAGCTTTCGGCCTGCCGTTATGCGTCGGGGTTTCAAGAAAATCGTTTATCGGAAATATACTCGGCCGGCCTGCGGCCGACCGGCTTGCGGGAACTATAGCCGCGTGCGTTGTGGCTGTAACTAAAGGCGCGGATATACTGCGAGTTCACGATGTAAGAGAAGCCGCGGATGCTTTCGAGGTCACCCGCAGGATATTGAACTTAAGGACATAAAGGATCTATGGAAACCGTCAACGTATGGAAGATAGTGCTGGAGATATTGATACTCTGGTATGTCATCTATATGATCCTCCTATTTGTTAAAGGCACCCGCTCCGAACAGCTTCTAAAAGGATTGGTAATAGTTACCCTTATCTTTATCGGCACACAGCAACTCGGCCTGAACGTTATAAACTGGGTCATCACCCGGCTTTTCCCCATATCAGTCATAGCGCTACTTTTCGTATTCCAACCGGAACTTCGACGGGGATTGGCCCAGCTCGGCCAATTTGGCAGGCATCAGGAGAATATCGAGGCGATGGATGAGGTGTCGAAGGCCGCGGCGGCGCTTGCAAGGAAAAAGATAGGCGCGCTTATCGTTATCGAGCGCGAGACGGGGCTGAAAAGCTACGTCGAGACCGGAACCGTCATCGACTCGGAGGTTACGGCATATCTTATCACATCCATATTTTTACAACAGTCGCCTTTGCACGACGGAGCGATCATATTACAGCACGGCCGTTTGACCGCGGCCGGTTGCGTTCTGCCGCTTCCGCAAGAGGAGAAAGACCTGCCGAAATATATGGGTATGCGGCACAGGGCCGCGGTAGGCATCAGCGAGGAGACTGACGCGGTTTGCGTGGTGGTGAGCGAGGAGACCGGCAATATCTCGGTCGCGAACGGCGGGAAATTGCATTACGGGCTGGATGAGGATAATCTGAACAAGATGCTCAAAGACCTGTTCTGCAAGCCTGCCAAACGGCGTGAACGTGTCCGCGTGCTTCCGTCTTTAAAAGCGAAAAAGGGATAGAGATGCTCGATTTCATACGAAAAATTTTTACCAAGCACATAGGCCTGAAATTTACAGCTCTCATACTTGCGCTGGCGCTCTGGTTTTATGTCGTCGACGAATTGAAAAAAGGTAATGATGAGGAGAGGCAGTTTTTAAACAGGATGCTACCGCAGGAGGGTATGGTTTCCAAGAAGCTGACCATAATGCCCGTTGTTATAGGGAAACCTCGAAGCGGGTTTACGATTGATGTGAAAAAAGCGGTGGTGGTGCCGGAATATTGTATAGTCGTAGGCGCAAAGGATATTATGGGAAAAGTGAAATTTATATACACGATGCCTATCGATATAAGCGGTACGCACAAATCTTTTACGAAATCGGTGCCGCTTAATCCTATAGCGCCGGGCGCGTTTATGGAAGAGACCCTCGTGCAGGTGACTATACCGGTAGAGAAGATAGCCGACCAGGTAACGGCGCCCGACCAGGCGAAGACAACCGGCCAGGGAGTGTAATCCAATATGCCGAAACTCGGTGTTAACATAGATCACGTTGCCACGCTTCGCGAAGCCCGCAAGACTTACATGCCGGACCCGATAGAGGCCGCAGTGCTTTGTGAGGCGGCCGGCTGTGACTCCATCGTCTGCCATTTGCGCGAGGACAGGCGGCATATAAACGATGCCGATGTCACGACGCTCCGCGAGAGCGTAAGGACGCGGTTCAATCTGGAGATGTCGATAGTTCCTGAGATAGTCGGTATCGCCTGCCGGGTGAAGCCGGACCAGGCGACGCTTGTTCCTGAGAGACGGCAGGAGGTCACGACCGAGGGCGGGCTCGACGTCAGGGGCAACCTCAAAAAAGTTAGTTCGGCCGTGGCGCGCCTTAAAGACGGCGGTATCGACGTCAGCCTCTTCATAGGCCCGTCGTTCGCTCAGATAGACGCGGCTGTAAAGTCAGGCGCTACCATAATCGAGCTACACACCGGTGAATACGCCAATGCCGCGACGGATACTGCCCGAAAGCGGGAGCTCGAGACGCTGAAAAAGGCTGTGCGTCACGCCGCTTCGCTTGGGCTCGAGGTCAATGCCGGACATGGGCTTAATTATGAAAATACATTTGACGTCGCGCGTATCCCTAAGATGAACGAGCTCAACATCGGCCACTCCATTATTTCGAGAGCGATATTTGTAGGTATCGAAGCGGCTGTCCGGGAAATGCTGGAGATAGTCAGATGATATTTGGAGCGGGTGTCGACATAGTGGAGATATTCAGGATGCGCGACGCCATTGCCAAATGGGGCGACAATTTTCTAAAAAAAATATTTACCGATAAAGAGATAGAATATTCGAACTCGAAACGTTTTGCCTGCCAGCACCTTGCCGCGAGATTTGCCGCGAAGGAAGCGGTTGTAAAGGCTTTCGGCGAACCGAAAAAATTCCCCATAAGATGGACGGAGATAGAGGTATTGAATGATGCTGAAGGCAAGCCTGAGATAAAGTTCCACGCCGGCGCGTTGAAATTAATGAAGAAGAAAAAGATCAGTAATGTTTTGCTCAGTATGTCACATTCCCGGAATTATGCGATCGCAAACGTGATACTTACGAATGGTGCGGAATGATATCGATAGACTCGATAAGAGACGCGTTTCCAAAGAGAAGATCCGATTCGCATAAAGGTGATTTCGGCCGCGTCCTTGTCGTGGCCGGCTCCTGCGGATACACGGGCGCGGCGTATCTGGCGGCTCAAGCGGCGGTCAGGGCGGGGAGCGGACTCGTTACTTTAGCGGTGCCTGAAAGCATACATGGCATACTGGCTTCGAAACTTACCGAGGTCATGGTGAAGCCATTCGCCGAAACGCCCGAGCGCGCTCTGGATCTCGACGCCCAGAGCGAGTTACTGTCGTTCGCGAAAAAATGCAGTGTCTTTGCCGTAGGGCCGGGCCTTTCGCAGGATAAGGCGACCGCCCAGCTCGTCAGGCGGATCGCACCGCGACTCAAAGGCCCGATAGTCCTCGACGCGGACGGCATCAGCGCGTTCTGCGGCTACACGGATGCGTTAAAGAAGGCGACCGGCTCCGGCGCTTCGATAGTGCTTACGCCTCATCCGGGAGAACTCGCGAAGCTGACGGGCAGAAGCGTTGAAGATATTCAGAAATCGAGAAAAGATATTGCGCTTAAAGTCGCCTGTGAGTATAATATCGTCCTGGTTTTAAAAGGGCACGGAACGGTTGTCGCCGATCCTTCAGGGAAGCTATATATAAATGATACCGGTAACCCCGGCATGGCTTCGGGCGGTGTCGGCGATGTGCTTACGGGCGTTATCGCCGCGTTTCTCGCGCAGGGCGCCAACACATTTGATGCGGCAGTGCTCGGCGTATATTTTCACGGCCTCGCCGGAGACATCGCGGCCAAGGAAAAGGGCATTTTAAGTCTTATCGCGACGGACATTTTAGATAAATTGCCGGAAGCGTTAAGGCAGTTAGGCTAGCATAGCTCAGCTGGTAGAGCAATGGTTTTGTAAACCATAGGTCGGGGGTTCGATCCCCTCTGCTAGCTCCATTTTATATAATCGGCATTAGGCAAAGCAGGGTATGGATAGAATAGATAGCGAAAAGGTTAAAGGATTATATTGGGGAAAAGGATATAGCGCTAAAGAGGTAGCTGAGGAGATCGCTGTTTCCATCTGGTCCTTGTATAATTTTATGAATAAAAACAACATACCTCGCCGCAATTATTCTGAAGCGAATTTTGTCGCAAATAAAAATAAGCCTCAATTCAAAATTAAAACAAATCTTACCATAGCTGAAACTAAGCTCAAGATAGCAGGGGTAATGCTTTATTGGGCGGAAGGAACGCTTAAAAGGTCCACCGTAGATTTTGCCAATAGCGATCCGCGGATGGTCAAAATATTTTTAAAATTCTTGCGCGAAATATGTGGCGTAGATGACAGGCGTCTGCGGGTTTATTTATATGCTTACGAGTATCAGGATATCGAAAAGCTGAAAAATTATTGGTGTAATGTTACCGCGATACCTAAGGAGCAATTCACAAAACCGTATATTAGAGTCGGAAGCTCAAACAATAGCGATAGAAAATTGCTTTACGGTCTTGTTCATATACGCTACAATGATATAAAATTATTAGGCATAATCAGAGACTGGATCGATGCCTATATAAACGAATGTGGTGAGGTACCAAAGCGGTCAAATGGATCAGACTGTGGTGAACGCAGCGCCTCGAAGAAATTCGGGGTGTAAAAGCGGGTGAATTCAGGGGAGCCCTTAACGCAAAAACGGTAAGGGGAATCCTGAGCCAAGCCTTGAGCTTATTTTTTTAGCTCATTGAAGGTGCAGAGACTAAGCGCCCGCCGCCTAAAGTTTATCAGAATATTGGTAAGCCATGGTGATGAGATAGTCCAAGCCCCGGGGTAACCTGGGGGCACTTGAAATCTGACGGCGCAAGCCTTCGAAGGTTCGAATCCTTCCCTCACCACCAACTTAACAGATTTATTGCATAACTTTAACGATATAAATGAGTTATGTGATATTGAGGTTTTAGACTTTAATAAGAAACTATTGGAATTAGTTCCTGTTGAGTTGACAAAATAAGGGAATGCGCTACACTTAAACAAAATTGAGACAATCCCTAGCTAGGAGGGTGTAAATCTTAGACTATAAAAAAGTAAAAACTTCGTAAGTCTATCAGTCTTGTGTAGGTTTTTTTGTTTATATAAGGTCAGTCGAAAAAATTTGATCTTTAAGAATTTTGTGTTAAAATTATAGTATCATGATAAACAAAAGGAGGATATCACTTAACATCTTGCTCTCTTTGTAAAACCACTTTGTCCATGTGGGACGGAGTGTTTTTTTTGTTTAAAACCCATACAAGGAGGGCAATGATATCATGACGTTTAAAAATAAAGTTTTAATGATTGGTTACGGATCAGTAGCCCGCTGCGCTTTACCCATTCTTCTCAAACACATCTCCATACCGTATAAAAATATTACAATATTAGATTTTGTAGATAAAAGAAAAGCGCTCTCGCCCTATATAAGACGTGGAGTGAAATTTTTCCAGGAAAAGATCACTCCTCTCAATCTTTCGCAAATCTTGTCGGAGCACGTTTCTCCCGGCGGTATAATAATAGACCTTTCATGGAATATAGACTGTATTGAAATGCTAAGCTGGTGCCACGAGAATAAAGTTTTATACATCAATACGTCTGTAGAGCAGTGGGATCCTTATGCGGATATACACAATAAAACCCCTTTTCAGAAATCCCTCTACTATCGTCAGAAAGAGATACAGAAGATTACATCACGATGGAAAGACCCAAAGACAACAGCGATCCTAGACCACGGAGCCAATCCGGGGCTCATATCTCATTTTACAAAGAAGGGTCTAGCCGATATCGCCCAGAAATTAATAAGCGAGGACAATCTTTCGCCCAAGATAAAACACAAAATCAAAGAATGCCTTAAGGCAAAGATATTTTCTCATTTAGCGAAGGAACTGGGTGTCAAGGTCATCCATATAAGCGAACACGATACTCAGATTACAAATAGACCCAAAAGGTATAATGAATTCGTGGGTACGTGGAGCATCGAGGGATTGAGGGAGGAAGGCATCGCCCCCGCGGAAATGGGATGGGGTACCCACGAGACCGACATACCGTTATTCTCAACGTTCCCGCCTGCAAATGGTAAAAATCAAATATTCCTGTCCCAGATGGGGATGAATACATGGGTACGGTCGTGGGTTCCCAATGAGGAGATCATCGGTATGGTCATAAGGCATGCAGAGGCGATAAGCATCTCCGATCATCTTACCGTCAGAGAGAATGGGAAAATAGTTTATTGCCCTACGGTGCATTACGCGTATATGCCTTGCAATGAAACGATAACGTCTCTTTATGAGCTAAGGAGCAGGAATTACGATCTCCAGAAAAACCTAAGGATCATGAACGACGAGATCGTCGGAGGCGATGATATACTTGGAGCGCTTATCATGGGGCATAGGTATAACTCCTGGTGGACTGGAAGTATACTCAGTATAGAAGAATCGCGCAGGCTCGTTCCCCATCAGAACGCTACGACGATACAGGTAGCTATCGGCGCAGTTTCGGCTGTTATGTGGATGCTGGAAAATCCGCAAAAAGGGGTATGTATGCCGGATGATCTTCCGTATGAGTATATTCTTAATATCGCGCGCCCATATTTGGGAAAATTAGCGTCAACTCCTTCAGACTGGACGCCGCTTAAGAATTACCAGATCTTCTTTAAGGAAAATCCCAACCTATGCCTTGACAGGAAAAATATATGGTCGTTTAAGAATTTCTTGTTTTGCGATTAGTGGGTCTACGGATGTATAATATATAACGGTCAGGAAAAGAGTCGGATACTATGCAGATCGAATATATATTATTATGGGTTGCGGTATTGATATTCGTGAGCGTTGTCTCGAGCAAGCTCTCGGATAGATTTGCTATACCTGCCTTGCTGCTATTCTTGGCGGTCGGTATGCTTGCCGGATCGGAAGGTATCGGTGGTATTTATTTCGATAACGCGCAATTAGCGAAATCCATAGGCGTTATAGCCCTAATGTTCATTATCTTTTCCGGCGGGTTGGACACAAGCTGGAAGGAAACTAAGCCTGTTGTCTTGCCGGGAGTTATTCTATCCACAGTTGGAGTATTGTTGACCGCTATCATAACGGGGTTTTTTGCTGTATATATTCTGAAGTTTTCTTTTCTTGAAGGAATGCTTCTAGGTTCTATAGTTTCCTCAACAGATGCCGCCGCTGTGTTCAGTATACTGAGATCCAAACGTATAAGTCTAAGAAGCCCCCTTAAGCCTCTACTCGAATTTGAATCCGGCAGTAATGACCCGATGGCTGTTTTCTTGACCATAGGATTTATAGGCATTATTGCGGCAAATGGGTCAAATATCGCTCTCCTCATCCCAAAATTTGCCCTCGATATGGGCGTAGGCGCCCTTATAGGGTATCTATCGGCAAGATTTATCATATTTTTTATCAACCGTTTGAAATTGGAATACGAAGGGCTCTATTTAGCGCTGATGATCTCTCTTGTTATTTTAACGTATGTGATTGCCGTTTTTTTGAAGGGCAACGGTTTCCTCGCGGTATATATAGCGGGTCTAATGTTGGGTCATGCGGAATTTCCCAATAAAAAGATGATTATGAAATTTCACGACGGCTTGGCCTGGCTCATGCAAATCACTATGTTTGTTACACTGGGACTGCTCGTTTTCCCTTCACATATAGTCCCATTGATAGGGGCGGGACTATTACTTACATTTCTCTTGATGGTAGTAGCCCGTCCGGTCAGCGTAATGCTGTGTCTATTGCCATTTAAGATGAGTATGCGCAAAAAAATTATGATCGGATGGGTCGGCTTAAGAGGATCGGTCCCGATTATCCTCGCGACGTTCCCTTTTATGGCGGGTATTCCGCGGGCGGATGTTTATTTTAATATAGTATTCTTTGTCGTTATCGCGTCAGTATTTATTCAAGGAACATCCATTCCGTTTATTTCTAAATTATTGAAACTGGATGTGCCGGTGGCCTATAGGAGGAATTATCCTATAGAATTTGAAAAAACAGAAGGCATCGATGCGGAATTAACGGAAGCTATTGTGCCGTATAATTCGCAGGCGGAAGGCAAGAGAATCAGCGATTTAAATGTCCCAGAGAAATGTCTTATTATGCTTATTTCTAGAAATGACAAATTTATAATACCGTCTGGATCCGTGGCCATAGAAGGCGGCGATGTTATGCTGGTACTTGCGAATGCTGCAGATTTTTCGGATTTTCAAAAAACACTGGCGCAGCTTAAAAAGAATGATGGTGAATAGGGTGAAGTAAGTAGCTGACGTTTTAAACGTCAGCTACTTTGTGGATAACTTTTATGAAAACGAAGCGCAAAATCGATTATGATATGCCAATCGGTAAGCTAGTAAGAATACCCGACTTTCTGCCCCTGCCGGAGCAGCTTGAAATAGAGGAGGAGTCGAGTGACCCGTGGCTGCTCAAGACCATAGCAGAAGGCAGGCGTGCTATTCGCAAAGGCGCGAGGGATATCGTTATTAAGTTCCGTCAAAAAGCATAAAAAAAATCGTTCCGGTTCCGCATAATCATTCTCCTTCCGTTTTTATAATTTTCCTTGTATAATATGTCAATGGATTATTCAAAGGTATTTCACCTTGTTGCTGAGGCGTCAAGAAAAACGGCTGTACCATGTATACTTATAGGTGGTTTTGCGGTAAATTTCTATAAGGTTACGCGCGGTACTCGTGATGTTGATTTTTTGATGACGAAAGATGATTTTAAAAAAATCGAAAAGATACTAAGCGAAGCCGGATACGCCGAAAATTTCGCTACGAATGTGGCCGTGCGCATGTCGAGCGCAAAAGATACAGTGGATATAGACTTTATGATTGTAGATGAGGCTACGCGAGATAAGATATTGCGGGAAGGCCAGAAAACAACTATTGCGGGCATGGAGCTAGTTGTTCCATCCCTTAATCATTTAATTGCGCTCAAGCTTCACGCTATAAAGCACGGGGCAAAGAACAGGTTATTGAAAGATTTGCCCGACATAATAGAGCTTATAAAGATGAACAATATTGATTTTGAAGGCGAAGAATTTAAAGGTATCTGTCTGAAATTCGGAACAAAAGAAATTTACAATGACATTCTAGGAGTATTTAAGAAATGAGAAAAGACGAACTAAGGCTGCCGGTCGGAAAATTTCCTGAGAAGAACGGTTGGCTTCCCATGGCCGAGTATGTCGAGTTCGTTAATTTTTGTGCAAATAATTTTCCAGTAAGCAAAGTCTCGGCGAAGGAAGAGGTGGCAATGCATGTTAATGTGCCTTTTTCATTGAAATAACAGTATCTTTTCAGTTCGAGGCGAACCCTCACCACCAACCGAACATGCAAGCAAGTAGTGCACCCTTAAGTGTGCACTACTTTGTGGATAACTGCGGCGTTCCTTTTTCAATAAAGTAATTCCTGAAAAGAGAACTAAGGCGATAAGCGAAGCATAACCGGTGTTTTTGAAAAAGACCTGATGAATATTATCCCCATTCACGATTCACACGACCCACGACTGGCACCCTACAAATCCCTCAAAGGCAAGCATCTCGAGCGCGACGGTATTTTTATTGCCGAAGGCGAGAAGGTTATCGAGAGCATGGTCGCAAGTGCCTGCCGGATAGCGTCGTGCATTACCGCCACCGGCGCCATCGCAAAGTACGGGCATCTGATCGCGAAGATGGCGAAGAAGGGCGTCACCACTTACGTCGCGCCGGATGAGGTGATAGAAGGCGTTATAGGCTTCCGGTTCCACAAGGGAATAATGGCGGTCGGGTATTGCCCTGAAAAGTTTACACTCTCTACCGTGTTAAAAAAAGCCAAGCGCCCGCTATTTCTGGTTGCGCTCAACGCTGTCAATGACCCGCAAAATGTCGGGCTGATAGTGCGTAACGCGGCCGCTTTCGGCGTCCGGGCGATTATTGTCGATAGCGAAACGTATGATCCGTATTATCGGAAAGCGGTCAGGGTATCTATGGGCACAGTCTTCGGGCTACCGGTTTGTTACGAACGCGACCTTGCCTCAAGTCTCAGCCGGTTAAAAGCGGAGCACGGCACGCGCATAATTGCCGCCACTCCCCGCAGAGGCGCTAAGGATATCGATAGCGTTAAATTCACGGACAATGTTTGTTTTGTTTTTGGTAACGAGGATAATGGCGTGTCGCGTAAAGTGTTGGATATCGCGGACGTCAAAGTCCGCATACCGATAGCGAAAAGCGTCGACTCTTTGAATGTCGCGAGCGCAAGTGCCGTATGCCTGTATGAGGCATCGCGCCGTTTTGACGGCGATTGACGGCGATTTTTTGTCTTTACAAGCAGAAAAGTGATGCTATAATAATATCAGGTTTTAATAGCATGGGCGATGGAGTTCGCCTTTAACCGCCTTAACACGGCCGATGACTCCTACTAAAAATAGGAGAATTGTCTATGTTAAGGTTTTTTGTTATAGGTTTAGGCGGCGCAGTAGGAACGATGTCCAGATATTTTCTATCTGGCGTTGAACATAGATTTTCAAATCACCTCTTTCCGGTCAATACTTTAATCGTAAATCTTTTGGGATCTCTGGTTATAGGTTTTTTGTGGGGGTTATTCGAGCGCTTTGCCGTACCATCCCAGGTAAGGGTTTTTGTGTTCGTGGGTATTTTGGGTGGCTTCACAACATTCTCTACCTTTAGCCTGGAAAACTTCCATTTATTCAAGGACGGGCAAATCAAAGTTGCCATAATGAATATCATCGCTACCAATACATTAGGTGTGGTGCTGGTATTTGTCGGATTTGTTATTTCGAAACAACTGATGGTTTTATTCGCTAAATAGAATTGCCTCCGCCATATTCAACTTCCGTTTTAACTGTCTTCTAATGTATAATATTTACATGAACAACCCGGAGTTTTCATGGCTATGACCGATAAAGAACGCTACATGATAACGGCCGCGCGCATCAGCCTTTGGTTCAATGTCGTGCTTTTTGTCTTCAAGCTCGCGGCACTTATAATAGTTCATTCGCTGGCTATCGCTACGGACTTCGCGATAACGGTGGTTGGCCTTACGGTGTCGATAATCCTCTATAAATCTCTGAAGCTTTCCATGAGGCCCGCGGACCTATTCCATAATTATGGATACGGCAAGGTCGAGCATGTGTGCGAGGCCATGGAGGGCATAGTTCTGATGGGCATCGCCGCCATCATGTCATTCCAGGCATTCGCGACATTCTTTCATCCCAGCTACGTCACCTTTCCATGGATAGGTTTTGCCTCAAGCGCGCTCAGCCTGACGCTGAATTTCATCGGATCGTTCTTTATATTTCGATTGGCGCGCAAAAGCTCATCCCCGGCGGTCAAGGCGGAGGGTGTTCATTATATGCTGGAAGGTTTTATCTCGACGGCCATCGCATGCGCTTTCATAATTACAATAATGCTGAAACATGGGCCGTATGTTTATATCGAGCCATACATCGATCCGGCCGTAACCATACTGGTGAGCCTTGTTATTTCGTTGCCTTCGTTGAAACTTACGCGGCAGGCTTTCGTTAATCTGCTCGATGCGTCTATTGAAGAGCCGAGCAAGATGGAGACGGTAGTGCGGCTCGCCCGGCACGCCGATCGTTATTGCAATTTCAAAGACCTGAAGACACGTACCGCCGGCCATACCAAGTTTATCGAGGTAAAAGTTATCATGCCGAGGGATATGTCATTCGCGAAATCTCATGAGATTGTGTCGGAGATCGAGAAGGACATCGCAATAGGGGTTCCCGACAGCGAGGTTACGCTTATCATGGTTCCGTGCGCGAAGGATTGCGGATTGATAGAGGAGGGCAAGCCCTGCCCGTACCTTTAAGATCATAGGAGTAAAATAATGCGAAAAATTATCGAATGCCTGCTGATATTGGTTCTGTGCGCTGTCCTGTCGCCGATCGCGGACGCGAAGGTGATAGATGAGCGTATTTATATACTTCCGCTCGGGGATGTGCCTGCGGAAGCGGTGCGGGTAGTAAAAGATAAACTTCCGGGGCTTCTGCCCATTACCGCTAAGGCGGAGATACTGCCGAAGGAAGAGTTACCGGAAGCGGCTTACGACCCATCGCGCAAACAATATTCCGCGGAAGCGATATTGGCATATGCGTCGGGGAAGATCGTCCTGGATAAGAGCGTGGAATGCGCTCTGGTGATAGTCGATGCCGACATCTATTCGCAGGAGGCGGATTTTGTCTTCGGGGCGTCGGCGCCGTCAAAGGCGATAGCCGTCGTATCGATCGCGCGGCTCCGTAACGAGTTCTATTCGCTGAAACCGGATAACGCGCTATTTCTGGAAAGAGTTGCGAAGGAAGCCCTGCATCAGCTCGGA
Source organism: Candidatus Omnitrophota bacterium (assembly GCA_028699255.1). Taxonomy (NCBI): domain Bacteria; kingdom Pseudomonadati; phylum Candidatus Omnitrophota; species Candidatus Omnitrophota bacterium. The sequence goes on along the minus strand of JAQVUX010000001.1, from coordinate 284,590 downwards.
TGCGTGATGAGGCTTAAATATTGCCCTGATCGCAGGTGCGTAATGAGTTTGTCGAATGACATTAAGGCGCTCGATAAGGCGAGGTGCATATACTGCCCCGAGTGCAAGAGTACCTTATACAGTAACTGCACAGCCCCGATATTCAAAGGAAAACTGCCTGTACTGAAGTAGGGATTTTTTATCTGAGACGCCAGGACCTGAAAACTTTCTTCGAAAAGTTTTCAGAGTATGGAGCGGGAGATGGGAATCCCCTTCGCTCGGCCATAGGCCTCGCTTCGGGCCAGCCGAATTTCCTGTCGCGCATAGCGCTTTTCCTCGCTAATCGCTCGGCGGAAAATTCGGCTTCGATTCCCTGACTTGTTGAAGTTAGATGGAGCGGGAGATGGGAATCGAACCCACGTAGGTAGCTTGGAAGGCTACTGCACTACCATTGTGCTACTCCCGCGAGAAATAAAATCGTTGATATAGTAACATTTTTTTTAAAATAGGTCAAGGTATGCGACGCTTTCCGATTTTACCAGGGGCGTCGCTTGCTTTATGTACCTTTTGTGTTATAATTATATCCATATGAGCGAAAAACCAGTTTGTAAAATATTGACTGTCGACGACCAGATGGGGATCGATTCGTTTTTTTACGAATTTTTCACCGTTAGGAATTATGAGGTCTTCAATGCCCAGAGCGGCGAGGAAGCGATCAAAATAGTAAAAAAACATAAGCCGCGCATAGTTCTCCTCGACATAAATATGTCCGGGATGGACGGTATAGAGACATTGAAGCGCATAAAAGCGATAGATAAAGATATCGTTGTTATTATGGTTACCGGCGTTAAGGATGACGATACGATAAATAAGGCCCTCGACGCCGGCGCGAACGATTATATAACGAAACCGCTTAGCCTGGAATATCTGGAAAAAGTGGTGTTGTTGAAATTTATCAATTTGCAGATAAATGACCTGGGGAATATTAATTCCGCAATTTAAACGGGGGAGATCATGTTAAATACCGGCATAGAAGCTATCAATGAAAAGGTAAAAAAGGAGAGTGTTTTTGTAAAATCGCTGGTGGATGAGATGGAGAAGGTCATAGTGGGGCAGAAGTATCTTATCGAGCGTCTTCTGGTTGGGCTTCTGGCGAACGGACACATACTTATCGAGGGCGTGCCGGGCCTTGCCAAAACGCTGTCGGTCCGCGTCCTCGCACAGTGCATAAAGACGAAGTTCCAGCGCCTGCAGTTTACCCCCGATCTGCTTCCCGCCGACCTTGTAGGAACGCTTATATATAATCCCAAGGACGGTAATTTTACGACGAAGAAAGGCCCGATATTTTCCAATATAATTTTAGCCGATGAAATAAACCGCTCTCCCGCGAAAGTGCAGAGCGCGCTTTTAGAAGCGATGCAGGAGCGTCAGGTAACGATAGGCGAGGAGACATTCAAACTGGACGATCCATTCTTAGTTCTCGCGACACAGAATCCTATTGAGCACGAAGGCACGTATCCGCTCCCGGAGGCGCAGGTCGACCGTTTTATGCTTAAGCTCAAGATAGGTTATCCCTCGAAGGAGGACGAGCTTAAAATAATGAAGCGGATGGCCGTAACCGATAAGAAGATACGCGTTTCGAGCGTCGTCGGCCCGGATGATATCGTAAGGGCGCGTAAAGTCGTCGACGAGGTCTATCTGGACGAGCGCATCGAAAAGTATATCGTCGATATTGTATTCGCCACACGGGAGCCAAAAGCGTACCGGCTCGACGAGCTTACCCCGCTTATCCAGTATGGCGCATCACCCCGGGCGAGCATCTATCTGTCTGTGGCATCAAAAGCGTATGCTTTTTTGCAGGGCCGCGGCTATGTAGTTCCGCAGGATGTGAAGACGATCGGTATGGATGTTCTCCGGCACCGCGTAATAGTAACTTATGAAGCGGAAGCCGAGGATAAAACGTCGGAAGATGTGATCAAGAGGGTGTTCGAAGAAGTCAAAGTCCCGTAATTTATGCTTCCCAAAGAGATATTACGCAAGATACGGCGTATCGAGATAACGACCTCGAAGCTTGTCACCGACATGCTTTCCGGCCAGTACGAATCTGTGTTCAAAGGCCGCGGCATAGAGTTTGACGAGGTCAGAGAATACCAGCCGGGCGACGAGATACGAGCCATTGACTGGAATGTCACTGCCCGTATGGGCCATCCGTTCATAAAGAAGTATGTCGAGGAACGTCAGATGACGGTGATGATACTCCTCGACGCGTCAGCCTCGTCGTATTTCGGTACGGCTAAGCGGTTAAAAAGCGAGCTCGCCGCGGAAGTTTCCGCGGTGCTGGCATTTTCGGCCATACAAAATAAAGACAGGGTCGGGCTTATAATATTTACCGACCGCATCGAGAAGTTCGTCCCTCCCAGAAAAGGCTTGTCGCATGTCCTGCGCGTTATCAGAGAAGCTCTTTATTTCAAACCAAAAGGAAGAGGCACCGACATAGCCGGAGCTCTGCGCTATCTCGACGGCATCACCAGCCGGCGGGTTGTAGCTTTCGTCATATCCGATTTCTTTGCCAAAGATTACAGGAAGGCTCTCTCGATAGCTAACAAGAAGCATGACGTGGTAGCGATAACGATAACCGATCCGCGCGAACTCGACCTGCCCAATGTCGGCCTGCTGGAGCTTCAGGATGCTGAGTCGGGCTCGACTTTTCTGGTCGATTCCTCGAATGACGCCGTGCGCAGGAAATATTCGGCGAAATCCCGCGCGATGATCGAAGCCAGGGGCAAGATCTTCAGCGCCGTCAGCATGGATCATATCGACATAAGAACCGATAAGCCATACATCGAAGAGTTCATCAAATTTTTCAAGAAACGCAAGAAGAGGGTATGAGATGTCTGTAAGAACTAAAGTATTTTTTATATACGTGCTGGTTATACTTATTTTCTCTCCCGCCGTATTCGCGGAAGACTCCGCAATTCCCGACGGCATATCTATAGACGAATCCGTAGACCGTGCCGTAGTCATGATAGGCGATCGGGTAAAGTTTACGATCGAGATAGAATACCGCCGCGGAATCGAGATAAGTTTTCCGGAGCTAAATGATGAAAAGGTCGGGGGCTTCGAGATAAAAGATTCCGGCCATGAAGTCAAAAAAGCGCCGCTTAGCGACGCGTTCATGATGAAACGGTGGTATTATCTTGCCTCCTTCTCGGTGGGAAAACGCCAGATTCCGCAGATAGAATTTAAGTATAAAAATACCAAGAGCGGCTCCGGAGAATGGAAGAGCGCTCATACGCGCGCCCTGAATATTACGGTTAAAAGTTCACTACCGGAAGGAAAACTGCCGGCGGATATAAAAGATGTGAAAAGGCCGCTTTCTTATTTTGAGATCAACTGGTTTATCGTCGGCGGACTGATTTTTATCATCATGGCTTTCGCCGGCGCGATTTTTTACAAACTCAGACCGAAACCGGCGCCGGCCAGACTGCCGCACGAATTGGCTCTCGAAGAGCTTGAGGCGATACGGCGGAGCTTTCTTAAGAGTTCGGACGTGAAAGAATACTACGCCGGGATATCCGATTGCATCAGGCGTTACATAGAGCGCTCCTTTAACTTAAGGGCGCCGGAGATGACTACGGAAGAGTTCCTGGTGTCTCTCGGCGGATCGCGCGCGCTATCGCCAGATCAGAAGGAACTGCTCAAAGGGTTTCTGAACGCCTGCGATCTGGTAAAGTTCGCGAAGTACGCGCCGCAGAAAGGTGAGATGGAATCTGTGTATCAGGCCGCGAAAAAGTTTATAGAAGAAACCAGGAGGGCGGCGGATGTTCATATTTAGGTACCCATCCGTACTATTCCTTATAATCCTGGTTCCCGTGCTCCTTGTATTTTTATTGCGAAGAAGGGGTGAGCCCGCATTCTCGTTCCCGGCGCGCGAACTGGTTGAGGGAATAAAACCGACATTGCGCGCGCGCATGAGCAAGTCTCCCGCATTCCTGCGCGCGGCGGCGCTTTTCTTTATCATCCTGGCGTTTGCCAGGCCGCAGTCGGTTCTCGAAGGCACGAAGACGGTGTCCGAGGGCGTGGACATTGTACTTGCGCTGGACACGTCGACGAGTATGCTGGCCGAGGATTTTACGCTTAAAGGCCGGCGCGTAAACCGGTTCGATGTGGTCAGGGACGTCGTCAAGGAATTCATACAGAAGCGCAAGGATGACCGTATCGGCATGGTGGCGTTCGCGGCGCGCGCGTACACGGTATGTCCGCTCACTACGGATTATGGTTGGCTCAACGAAAATCTCGACCGGGTCACAGTCGGCATGATCGAGGATGGTACTGCCGTTGGCTCCGCCCTGGCGAGCTCATGTAACCGCCTGCGTACATCCAAAACGAAGTCGAAAATAATAATACTTCTTACGGATGGCGTCAATAACGCAGGAACTATCTCGCCCGTGATGGCCGCGGAGGCGGCCAAGGCGCTCGGCATAAAGGTTTATACGATCTGTGTCGGCAGAAAAGGTTTGTCGCCGTATCCGTTCCACGATGCTTACGGCAGGAAGGTCTATCAGAATATACCGATCGAGATCGACGAGGAAGTCTTAAAACGCATCGCGGGCATCACCGGCGGCAAATACTATCTTGCCAGCGACGCGGAGACCCTTAGGAAGATATATGACGATATAAATAAACTTGAGAAATCCGTCATAGAACATTTTGGTTATAAGGAATATAGCGAGCTCTTTTATATCTTCCTGATACCTGCGGTTATTTTGCTTCTTCTGGAAGTATTGTTGGCGAACACGATATTTATGAGGGTGCCATAACCTATGCATTACGCAAATCCTAAATATATCACTATCCTCTTTGCGGCCGCTTTGGTTATGTCGCTTTTCTCTTTGTGGGCGGCCAGGCGCAGGAAGCGGCTTATGAACAGGTTTGTCGAAAAGGCCCTATCCGGTTCGATCGCGCCTACTGCCAGCGTAAAGCGCAAGATTATCAAGTCGGCCCTGCTTATCATAGCGGCGCTTTTAATGTTATTCGCGCTCGCGCGCCCGCAATGGGGTTTCGAGTGGAAAGAAGTCAAGATGAAGGGGCTTGATATACTGATAGCTGTCGATGTGTCGAAGAGTATGCTATCTCCCGACGTAAAGCCGAACAGGCTTGAGCGCACGAAATTCGCTATAAAGGACCTGGTGAAAAAGCTTAACGGCGACAGGGTGGGCCTCGTCGCGTTTGCGGGCACCGCATTTTTACAATGCCCGCTCACGATCGACTACAACGGATTTTTGCTGACGCTTGACGATCTGAGCGTTGTAACTATTCCGCGAGGCGGTACTTCGATATCCGGCGCTATACGCGAAGCGATAAATGTTTTTAAAGGTCAGGACAAGAAATACAAAACTCTCGTACTTATTACCGACGGAGATGATCTTGAGGGCGACCCCCTGAAGGCCGCCGCCGAAGCGTCCGGGCAGGGCATAAAAATATACTGTGTTGGCGTCGGGACATTTGAAGGTTCGCTCATCCCGGCGACCGGCGAGCGCGCTTCCGGCAGATGGGTCGCGGATAGCTCCGGCAATGTCGTAAGCTCAAAACTGAATGAGGAGCTTCTGAAGAAGATAGCGATCTCGACGGGCGGCAGTTACGTGCGGGCGACGCAGTCCGATTTTGGGCTTGTTCTGCTGTACGACAAAAGCATATCGCGGCTGGAGAAAAAGGATATTGAAGGCAAGGCGAGCAAACAGTACCAGGAACGATTTGGTTATTTCCTGGCCCTGGCGGTACTGCTCCTTATGATCGAACCGTTTATTCCTGAAAAGAAGAGGCAGTCCAGGTGAAGAAAATATCCCTGATAACCATTTTTTTATTGCTCGCATCGGTAAATAATTCTGCGGCCGCATCCATCAAGGATGATGTCAAAAAAGGAAATCTGTTATATAATAGCAATCGTTATGCCGAAGCGGCTAAGGTTTATGAAGCGGCCGCGGCCAAGGATCCCGCGGCGGGGATATCGTCGTATAATCTCGGGCTGGCGAAATACAGACTTAATAGTTACGGCGCGTCGGTCGAGAAGTTCAACAGCGCCATAGCGTCGGGGAAACGCGGGATAATTCCCGCCTCCGATTACAACATCGGCAATGTTTATTACCGGCAGGGCGCCGTCGCGGAAAAAGCGGATGATGTTAAAAAAGCGAAAGAGTCATACGAAACAGCGCTGAAGTTTTATCGGCGATCTATAGATCTCGATCCTGCTGATAAAGATGCGAAGTTCAATTATGAGTTTGTAGATAAGAAATTAAACGACCTGGCGGAGAAATACCAATTTAAGAAGAACGAAAAAAAGGATGAGAAGAAGGACGAAAATAAGGACAAGGATAAAAAGGACCAGAAGGATCAACAGCAAAAGAACCAGAAAGATAAACAGAATCAGCAGGGGCAAGGCCAGGGGCAGGATAAGGATAAACGAGAGAAGGATCAACAACAGAAAGATAAGCAGGACCAAAAGGACCAACAACAGAAAGATCAGCAAGACCAACAAGACCAGAAGCAGGATCAGCAACAGGATCGGCAACAAGCTAAGCAAGATGAAGAAAAGAAGCAGGGCGAGGATCAGCAACAACAATCCCAGCAACAGGGCAAATCTCAGGAGAAGAAGGACGGAGAACAGGGCGCGGCAGAGAAGAGTGAGGAAGGGAAAAAGGAAGATCGGAACAAGGGTAGCGAAGAGAAGGGCCAACAGCAGAAGGAAGAAGATAAGAAGCAGGGGGAGACCAAGCAAAAAGAAGGAAAGCAGGAAGAGACAAAGAAAGGCGAAGGTAAGGAAGAAGAGAAGCCGCAGGGTGGAGAAGAAAAGAAGGAGCAGGGGGAAGAGCCTAAAGAGGCTGATCAGAAAAAGAATGAAGAACCCCAGGGGGCCGACCAGAAGGAAGAGCGGCAACCTCAACCCGCAGACGGCGCAGAGGAAGACAAAGCAAAAGCCGAGCAGGCGGGTCTACAGGCTTACCAGGCTCCGCAATCCGAGGGTCAGGGCGTAGAGATGTCCGAGCAGGAAGCGAAGATGATGCTCGAGGGGTATAAAGGCGAAGAGGCTACAGGCATGGTCGTGCGGATGAGAAAAAAGAACGTCGATCTCCCCGAGCCCGCCAGGGATTGGTAAAAAACGAGTTTGAAAAAAATAATGAGATGAAGAATTTCAGGATTATTACACTGATTTTTATACTGACATTTGCGATTTGCGGGGCTGTGTCTGCCGGCGACGTGAAGTTCGAGGTGTCTCTCGACCGAGAGAGGGTGGCTCTCGGCGATACGGCTCAGCTCGGCCTCTCTTTCCGTGGGACGCAATCTATGCCGGCGCCGGATATCGGTAACATCGACGGGCTCGAGGTGCGATATATGGGCCCGTCTACCATGATGACGGTGATTAATGGCCAGGTTTCGAGTTCGGTGACGCATATGTATCTGGTACAGCCTCTACGTGTCGGAAAGTTTCCCCTCGGGCCATTCGCTTTTAAATACAAGAACGACAATTACACATCCAACAGTATAGTGCTTACCGTTACGGAGGACAGGCCGATACAGCGCAGTCGGCCACAACCTGCGGCGACGGAACCGATGCCTTCTGAAAAAGCAAACCTTGAGGACCGGATATATGTTACTCTGAATCTTGAAAAACCCACCGCCTATGTTAACGAACTGATACCTGTTATTGTGAAGCTATATGTGAACCGGCTGAACGTAAGCGATATACAACTGCCGGCTTTTTCGCAGGAGGGTTTTTCTAAAGTAGAATTCAAGGAGCCCAGGCAGTACAGGGAGAGCATCGGCGGTCTTACATTCGATGTCCTGGAGTTCAAGACCAATCTGTACGCTACGCGTCCCGGCGATTATAAAGTCGGTCCCGCGCGGATTAAATGCAATCTTGTTGTGCGCAAGAGGGGCACGGGCGCGTCTATGCGCGACGATATGTTTGGCGCGGATCCCGCGCTTAAAGATTCGTTCTTCGACGATTTTTTTGCCCAATATTCAAAAGAACCTATGGAATTAAAATCGGATGAGGTCCGCCTGATAATATCTGCTCTTCCGAAGGAAGGTATGCCCAAAGATTTTTCCGGCGCGGTCGGTGATTATCAATTCATATATGACGCGTCACCGTCCAAAGTGAAGACCGCCGATCCCGTTACCGTACGTATGGTGATAAACGGCACCGGCAATTTTAATACAGTTCTCCCGCCTAAGATCGAGAATACCGAAGGGTTCAAAGCGTACGAGCCGGAAGTGAGGACGCAGGAAAATTCAAAAACTTTTACGCAGGTGCTGATACCGGAGACGGAAAAGGTTACCCAGTTGTCAAAGGCATCATTCAGTTATTTTGACCCGATCGCTAAAGAATACAAAACGATAACGCACGGCCCGATACCTCTACAAGTCGAGAAAGCGAAAGAGGAGTTGCCGTCCAAGGTAGTTGGCCCCGCGCCTTCCCCCATGAAAGCGGAAGATTCGTTGCCGGCCGGCGATATCGTATATATTAAGGATACGCCCGGTAGATGGATACCGCGGCAGAGCCAGGTGTATCGCACTGCGGCCTTTCATTTAGGTTTTATAATCCCCGCGATAACGCTATTCGCTATATATATAGTAGTAGGCAGAATGAACCGGATAAAACATGATTCTGTTTATGCTTCGCGCCTGGCCGCTTTAAAGATCGCCAAGTTCGGGATGCGGCCGCTTAAGGCCAGGGCCAGGACGGGTGATTCCAGAGTATTTTATGAGGAGCTTTTTAAGACGATGCAGGGCTATCTCGGCAACCGTTTGCACATGCCGCCGGCAGGACTCACGGTCGATATGGTGAGCCATCGCCTCATCGCGCATGGCGTCGAGACGGCCGTGATTACCAAAGTGCGGAATCTGTTCACGGTATGCGATGAATCCAGGTTCGCTTTTCTGCGGTTTCCGAAGGAGAAGATGCAGGATGATTATAAGGAATTGGAAGACATCATAAAGTATCTGGAGCGGGTTCGATTATGAGAAAGATAATATTTGCGACGGTAGCAGTGTTTTTAATAATAGTTTCTGCGGTTTCCGCGGAAGAGAAAGCTCTGGATCCGAATAAACTATTCTATTCCGCGAACAGTCTTTATGAAAAACGCGACTATGAAAAATCCCTGGAAGAATATTCCCGGATCCTTGATATGGGTAAGACTAGCGGACCGCTGTATTACAATATGGGTAACTGCTATTTTAAGATGGGGAAATTAGGCTACGCTATACTCTTCTATGAAAAGGCGCGGCGCGTCATGCCTCAGGACGGCGATCTGAAGGCGAATCTCGATTACGCCGTATCGCTTATCGGCGGCTCGACGGTGGATACCCCGCGTAAAAATCCTGTCGTGAGTATTATAAAAGCGCCATTCAAAGATTTTAGCCTGAATGCTATTGCGGTATCCGTTGTGTTCCTGTACTTCGTATTCGCCATCCTTCTGGCTATCGGTATCGTAACGCCCGTAGCGGCGAAGAAGATCCGGGCCATGTACCCTGTCGCATTGAGCCTGCTGATAATCAGCATCGGCGCGTTCGCGATACGTTATTACGATGAAGAGATATTGCGCCGCGGCATAGTGGTGAACAAAGGCGTTGAGGCGAAGTACGAGCCGATAGACAAGTCGACCATTTTTTACAGACTGCAGGAAGGCGATGAGGTATCCGTCATAAAAACGCGAGACGGATGGAGGCAGATTAGGCGCATAGATGGCAGAGTAGGATGGGTACCTAAGACTACTATTGAGGAGATATAAAAAAATATTAAAAAAAATCTTGACATATTCCGCAATTCTGTTATAATCCCTTAACTAATTTATTTTCGATAAAACATATAGAACAAGATCATCGACGAGTTTTATATTAACGACAACTCTGATACGAGATTTTTTTGTCTTTTTAGTTTTTGTTTAACACGTCAATTGTGTAAAACAGCGTGTATGACAGCCGCTAACGCTAAAAACGGCTAAAGCGGCTGCAGTAGCTCAGTCGGTAGAGCACATCCTTGGTAAGGATGAGGTCATCGGTTCAATCCCGATCTGCAGCTCCATAAAGAATAGTATAAAAAGCGGAGGAAGTTATGGCAAAGGAAAATTTTGTAAGGAGCAAGCCGCACGTCAATATAGGCACCATCGGCCACATCGACCACGGCAAGACTACTCTTACGGCGGCTATACTTGCTACTCTCGCGAAGAAGGGCAAGGCCACGGTTAAAAGCTACGCCGATATCGCCAAAGGCGGTACCGTCCGTGACGAAACCAAGACCGTAACGATAGCGGTCGCGCACGTCGAATACGAAACAGAGAAGCGCCATTACGCGCACATCGACTGCCCGGGCCACGCCGACTACATTAAGAACATGATCACAGGCGCCGCCCAGATGGACGGAGCTATCCTCGTAGTATCCGCTGTAGACGGCCCGATGCCTCAGACAAGAGAGCACATCCTCTTGGCCCGTCAGGTCAACGTTCCTTCAATAGTGGTATTTCTCAATAAAGTAGACTTAGTAGAAGACAAAGAACTCGTAGACTTAGTCGAACTCGAAGTAAGAGAGCTTCTGACCAAGTATAACTTCCCCGGGGACAAGACCCCTGTAATAAGAGGAAGCGCCCTTAAGGCTATGACCCAGGCCGATAACGCGGATGCGGTAAAGCCTATCATGGATCTTATGGAAGCGTGCGATACATTCATCCCCGAACCTAAACGCGACATCGATAAGCCGTTCCTTATGCCCATAGAAGACGTATTCTCCATCACAGGCCGCGGCACAGTAGGAACAGGCAGGGTCGAACGCGGTATCATAAAGGTAGGCGAGGAGATAGAGATAGTAGGTATAAAGCCGACCAAGAAGAGCGTTGTAACAGGCGTCGAGATGTTCAGAAAGCTCCTCGATTCAGGACAGGCCGGCGACAACATAGGCGTTCTCTTAAGGGGCATTGAAAAGACCGATCTTGAGCGCGGCCAGGTACTCGCCAAGCCCGGTTCGATCACGCCTCACACGAAGTTCAAAGCAGAAGTGTATATATTAAGTAAAGAAGAAGGCGGCCGTCATACGCCGTTCTTTAATGGATACAGACCGCAGTTCTACTTCAGAACTACCGACGTTACCGGCGTAGTTACCCTCCCGAAAGATGTTGAGATGGTAATGCCCGGCGACAACGTCCAGTTCGAAGTAGTGCTCATAACCCCGATAGCCATGGAAAAGGAACTGCGCTTCGCCATACGCGAAGGCGGCCACACAGTAGGCGCCGGGGTTGTAACCGAAGTGATAGAGTAGAGAAAATGGCACAGGAGATAATTCTCTTAGAGTGTTCGCAGTGCAAGAACAGAGATTATTCATCTACGAAGAATAAGAAGAAGAATCCGGATAAACTCGAGTTGAAAAAGTTTTGCAGGACTTGCCGGAAGCACACGTTGCATAAGGAGATTAAGTAAGAGTAACGCCTCCCTTAATCCCGCAAGGCAAACGCCAGGAGATTGGTTTGGTTGAAAGCCGAGGCCAGTAGCTCCAATTGGTAGAGCGGCGGTCTCCAAAACCGCGTGTTGGGGGTTCGAGTCCCTCCTGGCCTGCCAATTTATTTCGCCCGTCAATTGTAAAAAATTGTGGTAGGGCCGGTAAATTTAAACGAATGGTAAAACTATGGCAAATAAAGTCGCATCGTTTTTTAACGACATAAAGCTTGAGATGCTGAAAGTTTCCTGGCCAAACAGGCAGGAACTTATAGGTTCGACGGTTATCGTTATCGTATCGCTGGCCATCTTGTCGTTGTTTATAGGTATATGCGATCTATTCCTGTCCAAGCTGGTCAATATAATAATGACAAGGATCTAACTACAAGACGCGATATGGCTAATCATTGGTACGTAATACATACTCAGACAGGATACGAAGACAGGGTCAGGACCATTTTGGAGGCGAAGGTTAAGGCCGGCCTTGCTAAAGAAAAAATAAGCCAGATACTGGTGCCGATCGAGCAGGTTTCGGAGATAAAGGCCGGCAAGAAGAGGATATCCCAGCGCAAGTTTTTCCCCGGATATATTCTCATCGAGATGGAGCTTACCGACGAAACATGGTACATGATCAAAAGCATCCCCGGCGTTACAGGGTTTGTAGGCGCGGGCGCGCGGCCGCTTCCTTTAAGGGAAGACGAGATTGACGCTATTTTAAAGCAGGCCAAAGAAGCAAAAGAAAAACCGACTCCGAAAGTTACTTTTGAAAAGGGTGAGGCAGTCAGGGTGAACGATGGCCCGTTTACGAATTTCAACGGCACGATAGAAGATACGAATGTGGCTAAAGGCAAAATCAAGGTGATGATATCGATATTCGGCAGAGCAACGCCGGTCGAATTGGAAACCTGGCAGGTAGAGAAGGTATAAAAATATGGCAAAGAAGGTAAAGGCGGTTATAAAGTTGTATTGTCCGGCCGGCGCGGCAAACCCCGCACCTCCGGTAGGGCCTGCGCTCGGTCAGCACGGTCTTAACATAATGGAGTTCTGCAAACAATTTAACGCAAAGAGCCAGGGGCAGGATGGCATGACGTTGCCGGTAGTTATCACGGCTTACGAGGACAGGACGTTTACTTTTATTATCAAAACACCACCGTGCTCCATTCTTTTAAAGAAGGCCGCCGGCGTAGCAAAAGCGAGCGGCGTTCCCAATAAAGAAAAGGTTGGTAAGGTAACAATAGATCAGGTAAAAGATATCGCCAAGATGAAACTTAAAGACTTGAACACTACCGATATCGATAAAGCAGTTAATATCGTAAAGGGTACCGCAAGGAGCATGGGTATCGAGGTGACGGAATAATGGCAACCGAAAAACTTACAAAGAGAGCAAAGGCAGTACAGCCGATGGTCGATAAGAACAAGACCTATGGACTTAAAGAGGCTATTGCTATTTTAAAAAAGGCGCCCAAACTGAAATTTGATGAAACAGTCGACATCGCGGTTAAATTGAATGTCGATCCGAAGCAGAGCCAGAGCGCGTCGATCCGCGGTACGGTAAGCTTGCCTCATGGTACCGGTAAGACGGTGAAAGTCGTGGTTTTTTGTAAGGGTGAGGAAGAGAAGAAAGCGAAGGCGGCCGACGCCGATTATGTCGGGGCTGAAGATCTTATTGCGAAGGTGCAGGGTGGGTGGGCCGATTTCGATGTAGCTATAGCAACGCCTGACATGATGAGAGACCTGGCAAAGCTTGGTAAGGTTTTGGGGCCAAGAGGACTCATGCCGAATCCGAAATCCGGCACGGTGACTAACGATACAGCCAGGGCAATCAAGGAAGTAAAAGCCGGGAAGATAGAATTTAAGATGGATAAGCAGGCGGGAATACATGCCCCGCTTGGCAAACTTTCGTTTACCGAAAGCGCATTATACGAAAATGCTGTGGCTTTGATAGACGCGATAATGACTACGACGCCTCAGGGCGGGAGTCCTACCGCAGGGCATGTCAAGACATTGTTTATCTCAACGACGATGGGCCCCGGGATAAAACTCGATATCGCGCAATTCAGGAAGGACTAATACTAATATGGTAACGCTCGAAAAATTCGGCAAGATGTGCAAAGAAAAGATGCTGGCGGAATTACTTCTGCGGTTCACCAACCATCCGAATTTTGTGATAACAAGTTTCATGGGAACTTCCACCGGCCAACTCGAGCAGTTGCGGCGCGGTTTAAAGAAGTCCAATGGAAATTATTTCGTCGTAAAGAATTCGATATTAAAAATTATTTTCAGCAAACTTAAACTTGAAGAGGATATCGCTAAGATAGAAGGCGGTATGGGCATATCATTGTGCGGAGAAGATGTAGTGGCCGCCTGCAATATGCTTGTAAACTTTTCCAAGACGAATGACAAGTTCAAGATAAAAGGAGCCGTTATTGACGGGAGGCGCCTGTCGTCCGAAGAGATAAAGACGTTAGCCGCCCTGCCGCCCAGGCCTGTTCTTATCGCGAAGGTTGTCGGAGGCATCAAGTCGCCGATAACGGGATTTGTAATCACGATGGGTGGTATTTTACGAAAATTTGTTTGTGTGGTGGACGCAATAAAAGTGAGTAAAGAAAATATGCAAGTCCCGGCATCGGCGCCTGAGACGAAGGCATAAAAATCAAAGTCAAAGAAGGAGAGGGAATAATGGAAACGAAAGAAGCGAAAGTAGAACTGACTGAAAAAATGAAAAGCGTGATGGATACCATCGAGAAGATGACCGTCATGGAGCTCGCGGACCTGGTAAAGGCTCTCGAGGATAAATTTGGCGTAGTTGCGGCCTCGGCCGTAGCGGCCCCGGCGGCGGGTGCGGCGGCAGGTGCGGCGGCGGCCCCAGCCGAAGAGAAGTCTGTATTCACGGTAGTTCTGGCAAGCGCAGGAGCCAACAAGATCCAGGTCATTAAAGAGTTGAGGACTATCACGAGCCTTGGCCTTAAAGAGGCAAAAGACTTAGTTGACGGCGCTCCAAAAACGGTCAAAGAAGGCGCGACGAAGGAAGAAGCCGACAAGATAAAGAAACAGCTTGAGGCGGCCGGCGCGAAGATAGAGCTGAAATAATCAACTAACCGCGAAAGAGATATGATAAAAAGAAAAAGCTACGCAAAGCTGGAAGAGTGCTATAAGCTTCCCAATATGCTCGAGATCCAACTCGATTCGTACTTTGATTTTTTGCAGATGGACGTTCCAAAGTCCAAACGTAAGAAGGAGGGGTTGGAGTCCGCGTTCAGAGAGGTATTCCCGATAGAGACTGCGGATGGCGAGTATAAGCTCGACTATCTGAGTTATACTATCGGTAAGCCGAAATATATCATACCTGAATGTAAGAAGCGTGGTATGAGTTTTGCGGGCGCGTTGCGGATAATGATGAGGCTGAAATCTAAAAAAGAGACCAAGGAGCAGGAAGTCTATTTAGGCGATATCCCGCTTATGACGGATACCGGCACGTTTATAGTTAATGGCGATGAGCGCGTAGTTGTAAGCCAGCTTCACCGATCCCCCGGCATATCTTTCGAATCCGAGCCACACCCGTCCGGTAAGAACATCTTCTCGGCGCGTATTATCCCTTACAGGGGCGCGTGGGTAGAATTCGAATTCGATATAAACGATATCCTTTACGTTTATGTAGACAGGAAGCGAAAATTCCTGGCCACGGTATTCTTAAGGGCATTCGGTTATTCCAGCGATGAAGATATATTGAAGGCGTTTGGCGGTATCGAGGTGAATGAAATTTCCAGGTCGGCTCAGTTAGAGAAGCTCATCGGTGAGACGCTCGCATGCGATCTTACGGAGAAAGAGACGAACGTCTTAATAGCGTCCAAGTTTGACGTTATAACGAAGGAATTGGCGGATAAGATATGGGCATCGACGATACGTAAGGTTACTACTATAAAGGTTGTCATCCCCGAGATCATAAATACTCTCAAAAAAGACCACACGCGAAATAAAGAAGATGCATACCTTGATATATATAGGAAACTGAGGCCGGGCGATCCCCCGACACCGGAATCCGCGCTTAATTTAGTTACCCGGCTTTTCTTTGATAATAAGAGGTATGATCTGGGCGACGTAGGGCGCTATATGCTGAACCGCAAGCTCGATATGAATGTTTCTCTGGAGGAGAGGCTGATCACCCCGCAGACGCTTGTAAAAGTAGTTTTGAAGCTGATCGATGTGAAGAGCGGGAAGGGCGCAACCGATGATATAGACCATTTAGGTAACAGGCGCGTGCGCTGTGTGGGTGAGTTGCTTTTGAATCAAATAAGAATAGGCCTTGCCAGGGTCGACCGTTCCTGCCGGGAGAGAATGAATATATATGACCTGTCGAATGTAATGCCCCATAACCTTGTGAACTCGAAGCTCATTTCGGGTGTGGTGCGCGATTTCTTTGGCAGAAGCCAACTTTCGCAGTTCATGGATCAGACGAACCCGCTTGCTGAATTAACCCACAAGCGGCGCATGAGCGCTTTAGGGCCTGGCGGTCTCAATAGAGAACGCGCCGGATTTGAAGTGCGTGACGTTCATTATTCCCACTACGGCCGTGTATGTCCGATCGAAACACCCGAAGGTCCGAACATAGGACTTATCGCGTCCCTTAGCACTTACGCCAAGATAAATAAATACGGTTTTATCGAAACGCCGTATCGCAAGGTCGAAAACGGCAGGGTTACCGATAAGATCGATTACCTATCGGCCGATATCGAAGACTTGTATATTATCGCGCAGGCCAACGCAAAGATAGACGATAAAGGCCATTATGTCGAGGATAAGGTTTTCTGCAGGTTCAAAGACGATTTTATACAAACCGAACCGAAAAATGTCCAGTACATGGATGTTTCTCCGAGACAGCTTGTAAGCGTCGCCGCATGTCTTATACCATTCCTCGAACACGACGACGCTAACCGCGCATTGATGGGCTCGAACATGCAACGCCAGGCCGTTCCATTACTCTATACCGAGTCTCCTCTTATCGGTACGGGTATCGAGTATCGCGCCGCTAAAGATTCCGGAGCTGTCATAGTGGCGAAGGATTCGGGCACTGTTACCGCGGTAGACGCGAGCGAGATAACCATAAGCGGAAAAAATTATAGACTGAGTAAATTCGAGAGATCGAACGCTAATACCTGCGTGAATCAGAGGCCGATCGTGGCGCTGGGTGACAAGGTAAAAGAGGGCGATGTCATAGCGGACGGCCCGGCAACCGATAACGGCGAGCTTGCTCTCGGCAAGAACGTTCTGGTCGCATTTATGCCGTGGAGAGGCTACAACTTCGAAGACGCTATACTGTTGAGCGAGAAATTAGTTGCCGAGGACAAATATACCTCGGTTCATATAGAGGAATTCGAAATCGAAGCGCGTGATACCCGGCTCGGAAATGAAGAGATCACCAGGGATATTCCGAACGTAGGCGATGAAGCGTTACGCAATCTTGATGAAAGCGGGATAATACGGATAGGCGCAGAGGTTGAGCCTGGAGATATCCTGGTGGGTAAGGTTACGCCAAAATCCGAAACCGAGCTTTCGCCTGAAGAGAAACTTTTGAGGGCGATATTCGGCGAGAAGGCCGGAGATGTCAGGGATTCATCCCTTATAGCGTCACCCGGCGTCGACGGTATCGTGGTCGATGTGCGGATATTCTCCAGAAGAGATGCCAGATCAAAGACAAAGGAAGAAAGAAACGTCGAGAATAAAGAAATTAAAGTGCTCGAAGAGACCTTCGGCGCTCAGATAGAAAAAGTTAAAGAAGAAAAATACAAAAAGCTACACAACCTGCTTACGGGGCAGAAGCTTGCGGCCGGCATACTCGACCAGGAGTCGGGCCGTGCGCTTATCTCACAGGGTAGGACCGTCAGAGTGAAAGATCTTAAGCGGATAGTCGAAAAGGGCGACCTTGAGACCATAAAGCTTAATAACCCCGACGCGGAACAGGAGATAGCCAGGGTTACGCGTCTTCTCGACAGCCAGATCGAGGAATTGACTTTCGAACTGGAGCGTGAAATAGACAGGGTAAAACGCGGCGATGAGCTACCGCCCGGCGTATTGAAAAAAGTAAAGGTTTATGTTGCCAGCAAGAAGAAGATATCCGTTGGTGATAAGATGGCCGGACGCCATGGTAACAAGGGAGTTGTGGCAAAAATACTTCCGGAAGAGGATATGCCGTTCCTGGCCGATGGCACCCCGGTGGAGATAGTTTTAAATCCGCTTGGCGTACCAAGCCGTATGAACGTAGGGCAGATACTTGAGACGCATCTGGGTTGGGCCGCGAAGATCCTGGGATTTAAAGTTTCAAGTCCGGTTTTTGACGGCGCAACTGAGGCGGAAATAAAGAGTGAGATGCAGAAGGCCCTGATACCCCCTGAAGGGAAAGTGACTGTTTACGACGGGTTTACAGGAAAGCCGTTTGATCAGAAGGTAACCGTTGGCTACATATATATGCTGAAACTCGCGCACTTAGTCGATGACAAGATACACGCTCGCTCGATCGGGCCGTATTCGTTAGTAACTCAGCAACCGCTCGGCGGCAAAGCGCAGTTCGGCGGACAGAGGTTCGGCGAAATGGAAGTGTGGGCCCTCGAAGCCTACGGCGCGGCATATACTCTGCAGGAGCTATTGACGGTAAAGTCTGATGACGTGGTTGGCAGGACGAAGATATATGAGGCTATAGTTAAAGGTGACAACAAGCTTCAGACAGGAACCCCGGAATCGTTCAACGTTTTGGTTAAGGAATTGCAATCTCTCGGTCTCGAGATAAAGCTGGAAAAAAAGCCCGTAGAGGATAAGGATAGCCAGATATGATAGAAGACAGCGTTTTATTTAACGCGATAACGATCAAAATAGCGTCGCCGCAGATCATAAGGTCATGGTCTAAAGGTGAAGTGAAGAAGCCGGAGACTATCAACTACCGGACACTTAAGCCCGAAAAAGACGGTCTTTTCTGCGAACGCATATTTGGGCCGACCAAGGATTATGAGTGCAATTGCGGTAAATACAAACGCATAAAGCACAAGGGTATCGTTTGTGACCGTTGCGGCGTCGAAGTTACGCGTTCCAGCGTAAGGCGCGAGCGCATGGGTCATATTGAACTTGCCTGTCCGGTATCGCACGTATGGTTTTTTAAGGTTATGCCTTCGAGGATAGGCATCCTCATTGGCCTTACTTCAAGAGAGCTTGAAAAAGTGCTTTACTACGAAGAGTACATCGTTGTCGATCCGGGCGATACGCCGCTTAAGAAGATGGAGCTTCTATCGGAAGAGAGATATAAGGAGTATAAAGATAAGTTCGGCCAGAAATTTACCGCGAAGATGGGCGGCGAAGCGATACGTGAACTTTTAAAAGAGATAGACCTCGATAAGCTTGCCGCTAAAACGAAACGCGAAATAAAAGATTCAAAGACGGATAAC
This sequence comes from Candidatus Omnitrophota bacterium, assembly GCA_028699255.1. Classification (NCBI taxonomy): domain Bacteria; kingdom Pseudomonadati; phylum Candidatus Omnitrophota; species Candidatus Omnitrophota bacterium. Next base: position 265,700 of record JAQVUX010000001.1, on the reverse strand, counting down.
ACACAGAAGCGGTCGGTCAAGATAATGCGCCTTATTGACGCTCTGAAGCTTTCGGGCAACAGGCCCGAGTGGATGATTCTCGATATACTACCGGTTATACCGCCAGATCTGCGTCCGCTCGTACCGCTCGATGGCGGCAGGTTCGCGACAAGCGATCTGAACGACCTCTACAGACGTGTAATTAACAGGAACAACCGTCTAAAGAAGCTTATAGAGTTGAAAGCGCCCGAGATCATTGTACGCAACGAGAAGAGAATGTTGCAAGAAGCCGTCGACGCGTTATTCGATAACGGCAGACACGGCAAGGCGGTTCTTGGCCCCGGCAACAGACCGCTTAAATCTTTGAGTGATATGTTAAAGGGCAAGCAGGGCCGTTTCAGACAGAACCTTCTCGGCAAGCGTGTCGATTATTCCGGCAGAAGTGTTATAGTAGTAGGGCCGGAGCTTAAATTAAACGAATGCGGATTACCCAAGAAAATGGCTCTGGAGCTTTTTGAGCCCTTTATAATAAAGAAGCTGAAAGAAAAAGGTTTTGTTCATACGATAAAGAGCGCAAAAAAGATGGTCGAGAAGGCGAAGCTCGAGGTGTGGGATATCCTTGATGATGTTATCAAAGACCATCCGGTAATGCTGAACAGAGCGCCGACACTCCACAGACTCGGCATCCAGGCGTTCCAGCCGATATTGATAGAAGGAAATGCTATACGAATACATCCGCTCGTATGTACCGCGTTCAACGCAGATTTCGACGGCGACCAGATGGCGGTTCACGTGCCTCTTTCGGTCGAGGCGCAGACAGAGTGCAAACTGCTGATGCTGTCCACGAATAACATATTCTCACCAGCCGACGGAAGGCCGATCACCAGTCCAACGCAAGATATCGTATTGGGTTGCTACTATATGACCAAAGAAAAGCCCGGCGCCAAGGGTGAGGGGAAATCTTTTAGTTCGCCCGAGGAAGTGCGTATAGCTTATGAAGACGGTGAAGTTGATTTGCATGCAAAAATAAAAGTTCTTATCGACTCCACTTTGATCGAGACGACTGTGGGCAGGGTTTTCTTCAATCAACTGCTTCCTGCCGGTATCGGATATGTCAACGAAACGATGAGTAAGTCGAAGCTTGGTAAGACTATATACAAATGTTACAAGATCAAGGGGCATTTGAGCGTTGTGAAGCTTCTCGATCAGTTGAAACGCGCGGGATTCGAAGAGGCGACGAAGGCGGGTCTTTCCATATCGATCGACGACCTTAAGATACCCATAGAGAAGAAAGAATATATACAGCGTACGACCGCGGACGTCAAACACGTCGAAGAGCAATACAAGCGTGGTTTAATAACCGACAGAGAGCGTTATAATAAGATAATTGACCTCTGGACACACACCACCGACGACGTTTCCGATCTGATATTCAAAGAATTAGATTCGTTCAATCCAATATTCATGATGGCCGATTCTGGCGCGCGCGGTTCCAAGTTGCAGATAAGACAGTTGGCGGGCATGAGAGGTCTTATGGCAAAACCTTCCGGCGAGATCATAGAGACGCCTATTACGGCGAATTTCCGCGAAGGGTTGACGGTGCTCGAATATTTCATCTCGACTCACGGAGCTCGTAAAGGATTGGCCGACACAGCGCTCAAGACAGCGGATTCCGGCTATCTGACCAGGAGGCTCGTTGATGTTGCGCAGGATGTTATCGTCAGTATAGATGATTGCAATACATTGAATGGCATTCTGATAAGCGCGATCATCGAGGGTGACGAAGTTGTGGTAAAGTTATCCGAGCGTATCGTAGGCAGGGTTGCGCTTGATAACGTAGTAGATATTATAACCGATACGGTCATAGTTGAAGCCGGCACCGAGATCACGGAAGAAAAAGCCAGACAGATAGAAGAGGCCGGCATCGAGAAGATAAGGATACGTAGCGTATTGACTTGCGAAGCTAAGCACGGATGTTGCGCCAAGTGCTACGGCCGTAATCTTGCTACCAACCGTATGGTCGAACTTGGTGAAGCGGTCGGCATAATCGCGGCTCAGTCGATAGGTGAGCCCGGAACACAGCTTACGATGAGAACGTTCCATATCGGTGGTACCGCGTCCAGGATCGTCGAGCAGTCCTATATTGAATCCAAAAATAAAGGCGCTGTTAAATATCATAATTTAAAAGTAGTCGCGACCAAAAAAGACGGTGAACTCGTAGTTCTTAACAGGAACGGGCAGTTGAGCATAAACGATCCGCAGGGTCGTGAGCTCGAGCGGCACACTATTCCCCAGGGCGCAATGATACGTGCGGATGAGGGCAAGATGGTGGATGTCGGGACGATCTTCGTAAAGTGGGATCCGTATACGGTGCCTATTCTTACCGACGTTTCGGGTAACGTTAAATTTGAAGATATCAAAGAAGGCGTTACCATGAAGGAAGAGATTGACCCCGCGACCAAGCTGAAGAACAGGGTTATCGTAGAGCATAAGGGCGATTACCATCCACAGATAATCATATTGGGTAAAGGCGGCGAGGTTGCCGCTATATATCCTATACCGGCTGGTGCGCACATAGTTGTGGCAGATGGCAAGGAAGTTTCGGCTGGCGATGTTCTTGCGAAGACGCCGCGCGTATTCACCAAAACGAAAGATATCACAGGCGGCTTGCCGCGTGTAGCTGAGCTTTTTGAGGCAAGGCGTCCGAAAGATCCCGCGATCATAAGCGAGATCGACGGTATTGTGGAGTTCGGCGAGTCGAAAAAAGGACAGAAACGGGTAATAGTTAAATCCTCGACCGGCATGAAGAAGGAGTATGTGATACCGCACGGTAAGCACCTCAATTTTTATAAAGGTGACAAAGTATTGGCCGGTCAGCAACTTGTTGATGGGCCGGTGGTTCTTCAAGACATACTCGCAGTATCAGGCGATAAAAAGCTTCAGGAATATCTTGTTAACGAAGTGCAGGAAGTATACAGGTTGCAGGGTGTTAACATAAACGATAAACATATCGAAGTAATAGTCCGACAGATGTTGCGTAAGATGAAGGTTGAGGATCCGGGCGATACGTCGTTTCTTCTCGGTCAGCAGGTCGACAAGACCATTTTCCTGGAGGAGAACAAGCGCGTAACGAAGAAGAAGGGTAAGGCGGCTAATGCGACGCCTATACTTCTCGGTATCACGAAAGCATCTCTTAACACGGAAAGTTTTATCTCGGCGGCAAGCTTCCAGGAGACGACGAGGGTTTTAACGGAAGCCGCGGCGAGCGGTAAGACTGACGGATTACGCGGGCTTAAGGAAAATATTATAATGGGCCACCTCATACCGGCGGGAACCGGATTTGGTGCGCACAGAAATATTTCAATAGTAAAGCATGTCTTTGATGATACTAAGAAAGAGACAGCAAAAGAAGAAGTAAAAGAAGAAACGAAAGAAAAGGAAGCCGTATAAATTATGCCGACAATCAGCCAGTTGATAAGATTGGGTAGAGAGAAATTCAGCAACAGGAGCAAGTCTCCTGCGCTGAAGAGTTGCCCGCAGAGAAGGGGCGTCTGCCTGCAGGTAAAGACGCAGACACCTAAGAAGCCAAACTCCGCCTTGAGAAAAGTCGCGAGGGTTCGTCTTACAAATGCCATTGAAGTTACGTCGTATATCCCGGGAGTCGGGCACAACCTGCAGGAGCACTCGATCGTACTTGTAAGGGGTGGCAGGGTAAAAGACCTTCCTGGGGTACGGTATCACATAGTAAGAGGAGTGCTTGATACGGCCGGTGTGGTTGACAGGAAAAAATCAAGATCCAAATATGGCGCTAAGAAGCCTAAGGGAAAAGCGGTGGCCAAATGAGAAGACGTAGAGCCCTAAAAAGAACTGTAGTACCTGATCCAAAGTATAAGAACGTTACCGTTTCCAGGTTTATCAACGTTGTTATGAAAGAAGGCAAGAAGGCGGTAGCTGAACGCATCGTATATAAGTGTTTTGATATTATGGCGGAGAAGACCGGCAAGCCGGCCATGGAAGTATTCCAGAAGGCCATGGATAATGCCAGGCCGCTTCTCGAGATCAAACCGAGAAGGATAGGCGGCGCGACGTACCAGGTGCCGATAGAGGTCAGGCCGGAGCGCGGAGTTTCCATAGCCATGAGATGGATCAGGAATTTTGCCAGGACTAAGAAGGGAAAGCCGATGGAAATAAAGCTGTCGGACGAATTACTGGACGCGTATAAAGGTGAAGGGTCGGCTGTAAAGAAACGTGACGATACTCATAAGATGGCAGAGGCCAATAAAGCGTTCGCACATTACAGATGGTAAAAAGTACGAGAGGAAAGTTTTAATATAATTATTATGGCTATAAATGAACGAATGGCAAAACTACGGAATATCGGTATCATTGCGCATATAGACGCCGGCAAGACGACGACGACCGAGCGCATACTTTTCTTCACGGGCAAGCTTTATAAAATTGGCACCGTTGACGAAGGTACCGCCGTTATGGATTGGATGGTCCAGGAGCAGGAGCGCGGCATTACAATTACGAGTGCGGCCACGGCCTGTAAGTGGAAAGACAAAGATATAAATATTATCGATACGCCCGGCCACGTTGACTTTACGGTAGAGGTAGAGCGCTCACTAAAAGTTCTAGATGGCGCCGTTATAGTATTGTGTGCGGTCGGCGGGGTTCAACCGCAGTCGGAGACCGTGTGGCGTCAGGCAGACAAGTACCATGTTCCGCGTATCGCGTTCATAAATAAGATGGACAGAACCGGCGCAAACTTTTTCAAAGTCCTCGACGATATGCGCGAAAGATTAGCCGCTAACCCTATTCCGGTACAGATACCGATAGGAGCAGAAGGTAATTATCAGGGGTTGGTAGACCTTATTGAAATGAAGGCTCTTATATATAAAGGAAGCGAGAAGGATTCAGGTTTTGAGATTACGGAAATACCCGAGGAGCTTAAAAAGCTCGCCAGCCAGTATCGGCACGATCTCATAGAGAAACTTGGCGAGGTGGATGAGGTTGTTATGGATAGGTATATACATGAAAAGGGTATATATCCTAATGAGATCCGCGATGCCGTGAGGCGGGCCACTATTGCCGGTTTGATTATACCGGTTCTGTGCGGGGCTTCAGCGAAGAACAAAGGCATACAACCGCTTCTCGACGCCATAACGGATTATCTGCCATCCCCGCTCGATATACCTCCGGTAGACGGTGTAAATCCTGATACCAATGAGGATATTGTACGCGAAGCGTCCGATACCGAGAAGTTTTGCGGATTAGTTTTCAAGATTAAGACGGATCCGTTCGTTGGGAAGTTGGCGTATATGAGGGTTTATTCCGGTCAGCTGAAAGCCGGCGACCATATTATGAATTCAAATAAAAATAAAGAAGAGCGCATAGGCAAGATATTGCGAATGCATGCAAATAAACAGGAGATAGTGGAAAAAGCACTGGCAGGAGATATCGTGGCGCTCGTAGGATTAAAAGATACCGTTACAGGCGATACGATTTGTGATGAGGCGGCGCCTATAGTTCTTGAGACGATGCATTTCCCCGAACCGGTTATATCCATGGCCATTGAGCCCAAAACAAAAGCGGATCAGGAGCGGCTTGGTAACGCGATGCATAAACTTGCCGAAGAAGATCCGACTTTCAAAATCAATTACAACAAAGAAACCGGACAGACTATTATAAGCGGTATGGGTGAGCTCCATCTCGAGATCATCGTAGACAGGATGTTCAGGGAATTCAATGTCGCGGCGAATGTTGACAAGCCGCAGGTTGCCTACAAAGAAACGATAACGCGCCAAACCAGGGCTGTCGGTAAATTTATTCAGCAGTCGGGCGGCAGGGGTCAGTACGGTCACGTTGTAATGGATGTTGCGCCGGCGGCTAAAGGATCGGGCGTGCTTTTTGAGTCGAAGATAATAGGCGGCTCGATTCCTCGAGAATATATACCATCCGTAAAAGAGGGTGTCATGGATTCTTCCCGGAATGGTTTTCTCGCAGGATATCCTGTGACCGACATTGACGTGAAGTTGATCGACGGTTCGTTCCATGAAGTTGACTCGTCGGATATAGCGTTCCAGATGGCGGCGTCGATCGCGTTGAACGATGCGCTTAAAAACGGCGGCTCGGTATTGCTCGAACCTATAATGAATCTCGAAGTAACGACGCCGGAGAATTACATGGGCGAGGTTATCGGCGATCTTAGTTCGCGCCGAGTGAAGATCGAAGCTATAAACGACAGGCCGGGGCTCAAAGTCATAAAAGGTTTTGCGCCTTTAAGCGAAATGTTCGGTTACGCCACTACATTGAGAAGCTTGACACAAGGCCGCGCTTCGTATACTATGGAGCCTTCCTTTTATCAGGAAGTCCCGAAAAATATATCGGAAAAAGTAGTTGAGTTGAGCGGTAGGCAAAGCATCAGAAAAACCAGATAGTATAAACGGAGGATTTATTATGGCAAAGGAAAATTTTGTAAGGAGCAAGCCGCACGTCAATATAGGCACCATCGGCCACATCGACCACGGCAAGACTACTCTTACGGCGGCTATACTTGCTACTCTCGCGAAGAAGGGCAAGGCCACGGTTAAAAGCTACGCCGATATCGCCAAAGGCGGTACCGTCCGTGACGAAACCAAGACCGTAACGATAGCGGTCGCGCACGTCGAATACGAAACAGAGAAGCGCCATTACGCGCACATCGACTGCCCGGGCCACGCCGACTACATTAAGAACATGATCACAGGCGCCGCCCAGATGGACGGAGCTATCCTCGTAGTATCCGCTGTAGACGGCCCGATGCCTCAGACAAGAGAGCACATCCTCTTGGCCCGTCAGGTCAACGTTCCTTCAATAGTGGTATTTCTCAATAAAGTAGACTTAGTAGAAGACAAAGAACTCGTAGACTTAGTCGAACTCGAAGTAAGAGAGCTTCTGACCAAGTATAACTTCCCCGGGGACAAGACCCCTGTAATAAGAGGAAGCGCCCTTAAGGCTATGACCCAGGCCGATAACGCGGATGCGGTAAAGCCTATCATGGATCTTATGGAAGCGTGCGATACATTCATCCCCGAACCTAAACGCGACATCGATAAGCCGTTCCTTATGCCCATAGAAGACGTATTCTCCATCACAGGCCGCGGCACAGTAGGAACAGGCAGGGTCGAACGCGGTATCATAAAGGTAGGCGAGGAGATAGAGATAGTAGGTATAAAGCCGACCAAGAAGAGCGTTGTAACAGGCGTCGAGATGTTCAGAAAGCTCCTCGATTCAGGACAGGCCGGCGACAACATAGGCGTTCTCTTAAGGGGCATTGAAAAGACCGATCTTGAGCGCGGCCAGGTACTCGCCAAGCCCGGTTCGATCACGCCTCACACGAAGTTCAAAGCAGAAGTGTATATATTAAGTAAAGAAGAAGGCGGCCGTCATACGCCGTTCTTTAATGGATACAGACCGCAGTTCTACTTCAGAACTACCGACGTTACCGGCGTAGTTACCCTCCCGAAAGATGTTGAGATGGTAATGCCCGGCGACAACGTCCAGTTCGAAGTAGTGCTCATAACCCCGATAGCCATGGAAAAGGAACTGCGCTTCGCCATACGCGAAGGCGGCCACACAGTAGGCGCCGGGGTTGTAACCGAAGTGATAGAGTAGAGAAAATGGCACAGCAAGCACCTCAAAAAATACGGATTAAATTGATCGCCTACGACCACAGGCTTCTGGACCTTTCGGCCCAGGAGATAGTCGAAACGGCAAAACGCACGGGAGCCAGTATTGCCGGCCCCGTACCTCTTCCGACAAAGCGCGAGATCTTTACGGTATTGAGATCGCCGCACGTCGATAAGAAGTCGCGCGAACAGTTCCAGATAAAGACGCATAAGCGCATTTTGGATATAGTTGGACCGACGTCGAAGACGATCGATGCGCTCAAGAAGCTGGATCTGCCCGCCGGTGTTTATGTTGAGATCAAATAAGCGTAAAAAACGCACAAACGAGAGATGGATATGCTAGGAATATTGGGTAAAAAGCTGGGAATGACGAACATATATAATGAGGCCGGGAAGATAGTGCCGGTAACGCTCATAGAGGCTGGCCCGTGCCATGTGGTACAGGTTAAGACTAAAGAGACCGATGGATACAGTGCTATACAGATAGGTTTTGGTACACGACGCGATAAGCTCGTGAATAGTCCTGAAAAGGGTACTTTTAAAAAAGCGGGCGTTACTCCTGCAAGGTTCGTGAAAGAGTTGAGAGTAGTCGACGCGACCATTTATAAGCCCGGACAGAAGATCGAAGCAGATCTTTTCGCCAAAGGCGATTATGTGGATGTAACCGGTACCTCGATAGGAAAAGGATTTCAGGGCGGTGTCAAGCGGTGGGGTTGGGCAGGTGGAGATGACGGTCACGGTTCTATGTTTCATCGTGCAGTTGGCTCTATCCAATCCGGCGCGCGTTTAGGGCGAGTAACAAAAGGACATCATCTTCCAGGCCATATGGGAGTAGACAGGATTACCATTCAGAACCTGGAAGTAATAGATGTCGATAAGGCAAACAATCTGATATTGGTCAGAGGAAGCGTTCCGGGACACAAGAATAGTTTCCTTATTGTTAAGGAAGCCAGGAAACGTCCAAAAGGTTTCGTAAAACGTAAAGCCGTGCAGGCCTCGACGAAGAAAAGCGTCAAGACTGCGATGAAGAAATAAGGCGAACTTTAAGGGAAATATGAAAACGAACAAAGAAAATCCAAGAAAAGCGAAAGCCAGGCAGATAAAGGCAACGATTGAAAAGGCGAAGACTGAAAAGCCCAAGAAAAATGCGGCTGATGGTTTTTCGATACCTATGTATGATCAGAATGGTAAAGAGATCGAACGCCTGAGTCTCGATAAAGAAGTTTTTGACGGCAGGGTCAATAAAGAGGTGCTCTATCAAGCCGTGATCATGTATAACGCGAACCAGCGCCAGGGTAATGCCTCCACTAAGACGCGCGGTGACGTATCCGGCGGCGGCAAGAAGCCGTTCCGGCAGAAGGGTACAGGCCGGGCGAGGGCAGGTTCTACGCGTTCGCCGTTATGGCGGCATGGTGGTACGATATTTGGGCCTCATACCCGGGATTTTCACCGCGAACTTCCCAAGAAGGTTAAAAGGCTGGCTTTTCTTTCAAGCATCAATTCAAAACTGAATGACGAGAAGGTTATGGGTATAAGCTCTGTGGACATAACCGAGGCTAAGACGAAAAAGTTCAAAGCCATTCTGGGTGCTCTTAAATTGAAAGGCAAAAGCCTCTTTGTCCTCGACAACATTGATAGTAAGGTAAGAACGGCTTCCGGGAACCTGCAGGAAGTCTCCGTAAAGAACTACAGGGATTTTAATACGATCGACGTTCTTAAGTGTGACAATATGGTGATATCGAAGGCGGCTTTGCAAAAATTACCGGAAAGGCTTAAGGTCTAAGATGAAAGACCCTCACGATATAGTAAAAGGAATGATCAGGACGGAAAAAGGGGCCAATCTTATGCCTCTAAATAAATATCTTTTCTGGGTCGATAAACATTCCAATAAAATAGAGATAAAAAAGGCTATAGCGGACATATATAAAGTAAAAGTGGACGGCGTTAACACCGTTATGATGCGAGGCAAATCAAAACGTGTTCGTTATACGATAGGCAAGACGCCGGATTGGAAAAAAGCGATAGTTACTCTTAAAGACGGCAACAAAATAGACGTAACTTAAGAAGAGGATGAAATGGGAATAAAAAAATTCAGGCCAACATCACCGGGTTTAAGGCACGCCGCGATATCGGACTTCGAGGAGTTGACGAAGTCGACCCCGGAGAAGAATCTCCTTATGGCGTTGAAAAAATCCGGCGGCAGGAATAATCGCGGGCGCATAACGTCGCGCCATCGCGGAGGCGGCCATAAAAGGATGTTAAGGATTATAGATTTTAAGCGCAACAAGCTCGATGTTCCGGGTAAGGTCATAGGAATAGAGTACGACCCGAACCGCTCGGCGAGATTGGCCCTTGTGGAATATACCGACGGTGAGAAGAGATATATAATCGCGCCGATAGGCTTAAGTGTGAATGATACGGTTATTTCGAGCGCAACCGCCGAAATAAAGACCGGCAATACTACCACACTTTTAAATATACCGGCCGGTATACCGATACACAATGTCGAAATGAAGAAGGGTGCCGGAGCTACGATATGCAGGTCTGCCGGCAACTCGTGCCTTATCATGGCGAAAGAAGGCGGTTACGCCCAGATAAAGCTACCCAGTGGTGAAATACGCATGATCGATCTTGCGTGTATGGCTACGATAGGGCAGGTCGGAAATATCGAGCATGAAACCATATCTATAGGTAAGGCGGGCCGGTCGAGATGGATGGGTTTGAGGCCATACTCCCGAGGTGTCGCGAAGAACCCGCACGACCACCCGATGGGTGGCGGCGAAGGTAAAGCGTCCGGCGGATTGCCACGATCACCGTGGGGGCAGTACGCAAAGGGATTAAAGACGCGCAAAGCGAAGCATTCGGATAAATACATACTCAAGAGGAGAAAATAACGGATGTCGAGGTCAACTAAAAAGGGGCCGTTTATCGACGAGAAGCTCCTTATGAAGGTGCAGAAGGCCGTAAAAGCGGGCGATAAAAAACCGATAAAGACATGGGCGCGTAGATCTACGATCACTCCGGAATTTGTCGGGCTCACGCTCTCCGTCTACAACGGAAGAAAGTTCCTGCCGGTATATGTTACGGAAAATATGGTAGGCCACAAGGTCGGCGAGTTCTCGCCCACCAGGACATTTAAGAAACACGGTGCGGCCACCGAAATATCAATGGACAAAACGTAGAATAGATAGAGGGGAAGAGATGGTTACGAGAGCAGTCTTAAGATATATAAGAATAACGCCGAGGAAGTTCCGGCTTATAATACCTCTTGTCAAAGGTAAAAGGGCGGAAGACGCCATCGCGATATTGACAGGTGTCAAAAAAGGTGCGTCGAAATATGCCATCGATCTTATAAATTCCGCTATCAGCAACGCAAAGCGGAAGCAGGGTGTCGATGTTTCACAGCTTTACATATCCAACCTTATTGCCAACGGTGGGCCGATGCTCAAGCGTTTTAGAGCGGCTTCGATGGGCAGGGCCGGTATGATAAAGAAGCGCACAAGTCACATTACCGTCGAGCTCGACCTTATGCCTAAGGCCGATAACGCGGAAACTGCTCATGCGCATAAGGCGGAAGTAAAACACTCGCATGGCACGGTAGAAAATAAAGCAAAAAGCAAAATCGAAAAAGTACATCCAAAAAGTAAAAAGGTAAAGGGTAAGGAATAATATGGGGCAAAAAGTTCATCCATACGGCTTCAGAGTCGGGTATATCTACGATTGGAAATCACGCTGGTTCGCCAAAAAGAACGAATTCCCAAAGATGTTGCTTGAGGATGTAAAGATCCGCAAGTTTATCAAGAAGGCGCTTGCCACTGCCGCGGTTTCCAAAATTGAGGTTGAGCGTTCTAGTGATAAGGTCAGAGTATTGATATTTTCGGCTCGTCCCGGTATAATCATAGGCCGTCGCGGGTCCGAGATCGAGAAGCTTAAAGAAGAGCTCCATTCTATCACCGGCAGAGAGGTGATCATAGACATTAAAGATATAAAGAACGCGAATGTCGACGCACAGCTTGTGGCGGAAAATATAGCGTTCCAGTTGGAAAAACGAATACCGCACAAGAGGGCCATGAAAAAGGCTGTTCAGAGCGCGCTGGATAATGGCGCCAAGGGTGTGAAGATAATATGTTCGGGCAGGCTCGGAGGCGCTGAAATAGCCAGACGGGAGAGTTATCGTGTAGGATCTATACCTGCGCAAACTCTGAGGGCGGATGTCGATTATGGTTTTGCAGAAGCGCAGACTACATACGGATTGATCGGTGTCAAGACATGGATATATAAAGGCGACAAGGTCCTCGATAAAGTTAAAGAGGAACCTGTGGAGGAGAAGAAGTAATGGGTTTGATGCCAAAGAGGGTTAAATTCAGAAAATCGCAACGCGGAAGACGGTTCGGCACTTCATACCGCGGCGCAAAAATAGCTTTCGGTGAATTTGGTCTGAAAGCGCTCGAAAACGCGTACTTTTCGGATAGGCAGATCGAGGCGGCCCGTGTCGGTATAATGAGAAGCTTAAAAGGCGGCGGTAAAGTTTGGATAAGGGTATTCCCGGATAAGCCGATCACTAAAAAGCCGGCCGAAACCAGGATGGGTAAAGGTAAAGGCATGCCGGATCACTGGGTTGCCGTAATAAAGAAGGGGAAGATATTATTCGAGATGGACGGCGTGCCGTTTGAAGTGGCTAGGGATTGCATGAGGATAGCGGCGCACAAGATACCGTTCAGGACGAAGTTCATTACGAGGGCGGCACACTAATGTTAAAGACGAACGAATTAAGAAATATGACAGCTAATGAGATAAAGCTCAAGATAGAGGGCCTGAAGAAGGAGCTTTTTAATCTTCGGACCGAGGCTAGGGCGGGCAGGATCGAGAAGCCGCACAAAATAAATGAGACCAGGAAAGATATCGCAAGGTGCGAGACTGTTATAAGGGAGAAGGCAAATGCAAAGTAACTCCAGGGCTAACCGTAAGGAGAGGATGGGTGTTGTGGTCAGCGATAAGATGGATAAGACCATAACAGTCCAGGTAGACAGAGTAATGCGCCATCCTGTTTATAATAAGAATGTAAAGAAGTCGACCAAGTTCAAAGCGCACGACGAGAAAAATGTTGCCAAGACGGGCGATATAGTAAGGATACAGGAGACGAGGCCGATCTCTAAAACTAAGAGATGGCGGCTCGTAGAGGTGGTTAAAAAGGCGTCGGGTGAAAAAGAGGCCGAGATAAAAACGGTAGCCGATAGTCAAGTCAACAATAACCAGGTTTAAACGGAAGAGTAGAACATGATACGAATGCGTTCGATTTTAGATGTTGCTGATAATACAGGAGCCAGGCGCGCTTCCATGATAGGCGTGCTGGGCAGACAGAACAGGCGGCATGCCGATATAGGTGATATCATAACCTGCAACATCAAAGAAGCGGCGCCGGATGGTATCGTAAAGGATCACGAGGTTGTTAAAGGCGTCATAGTCCGCACCGCGTTCTCGATAGCCAGACCTGACGGGACAAAACTTAGGTTCGACAGGAATGCGGTTGTTATAATCGATGACCAGATGAACCCGCGGGGAACCAGGATATTCGGTCCCGTAGCCAGAGAACTGCGTGATAAGAATTTCATGAAAATAATATCCCTGGCACCGGAGGTATTGTGAACAAGATAAAAAAGAACGACATGGTTTATGTGTTAAGAGGCAAGGATAAGGGCAAGACGGGTAAGGTCTTTCGCGTCAATGTCAATGATGGCAAGGCTTTTGTCGAAGGTATAAACTACGTCAAGAAGCATATGAGGAAGACGAAGCAGGATCAGCAGGGCGGGATCGTCCAGAAGGAGAGCCCGATACAGCTGTCCAATTTAGCGCTTATGTGCAAGACGTGTAATAAACCGGCCAATACGGGGGTGCATATCCTGGCCGATGGTACGAAGTCGCGGTACTGTAAAAGATGCAAAGAGGTTATTTAAAAGATGACAACGCCAAGATTGCAGGAGAAGTACAAAAAAGAGATTGCGCCCGAAATGATGAAGCTTTTCGGGTATAAGAACATGATGGAAGTTCCGCAGTTGTCCAAGATAGTGATAAATATCGGGCTCGGCGAAGCAGTACAGGATGTTAAGCTCCTGGAAGCGGCGCAGGACGAGATAGCTATGATCACGGGACAGAGGCCTGTTACTACAAGAGCCAAGAAGGCTATAGCCAGTTTTAAGATACGTAAAGGCTCCGCAGTAGGTTGTAAGGTAACGCTGAGGCGCTCCAGAATGTATGAATTTTTAGACAGGATGATCTCGGTTGCGATACCGAGGATAAGGGACTTCCGCGGGCTTTCAACCGATTCGTTTGACAGGGGCGGCAATTACGCTTTCGGGTTGAACGAACAGTTGATATTCCCTGAGGTCGATGTAGATAAAGTGACAAAAGTTCACGGTATGGACATTATTATATGTACCACGGCAAAAACCGCTAAAGAGGCGTTCGAGTTACTGCGTCTTATCGGTATGCCGTTCACGAAGAAATAACAAGCGAAAGAAAGAGATAATGGCGAAGACATCGTTAATAGTAAAAGCGTCGCGAAAGCCGAAATTTAAAGTACGGAAATACAACCGTTGCAAACTATGCGGTCGTCCGCGGGGTTTCCTGCGGAGGTTCCAGCTTTGCAGAATATGTTTCAGGGAACTTGCGTTAAGAGGCGAGATCCCCGGCGTTGTGAAAGCCAGCTGGTAGGTTAATTCATAGTTGGTCGTTACAGGAAAACTAAAAAGAGGGTAAAAATGTCAGTTACAGATCCGATAGCCGACGCGTTAACGATACTGAGGAACGCGAGCTTTGCAAAAAAAGAGACAGCCGAGATCAAAGGTTCCGGGCTTCTCGAAGAGATACTAAAGATACTGAAGAAAGAGCATTTTATTGACAATTATAAGCTCATAAAGGATACAAAACAGGGTATCCTGCGGGTATATTTGAAATATGGCAAAGAAGGATCTCCGGCGATGATCGGCATAAAGCGCATATCTAAGCCGGGGTTGCGGATATATAAACAAGCTGATGAATTGCCGAAGGTATATGGCGGGTTGGGCGTCGCTATAATATCTACCTCAAAAGGCCTGATGACGGATAATGAAGCGCGCGAGAGTAAATTGGGCGGCGAAGTTATCTGCTACACTTGGTAAGCGGAAGCGGAGAATAATATGTCACGTATTGGTAAAAAGCCGGTTGCTATACTTGGAGGCGTTAAGGTCGTTGTAAGCGCCAACACGATAAATATTGAAGGGCCGAAAGGGAAACTCAGTTATGTTTTTAATCCGGCATTCAAGGTTGAGGTTAAGGACAATACCGTTGTCGTAACAAGACCTTCGGATTCAAAGCAGAATAAGGCGACGCATGGACTTATTCGCAGTCTCGTCAATAATATGATCTTAGGTGTTGTTAATGGATACAAGAAGGATCTCGAGATAACGGGTGTTGGTTTCAAAGCGGCTGTCCAGGGCAAAATCCTGAACATCCAGCTCAGTTATTCGCATCCGATAAATTACAACATACCCGAAGGCATCACAATCGAGACACCGAAGCCGAATCTCATTACCGTGAAAGGTATCGATAAGGCGAAGGTCGGGGAAGCGGCGGCGGAGATAAGGGATTTCTACAGGCCGGAACCCTATAAGGGCAAAGGTATAAAATATGTCGGAGAACACGTCAGGCGGAAAGCCGGTAAAGCGGTTGCCGGTGCCGGCGCGGGCGGAGCGTAAAATATGATAAAAAAATGGATAAAACTCGAAGGTCGGGAAAAGAGGCACAAGATAATCCGGAAAAAGATTTCCGGAACGAAAGATAAGCCGCGGCTTAGCGTATACAGGAGCTTGGGGAATATGTACGTCCAGCTGATTGACGATATGAATGGTCATACACTCGCGTCACTTGCGACCAATTCGCCGATACTCAAGGATAAGATAAAGAAAGATGCGGGCAATCTTAAAGGTACTATACTTCTCGGTGAGGCACTCGCGGGAGTGTGCAAGACTAAAGGCATAGAAAAGATCGTGTTTGACAGGTCCGGTTATGCCTATCACGGTAAAGTTAAAGCTCTTGCTGAGAGCTTACGTAAAGGCGGATTGAAATTTTAATCGCAAAATAAATAGGAGTTCACGAAATTGCAAAACCCTACGAACGACAATAAAGAAAAAAATGTGACACCTCCACCTGCATCATTGCCGACAGCGGATGCGAAGAGCGGACAACCGGTAGCCGCGGTAGCACCAACGGCTCCAGGGGCTGTTCAGACGCGATCCAGAAGGCCGGGGGGGCAGGGACGCGGCGGACGGCCGCAAGGGCGCGGACAGGGGCGTGGTCAGCAGGGGCGTTCCAAGGACGAGGACGGTTTAATAGAGAAAGTTGTTACCATAAAAAGGGTTGCCAAGGTAGTGAAGGGCGGCCGGAGATTTTCCTTCAACGCGCTTGTAGTGGCGGGTGACGGTAAGGGTAATGTAGGCCTCGGTTTCGGTAAGGGCAATGAAGTCGCGGATGCGATCAGGAAAGGGCTGAACGACGCGAAGAAGAATTTTTTCAGAATACCACTCAAAGGCACTTCAATACCTCACGAAATTATAGGCCACTATAAGGCGGCGAGAGTTCTTCTGAAACCCGCAGTTGAAGGTACTGGGGTAATTGCCGGCGGCGCGGTTAGGGCGATTTGTGAAGCGGGGGGCATAAAAGACATTCTCACGAAAAGCCTTGGATCTGATTCCGCCATGAATGTGCTCAAGGCGGCTATCGAAGGATTAAAACAGCTACGTTTGGAACGGAAGATATATAAAGGCGAGGAATAATTCAGTGAAGATATCCGATATAACGATGCCGAAAGGCGCGAACAGGAAGATGAAACGGCGCGGTCGTGGTTGTGGTTCGGGCCATGGTAAGAATGCCTGCCGCGGCAGGAAGGGCGCACTGAAACGTTCCGGCAGGACGACGAGGCCGGGATTCGAAGGTGGGCAGATGCCCCTGATAAGGCGCATACCGAAACGCGGTTTTAACGCGCTATTTAAAAATGGATACCAGGTTATAAATATAGAATCGCTCAACAGGTTTGCCGATAAAGCCATCGTGGGGCCCGTAGAGTTTAAAAAGGCTGGCCTTATAGGCAGTCTGAATGAACAGATCAAGATACTTGGCACGGGGAAGGCCATGAAGGCGCTTACCGTTAAGGCGCATAAGTTTTCGAAGAGCGCGGTAAAGGCTCTTGAGGCGTCCGGCTCAAAGCTTGAATATATAAAATAACGGCTATAAAATATGTTGCAGGCATTTGCGAATATCGTAAAGATACCGGACCTGAGGAAGAAGATATTCTTCACTCTCGCCCTGATAGCTGTTTACAGGATAGGCACATATATACCTACTCCTGGCATCGACGGCGGTAAACTCGCGGCGTATTTTGCGCACCTGGCCCAGCAATCGGGCGGCGCACTCTTTGGCATAATGAATATGTTCTCCGGCGGCGCTATATCGCGAATGACGATATTTGCCCTCGGGATCATGCCGTATATATCAGCCTCCATTATTATACAACTGCTCACGGCGGTAATTCCTGCCCTTGAGAAGCTGGCAAAGGAAGGCGAGGCCGGGCACAAGAAGATAGTGCAGTATACCAGATACGGTACTATCGTACTATCGGTAATACAGTCGTATTTCATAGCTCTTTGGATCGAGAACCTGTCCCGCACGCAGATACCTGGTGTAGTTCCGATACCGGGATGGGGCTTCCAGATATTGACAGTTATCACTCTTACCAGCGGTACTGCATTCATCATGTGGCTGGGCGAGCAGATACAGGAGTACGGCATTGGTAACGGTATGTCGCTCATCATCACAGCCGGTATCATTTCCAGAATACCTACGGCGCTATACCAGTTGTGGGCCTTGTTTTCGCCGTTCGCTCCTGAGAAGGCACAGCTCGATCCATTTACGCTTATCCTGATGATTGTGATGCTCGTGGCGGTCGTAGTAGCGGTTATAGTCGTGACTCAGGGACAGCGGAAGATACCTGTCCAGTATGCAAAGCGAGTTGTGGGCAGAAAAGTTTACGGAGGGCAATCAACATTCCTGCCTCTTCGGGTAAACCAGGCAGGTGTTATCCCTATCATATTTGCGCAGAGTATAATTTTGTTCCCTGCGACAATAGCAGGTTTTATACCACACCAGGGATTTCAGAGTTTTGCGCAGGCGCTGACAAGAGGAGAATGGCTTTACAATTCGATATATGCTCTTTTGATAATGTTCTTCGCTTATTTTTACACGGCGATAACATTCAATCCGATAGATATATCGGACAATATGAAAAAATACGGCGGTTTTGTTCCCGGAATAAGGCCAGGGCGGCAGACCGCAGAATATCTAGATTTTATAATGACGCGTATCACGTTCCCGGGAGCGATATTCTTAGCGTTGATCGCAGTATTTCCGAGTATAATATCGGGATGGCTCAAGATACCGTATCTTGTGGCCAGTTTCTTCGGCGGTACGGGTCTTCTTATCATCGTAGGAGTCATGCTCGATACGATGAAGCAGATAGAGTCGCACCTTTTAATGCGTCATTACGAAGGGTTTATGAAGAAGGGGCGTTTGAAGGCAAGGGTATCATAAAGGTTTAAGGAGATATTTTTGAAGCTTATATTATTAGGGCCTCCGGGAGCGGGAAAAGGTACACAGAGCGTTGAGCTGGCAAAAAGCTACAGCGTGCCGCACATTTCCACCGGCGACATATTGAGGGAATCTGTAAAAGCGGGTTTGCCGCTGGGTTTGAAGGCTAAGTCTTTTATGGATAAGGGCGAACTTGTTCCTGACGAAGTAGTTATCGGTATAGTCGCTGAAAGACTGAAGAACCCGGACACGAAAAAAGGTTTTATTCTCGACGGATTTCCAAGAACGGTAAAGCAGGCTATAGGTCTCGACGAAGCGCTGAAGGCTATAAAGTCCGGTGTTGACATGGTCGTATATTTTCAAACATCGTCGGCCGTCGCGATAGAGCGCCTTACGGGGCGCAGGGTATGCAAGTCCTGCGGTTTTAATTATCACGTAAAGAATATGCCTCCAAAGGTAGCGAACGTATGCGATAAGTGCGGCGCCCAGCTTTATCAGAGGCCGGATGATAATGAGGCGACCGTTTTGAACAGACTGAAGGTTTACGAAGAGCAGACTAAGCCGCTCGTCGATTACTATACGAAGCAAGGCATACTGAAGAAGGTGTCGGGCGACCTGGGAGTGCGCGAGCTGTTTAAAGTTCTCGCGCAGATATTCGCCGAGGCCAAGCTTGCATGATCGTCTTAAGGTCTAAAGACGAGATTGCAGAGATAAAAAAAGCGGGCGCGATACTGGCAAAGACTTTAGAGAAGGTCGGCGCCGCGGCTAAAGCCGGTGTTAGCACCGAAGAACTCGATGCGATAGCGCGCGATGAGATATTGAAGCGTAACGGTTATCCGGTATTTAAGGGTTACAACGGGTTCCCGAACAATATTTGTGCTTCGATAAATGAAACCGTAGTACATGGTATACCGTCGGATAGGCAGTTGCGTATCGGCGATATAATTTCGATAGATATAGGCGTAAGATTCAGGGACTATTGTGCGGACGCCGCGATAACGGTTGGTGTCGGCAAGATAAGCGATACGGCCCGTAAGCTTATAGATGTAACAAAGAAAGCTCTTTATATAGGAATCGAGAAGGCCCGGGCAGGTGTTCATCTGACCGATATGTCCTGCGCAATACAGCAGTTTGTGGAGACGAATGGTTTCAGCGTAGTGCGCGCTCTTGTCGGGCACGGAATAGGGACGAACGTCCATGAAGATCCCGAGGTGCCGAATTTCGGCAAACCGGGGATGGGTCCGGTGCTTGAACCGGGGATGGTGTTGGCGATAGAGCCCATGGTCAATGCCGGTTCATTTGAGGTCGAATCGCTCGACGACGGATGGTCTATAGTAACAAAAGACAGGAAACTTTCGGCCCATTTTGAACATACGGTTGCGATAACGAAAGACGGCCCGCAGATCCTGACGGAATAGAATATGAGCCCAAAAGAAGAAGCGATAGTCGTTGAAGGAAAGGTGTTGGAGACGCTACCCAATGCGATGTTTAGGGTGGAACTCCCCAACGGTCATAAAGTGCTCGCTCACGTATCGGGCAAGATGAGAATGAATTTTATACGGATACTGCCCGGCGACACGGTAACATTGGAGTTGTCCCCCTATGACCTTTCCAGGGGAAGGATAACCCGGAGAGAGAAATAAATATGAAAGTACGTTCAAGTATACGAAAGATTTGCCCGAAGTGTAAGGTTGTGCGCCGCAAGGGCACGCTTATGATAATATGCGCCAATCCGAAACATAAACAGAGACAGGGATGACCAGGAGGTTTTAAGTGCCGAGATTAGTTGGTGTAGACATACCGAAGGAAAAGAGGGTGGAAATATCCCTGACTTATATATATGGGATAGGTCGGCCGCTTTCGAACAAGATACTCAAGATAGCGAATATCAATCCCGATAAGCGCGCGAAGGATCTTACAGAAGAAGAGATAGCGCGCCTTTCATCCGTCATACAGAAGGATTATAGGGTTGAGGGTGATCTGAGACGCGATATATCGGCGAATATAAAAAGGCTCATCGATGTCGGTAGTTATAGAGGTTTGAGGCACAGGCGCGGCTTGCCCGTTAGAGGGCAGAGAACCAAGACCAATGCCAGAACGAGAAAAGGCCCGAGGAAGACGGTGGGCGTAATAAGGCAAAAGGCAGAAAGGACCGTGAAAGATAGTGGAACAGCAGAAAAAAAGTAAACCTAAAAAGTCCAAAAAAGCGATACGCGTAGTTACCAGCGGCATAGCCCGCATACTTGCCACGTTCAATAATACTATTGTGACGATCACTGATAAAGAAGGCAATACGCTGACGTGGGCATCTACGGGAAGCGCAGGTTTTAAAGGTTCGAAAAAATCTACGCCGTTCGCGGCGGGTATAGCGGCAGAGAACGCCGCGCGTAAGGCCGCGGAACGCGGAGTTAAAGAGGTTGAAGTATACGTTAAAGGTCCGGGCGCCGGCAGAGAATCGGCGATCAGGTCCATACAGGCGGCGGGGCTGACCATAAGGTCTATCAGGGATGTTACCCCGATACCACATAACGGTTGCCGCCCAGAGAAGCGAAGGAGAGTGTAATGGCGAGGTATACAGGCCCATCATGCAGGCTTTGCAGACGGGAAGGCATAAAGCTCTTCCTGAAAGGTTCCAGGTGCAACGGCGAGAAGTGCGCTTTGTCGCGCAGGGACTTTGCTCCGGGCCAGCACGGCCAGGCGAGAAAGAAAGAGTCGAACTACGGCATTCAGCTGAGAGAAAAACAGAAAGTTAAAAGGATTTACGGTGTTCTCGAGCGGCAGTTCAAACATTATTTCAGAATAGCGGAACGCTCGAAAGGTGTAACAGGTATAACTCTCTTACAACTTTTGGAAAGAAGGCTCGACAACGTTATTTTTAGGATGAATTTAGCGAACTCAAGAGCCGAAGCGCGACAGATAGTCCAGCATGGACTGGCGCGTGTCAACGGCAAGCGAGTGGATATACCCGCGTAT
This sequence comes from Candidatus Omnitrophota bacterium, assembly GCA_028699255.1. Classification (NCBI taxonomy): domain Bacteria; kingdom Pseudomonadati; phylum Candidatus Omnitrophota; species Candidatus Omnitrophota bacterium. The sequence continues at coordinate 244,461 of JAQVUX010000001.1, read as the reverse complement.
GTTGTCAAGGCGGGGCAGGAAGTTTCAGTAAAGATGAAAGAACCTGCCGCAAAGCGGTTGGCGGAGACGTTTGAGGCGCTGAAGGGGCGGACTATCCCCAAGTGGATAGAGATCGACCCTAAGAATTTTAAATGCAAGATAACGGCTATGCCTACCAAAGAAGATGTGGGTTTCCCGATACAGGAACAGCTTATTGTTGAGTTGTATTCGAAATAACGCGATAGCGTAAGCATATACTGGAGGAGCGCGATATGGGTATAAGTATGAAGAATTTCGAGATGCCTAAAAAATTAGTACTTGACGAATCGACATATACACCGACATACGGCAAATTCGTGGCCGAACCTTTTGAGCGCGGTTACGGTGTAACGATCGGCAACAGCCTTAGGAGGGTTTTGATATCTTCTATAGAAGGCACGGCTGTTACGAGCATAAAGATCGCGGGAGTACATCACGAGTTTTCCGCTATAAACGGTGTGGTAGAAGATGTTCCACAGATAATATTGAATATAAAGAAGCTTATCCTAAAGTCACATTTCAAAATACCAAAACCTATGATGATCGATGTGGACAAGAAGGGCGAGATAACAGCTAAAGACATCAAGGTCGATGAAACGGTTGAAATAGTCAACCCCGATCTTCACATCGCCACGTTGACGAAGAACGTTCCTTTTAAGATGGAGCTCGAAGTGGCCAGGGGCAGAGGTTATGTACCGGCCGAGAGGAATAAGAAAGAGGGACAGTCGATAGGGGTAATAGCGGTCGATTCAATATTTACGCCGGTCGTAAAAGTGAATTTCTTCGTCGAGAATACCAGGGTCGGCCAGATAACGGATTACGATAAGGTGATACTTGAGATAACGACAAACGGTTCGATCGAGCCGAAAGAGGCGTTGCTCTACGCGTCAAACATCCTGCAAAGACACCTTGATATATTCGTCGGGTTTGGCAAACTTCCTGAAGAGGAAGAGGCGCCGGTGGAGACGGAAGAACAGAAGCAATTTAACGATAAATTGAAGATACCGATATCGGAGCTTGAGCTCTCGGTCAGAAGTTCCAATTGCTTAAGAGAAGCCAGGATAAAGACGATCGGTGATCTCGTAAGGCGTTCGGAACTGGAGATGTTAAAGTACAGGAATTTCGGTAAGAAATCGCTTGCCGAGATCAATAAGATACTTGTTGGTATGGGGCTCGCCCTCGGCATGAAGTCCGACGAGAAAGGCTCCAAATCAAAGAAGGAAGAGTCGGAGTAATATGAGACACAGACAGAGCCGTTCAAAACTGAGCATGAAGACGAGCCACCGAAAGGCGGCCCTTAAGAGTATGGTAACAAGCTTGTTTAAGTACCAGAGGATAAATATGATAACTGCCAGGGCAAAAGAAGTAAGACGCCTGGCGGAGCATCTGATAACGCTGGCAAAGACCGATACCGTCGACGCCAGGCGTCGCGCATACGCGATCCTGCAGGACCGGGATCTCGTCGGTAAGCTTTTTAAAGAGATAGTGCCGCTTTGCAAAAGCCGCACAAGCGGGTACACGCGGATCATACCTTTAGGCTTTAGAAGAGGTGACGGCGCGAGCATGTGCTTCCTGGAACTCACGGATAAAAAGATCGTCGAGAAGCTTCCAAAGAAGAAAAAGGCAAAGACGGAAGAGACTGGTAAGCCAGTGGCAGAAACGAAGAAGGAAGACCTGTCGAAAGCGTCGGAAGCGCCTAAGGAAGAAAAGCACAAAGAGCCGAAGGCGAAGACGATACAGAAGACGAAGCCGACATTAGACGAAGAAAAACGCGCGGAAAAAGCGAGAAGCGAAGATAAGAAACTCGCCGACAATAAAGGTTTCATGAAAAATGTCCGCGGATTCTTTCGCAAGCGCGGCGACTTCTAATATAAATCAGATCTTGTGGAGAGTAACCAATTCGACCTCGGAGGTGCGACCTCGGAGGTCGAATTGGTTTATTCATCTTCGAGCTCAAACTCCTCCCGTGCCACCATTTTTCCTCTTGCGAAATGCCGATTTTATACTATAATATGACTACTATTAATTATGAGGAGATGTAATGAAGCTGGCTAAAAGAGTGTCTGATATAGCGGAGTCGGTGACTCTGCAGATAACTTCCAAAGCGAAAAAGATGGTCAAGGAAGGTATCGATGTGGTTAATTTTGCGGCCGGGGAGCCCGATTTTGACACCCCCGCGCATATAAAAGCCGCCGCCATGGAGGCGATAAAAACCGGTTTTACCAAGTACACGCCATCAAGCGGCATGCAGGAACTCCGTGAGGCGATATCGCGTAAATTCAAAAATGATAACGCTCTCGAATATGATCCCGGACAGATAGTCGTTTCAAACGGTGCGAAACATTCTCTCAACAATATTTTCCAGGTACTGTGCGAAGAAGGCGATGAAGTCCTGATACCGGCGCCTTACTGGTTGAGCTATCCGGCCATGGTAAAAATGGCCTCGGCCACCCCTGTAATAATAAACAGCTCGGCGAAGAACAATTTTAAAGCCACCGAAAAAGAAATTGCCGCGAAGATCACAAAGAAGACGAAATGTTTTGTCCTGAATAGCCCTTCCAATCCCACCGGGTCGGTATATTCGCCGGAGGAATTAAAGATTGTCGCGAAGCTGGCTGTGGCTAACGATTTTTATGTTATAAGCGATGAGATATATGAAAAGCTTATCTATGGCGGAGCTAAACATGTATCGATAGCCTCGCTCGGCAAAGACATATACGAGCGTACCATCACGGTCAACGGACTGTCGAAGAGTTACTCGATGACAGGCTGGCGCATCGGTTACGCGGCCGGTCCCGACCGGATAATGAAAGCGGTAGCCAATCTGCAGAGCCACGCCTCCTCCAATCCGTGTTCGATCAGCCAGAAGGCGGCGCTTACAGCGATCACCGGCGACCAGAGATGCGTCGAAGAGATGCGCGTTGAGTTCGGGAAGAGGCGCGACTATATGGTGTCGAGGATAGCGGGCATAGGGAAGCTGTCGTGCACGAGTCCGGAGGGCGCGTTCTATGTGCTCTGCGACGTGTCAAAGCTTAAGATGGGTTCGGTGACTGCGGCCAACCGTTTGCTCGACGAGGCGCAGGTTGCCGTAATACCGGGCGAGCCGTTCGGGGACGATTTGGTTGTGCGGTTCAGTTTCGCGACGAGCATGAACTCGATAAAGAAGGGTATGGATAAAATAGAGGAGTGGGTTAAAAAAAATGGGTAAGACTATTGCGGAAAAGATATTATCAAATCATGCCGGCAGGGATCTGAAGGCGGGCGACATAGCGATTTGCAACGTCGATTTCTGTTTCGGCCAGGATGGTACGAGTTCGATAATAATCGACAGTTTTAAAAAGCTCGGCGTTCAGAAGGCGTTCGACAAATCGAAATTTTACATGATAATAGACCACTCGGCGCCCAGTCCCAACATAGGCGTGTCCGAGATACATAAAAAGATGCGGGGCTTCGCCAAGTTGCTCGATGTTAAGATGTACGATATCGGTTGCGGTGTGTGCCATCAGCTTGTTCCTCAGAAAGGCCACGTAACCTGCGGCGACCTTGTGCTCGGGGCCGATTCACATACCTGTACCTACGGCGCGATAAACGTATTTTCTACCGGTGTTGGCTCGACCGACTTGGCTATAACTCTGGCGAGTGGCAGGAACTGGTTCCGTGTACCGGATACGATGAAGGTCATTGTAAATGGTAAGCTTCCCAAAGGTGTTTACTCGAAAGACGTTATATTGCACATCATAAAAGATATCGGCTCGAACGGCGCGACTTACCGCTCGGTTGAGTTTTACGGGGAGGCGATATCCTCGATGAGCGTCGACGCGCGCCTTACTATGTCGAATATGGTCGTCGAGATGGGCGCCAAAGTGGGCCTTATGGAAGCGGATGAAAAGACACTGAAATGGGTTAAGGAGAAGTCTTCCAAAACGCCCCGCCCTGTCTCAGCGGACGCGGACGCGAAATACATCGCGGTTAAAACGTATGACGTTTCGAAACTCGCTCCGCAAGTCGCGAAGCCGCACGCGGTCGATAACGTATCGGATGCGGCGGAACTTTCCGGTGTAAAGATAAATCAAGCGTTCGTAGGCACGTGCACCAATGGCAGGTTCGAGGACCTGGAAGTCGCCGCGAAGATATTAAAGGGCAAGAGTATTCATCCGGAGGTGAGGTTTATAGTCGCGCCGGCGTCGCGTGAGATATTTCTCGAGGCGGCGAAAAAGGGGCTTATAGATATATTTGTAAAATCCGGCTGTACGGTGGTCGCTCCGGGTTGCGGGCCGTGCGTCGGCACGCATAACGGCGTTCTTGCCGACGGCGAAGTAGCCATATCGACCGCCAACAGGAATTTTAAGGGAAGAATGGGAAACCCGAATTCATTTATTTATCTCGGTTCGCCGGCTACGGTAGCCGCATCGGCGTTGACGGGCCGGATAACTGATCCGAGGGAGTTTAGAAAGAAATTATAAAAACCAAACAACCTACGCGGTTGCATAAATGCAACCGCGTAGGTTGAAAGGTAAAAAGCAACCGTATATGCTGGAAGGTGTGAGATGAAAAATTTCGCGAGGCGTTTGAAGGTTCAGGACAACATAAATACAGATTATGTAATTTCCGGACGGTATAAGTTCAAAATACAGGATCCGAAAGAATTGGCGAAGTACATCTTCGCGGATATCGATCCTGAGTTTGCCGCCAGAGTTACCAAGGGTGATATTCTCGTAGCCGGTGAGAACTTCGGTTGTGGCTCGTCGCGCGAACAGGCGCCTCAGGCGCTCAAGCAGGCGGGATTCTATGCGGTTGCCGCGAAGAGTTTCGCGAGGATATTTTACCGTAACGCGTTTAATATAGGGCTCCTTCTCATCGAATGCGATACCGATTTTATAGACGACGGCGATGAATTGGAGCTCGATATCGAAAAAGGTAAGCTTAAAGACAAGGCTAAGGGGTTGACGTTTGATATAAAACCTGTGCCGGCCGTGATGAAGAAACTTTTAGAAGATGGCGGAGTAGTTGAACATTTTAAAAAATACGGGGGATTCAATTTTGAAAAAGTATAGGATTACGCTTATTCCCGGTGATGGCACAGGGCCCGAGCTTGCCGAATCGGTAAAGCGATGCGTCGCCGCTTTGGGGCTTGACATAACATGGGATGAGGTCGATGCGGGTTTGTCCGCTATCGAAAAATACAAAACGCCGTTACCGGAAAGCGTTATCGAATCGGTAAAGAAAAACAAGATCGCTTTGAAGGGGCCGATCACGACCCCTGTCGGTACGGGATTTCGCAGTGTCAACGTCGAGCTTCGCAAAAGGCTCGATCTATACGCGTGCCTTAGGCCGTGCAAATCGTACAAAGGTGTGCGTTCACGTTATTCGGACATAGACCTTGTGATAGTCCGCGAGAATACCGAAGACCTGTATGCAGGTATCGAGTTTCAAAAGGGCACTAAGGACGTTCATACGCTGATAGAGCTTATCGAAGCCTTAAGTAAAAAGAAGATTCGCGAAGACTCCGCGATAAGCATAAAGCCCATTTCCGTGGAAGGGTCGAGGAGGATAGTGAAGTTCGCGTTCGAGTACGCGCTTGCGAATAACCGCAAGAAGGTGACGGCTGTGCACAAGGCGAATATAATGAAGTTCACCGATGGGTTATTTCTCGAAGTTGCCAGGGAGGTCGCGAAATCCTACGAGGGGCGGATCGCGTTCGAGGACAGGATAGTTGATAATATGTGCATGCAATTAGTCCAGAAGCCGGAGGACTACGATGTGCTCGTCCTGCCGAATCTTTACGGCGATATTATCTCGGACCTGTGCGCCGGCCTTATAGGCGGGTTGGGTATCGCGCCGGGAGGCAACATCGGAACGGATATAGCGCTTTTTGAGCCGACTCACGGAAGTGCGCCGAAATACAAAGGCTTGAACAAAGTCAACCCGGTGGCCATCCTGCTCTCGTGCGTAATGATGCTTAAATATATGGGCGAGGAGAAAGCGTCCGCAAGATTGGAAAAGGCTGTGGCGCTGGTCATTGCGGAAGGCAAGTCGGTAACCTACGATCTTAAGATGGACAGAAACGATCCCACGGCTGTCGGTACGCGTCAGATGACAGACGCAATTATAGCAAAACTTGAAAAATGAAACAGTCCTTTCCGAAAGTATCCATAATAGGCGCCGGCTCTGTCGGCGCTACACTCGCTCAGCGTGTCCTTGAATCCGGCCTGGCCGATATTGTTTTGCTGGACATCGCGAAGAATCTGGCGATTGGCAAGGCATTTGACATGCTCGATGCTTCGCCTATCGTAGGCCACGAGTGCTCTATCGTAGGGACAGATGATTACAATCAGATTGCGGGATCCGCTATTGTAGTTATAACGGCAGGCCTGCCTCGAAAACCGGGGATGAGCCGCGAGGACTTGATTGCTAAGAATTCCGTTATAGTCAGAAATGTTTCGGAAAACGTCAGAAAATATTCACCGGAAGCTATAGTCGTTATAGTCGCGAATCCTCTCGACGCTATGACCTACCTTGCTTACAAAACCACAGGATTCAGGCGAGAACGTGTGATGGGCATGGCGGGTGAACTCGACGGCGCGAGATTCGCGTATCTTTTGGCAGACGAGCTTAAAGTGTCGCGATCTTCGATCAGCGCCTGCATGATGGGCAGTCATGGTGACACCATGGTTCCCGTATTGTCGGAGACTTTCGTCGGAGGAAAGCCTGTCTCCGACCTATTGTCGAGAGAGAAATTGGACGCGATAATTGCGCGCACCCGGAAGCGCGGCGGTGAGATAGTCGGACTTTTAGGATCCGGTAGTGCCTACTATTCGCCCAGCGCCGGCGTTTTCAAAATGATAAAGGCGATACTATCCGATTCCGGACAGACGGTCGTCGTTTCGGCATTTCTTGAAGGTGAATACGGGCTGAAAGGTATTGCCATCGGCGTTCCATGTAAAATGGGGAAGAGCGGCATAAAAGAGATAGTCGAGTTAAAAATGTCCAAAGAAGAGCGCGATGCTTTTAACGCTTCTGCGGAGACAGCGAGGGGGTCGATAAGCATTTTATGATCAAATATGACCTCGCCATAATAGGTTCAGGCCCGGGTGGTTACATAGCCGCCCTATATGCTTCCCGCCGTAAACTAAAGACTTGCCTTATAGAGAAGGATCTCGTTGGCGGTGTATGTCTCAACCGTGGGTGTGTACCGACAAAATCCTTCATCAGTTCGGCATCGTATCTGTCCTGTATAAAAGAGGCCGCCGGGCGCGGCATCGAGATCGCCGGTTACAAAGTCGATTTTAAAAAAATGTCCTTAAGAAAAAATGAGGCCATTCTTCGTCTCCGTGCCGGAGTCGAGACGCTTTTGCGGGCTAATAAAATAGACCTCATCCATGGTTCCGCGTGCATAGCGAAACCCAATAATATAAAAATTCAAGGCGGCGAAGAGCTTTTCGCGAAAAATATAATAATCGCGTCCGGCTCAAGCCCGGCGGAATTACCTGATATAAAAACCGATGAGGCCGATATACTTACTAGCGACGGGATCCTTAGCTTGAGCTCGATCCCTGCGCGGCTTGCGGTGGTCGGCGGCGGGGTGATAGGTTGCGAATTCGCGAGTCTTTTTAATACGCTCGGCTCAAAGGTTACGGTTATAGAATTTACCGAAAGACTTATCCCGACTCAGTCGCGTGAAGCATCCAGGAAACTCGAAATTAGCTTCAAAAGGCGCGGGATAGATGTCCTTACTTCCGCGGCCGCGGAATCTATCGCTAAAGACGGCAGTTTGAAAATATCTGTTTCAGGCGCCAGGATGATAGAGGCTGATAAGGCGCTCGTATCGGTCGGACGTAAACCTGTGACGGACGGCCTTGGAGATTTAAATGGGCTTGGCATAAAAACTGAAAAAGGCTATATCGTTGTCGATGAGCATCTTCGCACCGGAATGAAAAATATATACGCGATAGGCGATTGTACCCGCGGGCCTCTCTTGGCGCATAGGGCATCGTATGACGCCATAATCGCGGTTGATAATATTTTAGGATGCGCGCGGAAGAAAGACTATTCGAATGTGCCGAATTGTATCTGGACGGAACCTCAGATCGCGAGCGTAGGTATGTGCGAGGAGGAGGCTAAAGCAAAATGTCCTGCCGCCAGGGTCGCGAAGTTTCCGTATCTGGGCAGTGGTAAGGCATATCTTATGGGTAAGACCGATGGGTACGCAAAAGTTATAGGTGACGATAAGGGGAATATAATGGGCGTGGAAATATTTGGAGAAGGCGCCTGCGATCTCATCGCGGAGGCGGCCCTTGCTAAGACGGCGGGCGTTGACATCGAGGAGTGGGGCCGTGTCGTTCATTGCCATCCGACACTTTCCGAGATATGGCAGGAAACCGCGCACGTATTTTGCGGCACACCTATTCATGGTGTGTGATAAGGTATCATGATATTTGACCTCGGCCTTATAGATTATGAGGAATGTTATAAACTTCAGAAAGATCTGGTTGCCCGGCGACGTTCCGGCCAGATCGATGACAGTATCATACTCGCCGAACATAGTGAAGTTTTTACGATAGGGCGTACCGGAAATAAGGAAAATGTGCTTGTTGCGGCCGATGAGCTTTCGGCCATAGGCGTAAAAGTCATTAGGGTGGATCGGGGTGGGGATGTTACGTATCATGGCCCCGGCCAGCTCATAATATACCCTATCATCGATCTGAAGAAACTTGGTTTGGATTTGCATGAATACATGCGCTGTCTTGAGAGCATTGCGATAGATTTTTTGGATGATTACGATGTTTACGGCGGAAGAGTGGCCGGTAAAACGGGCGTGTGGGTCAAGGGCGCAAAGATAGCATCGATCGGAATCGGCGCGGCAGGATGGGTCACTTTCCACGGGATGAGTATTAATTTAAATTGCGACCTGAGCCGTTTTAAGATGATAAATCCATGCGGTATGTCAGGGCTGGAAGTTACCTCGCTTGAGCGGATCGCGGGCCATAGGATCGATATGATTGAGGCAAAGCGTCGGATGCAAAAGCATTTTAAGGATGAGATTACCGGGCATCGCGTCAGGATCGCGCAATAATGAACGTAACTACGGCGCGGCCACCATGGCTTACGAAAAAGCTCGTTGTAAACAACCGATTGGCTGACACCATAAAGATATTATCCGAAGAACGGATTGCTACGGTATGCGAATCCGGATTATGTCCAAATCGCAATGAATGTTTTTCGCGTTCTCAGGCGACATTTCTTTTGCTCGGCCGTGTTTGCACGAGAAATTGCGGGTTTTGCTCGGTGGAAAAAGGCGTTCCCGATATTCCTCGATCGGATGAGCCTGAAGAAATAGCCGATGCGACCCGTAGGTTGAATCTGCGTTTCGTAGTGCTTACTTCCGTTACCAGGGATGATCTTACCGACGGCGGAGCGGGACAATTCGCGGATACCATAAATGCGATACGTTGTAACACGCCGGACGTGAAGGTTGAAGTTCTGGTGCCGGATTTTAAAGGCGAAAAAACTTCCGTAAAAATAGTGGCGGATGCCTGGCCGGACGTCTTCAGTCATAATATTGAAACGGTTGAAAATTTATACGGGACGGCCAGGCCGATGGCCGGCTACAGTCGCTCGCTGGAGATATTGCGTTACGCGAAAGACGCGGGTTTGCAGTACACGAAATCATCCATAATGGTCGGCTTAGGCGAAGAGCCGGACGAGCTTTTGAAAACGATGAAAGACCTGAGGGGCGCCGGTTGTGATATTCTTACGCTTGGGCAGTACCTAAGGCCGCGCAAGGCGAATCTACCGGTCGCGAAATACATAACACCGGAGGAGTTTCAGGAATACAAAAAGATGGCTTACGGTCTTGGATTTAAATATGTAGCGTCTGGCCCGTTTGTCAGAAGTTCGTATATGGCCGAAGAAGGGTATCTGGCTGTAAAAGGTAACTAACCGGAGGTATCACCATGACCGATGTGAATTTGCCGTCTATAGCGGAAGGTGTGGATAAAGCGAGCGTTTCTTACTGGCACCGTTCGGTAGGCGATGCGATTAAGGAAGGGGAAGACCTGGTGGAGCTTGTTACCGATAAGGCGAGCTTCAATCTGCCGTCTCCGGTTTCCGGGACAATAAACGAGATACTTGTTAATGAAGGTGATGAAGTAAAAGTGGGCCAGCTTTTGGCGAGGATCTCATAGCCATGAAGAGAGTTCTCCTCCTATTCATTTCGGAACATTCAGGCCATCATTGCGCCAGCATTGCCATAGAGAAAGCCCTGTGCGAACTGGATCCTTCCACTCAAACGCTCAACATAAATTCGTTTAATTACACCAACCCTATACTCGAAAAGATTATAAATAAGGCGTATATGGGTGTCGTAAAGAGGACGCCCGAGATATGGGATTATCTTTATGATAATCCGAAAGTTCTTAAAAAGACGCAGTCCTTAAGAGATATGATCCACAGATTCAATACAGGCAAGTTGAAAGTCCTCCTCGACGATTTCAAACCGGACGCTATCGTTTGCACCCAGGCATTCCCTTGCGGCATGATCGCGGATTACAAGAAGTCGTTTGCCCTCGATACGCCTCTTATCGCGGTGCTTACGGATTATGCGCCGCACTCATACTGGGTATATAATAACGTCGATCAATACATTGTACCTTCGAAGGAGACAGGGAATAAGCTGATAGCAAACGGGATAGACCCGGCCAGGATAAAGGATTACGGTATCCCTATTGAGGCCAAGTTCAGAAAATCGTTCGATAAGGCCGTGTTGCGGGAAAAGTTGGGAATGGACAAGGACACCCCTTGTCTTTTGATTATGGGCGGCACGCAGGGTCTCGGGCCTATAAAAGAGTTGGTGCGGATAATCGACCGATCTAAAAGGAGATTGCAGTTGGTGATAGCGTGCGGCACCAATAAAAAGCTGTATAACTCGCTAAAAAACCGGAAATTTCAAAACAAAGTTACGGTCCATCCTTACGCCGATAATATAGACGAGTTGATGGAAGCGTCGGACGTAATACTAACGAAGCCGGGCGGTATAACGACGGCCGAGGCGCTGGCTAAGGGGTTGCCCATGCTTATTATCAGTCCTCTTCCGGGCCAGGAAGCGATGAATACCAAGATTTTATTAAAAGAAGAGGTTGCTGTGAAAGCCGAGAGCCCGGAAGATGTGGCTATACTTTTGGACGAACTGCTTGAGAGCAAAAATAAATTGAAGGCCATGAGCGACAGAGCGCGTGCTCTCGCCAAGCCGGACAGCGCTATACGCATAGCGAAACTTATTCTGGAGATAGCATAGCGTGGCTTTATATATTCTTTACAGGATAGCGCATTTTTTGGTGAATGTTTTACCTCTTAAGGCATCATACGGCCTGGCATCTTTTTTGGCGTATATTTACTATCTTGCCAGCCGTCGCGACAGGATGTCGATTATAAGGAATATGGAGATCATATCGGGCGGAATAACCGATCCTGAAAAATTGAAACGCATGGCACGGGAGTTGTATCTGAATTTCGCGAAGTACCTGGTAGATTTTTTCCGCTCGTCAAAAATAGACGCGGAATATGTAAAGAGATTTGCGAAATTCGAAGGCATACATAATCTGGATAACGCTCTCAAGCGCGGCAAAGGAGTCATCCTTCTCTCGGCTCACATAGGTAATTGGGAGCTCGGAGGATTTGTAATATCCATGTCCGGGTATCCCGTAAGCGCTGTTGCCTTGACGCACCCAAATAAAAAAATAGACGATTTTTTTAAAAGACAGCGTTTAGCCGGAAGCCTTACCCCGATCGAGATAGGTATGGGGCTTAAATCGTGTTACAAGGTATTGAGGTCGAATAATGTCCTGGGGCTTCTGGGCGACAGGGATTTTACGAAGAATGGCCTGATGCTGGATTTTTTTGGAAAAAAAACGCTCTTCCCTAAAGGCCCATCGGTTTTTAGCTATCGCCTCGGCTCAGCCGTAGTCCCGACTTTTATAACGCGTGAACCGGACGACAGTTTTCGGGTAGTTTTTGAAACGCCCATGCTTACGGATCAAAATAAATCGGAAGAAGACGCGGTTCTGGAGCTGGGCAAAAAGTGCGCATCGATAATCGAATCGTATGTAAGGCTATATCCGACCCAATGGTATATCTTTAAGGATATGTGGAGCAAAGATGAATAGCGTATGTGTTCTTATACCGGCATATAACGAAGCGAAGACGGTTGGCGCTGTTATAGCTGAGGTCTTGTCGCAGGAGTTACGGGTTTATGTGGTGGATGATGGCTCACTGGATGATACAGCGGTTGTGGCTAAAAACGCGGGTGCCGTCGTGATACGTAATCCGCAGAATATGGGGAAGGGCGCGTCTTTAAGGGAAGGGTTCCGCCGCGCGTTAAGCGATAAGTGTGACGCAGTCATTATCATGGATGCCGATGGACAGCATGAGGCGCGCAGTATACCTGATTTTGTCAGAGAAATGGCCTCTTCCGGTGCCGACATAGTGATAGGAAACAGGATGTCCGATCCCGGGCCGATGCCTTACGTCAGGCGGCTGACGAATAGATTTATGTCGTGGCTTATATCGCGGATGTGCGGCCAGAAAATATCCGACACCCAATGTGGCTATAAAATGATAAAGAGACGCGTGCTTGAGGAGGTCAAGACAGATTCTTCGAATTTTGAAATCGAATCGGAGTTTGTAATAAAAGCCAGCCGGCTGGGTTTTAAGATAACATCCGTTCCTATTAAGGCAATTTACGGAGATGAGAAGAGCAAGATAAACCCGATAATCGACACCCTGCGTTTTATAGCATTCATGATAAAAATGCGTTAACATAGAGAAGGGGATACTCCGATGACCGAAAGCGTATTGCAAAGTAATGTGATGGCGATAGTCTCCAAATTCGGCGACCTTGGAGTATTCGTGGGCATGTTCCTCGAATCGAGCATCATGCCGATACCTTCGGAAGTTGTAATAGTCGGCGCCGGCGCCATCGGGGTTCCGGTGTTGTCGATCTTAATATTTGGTTCGGTAGGCGCGACACTTGGAAGCATGGTGGGTTATGCGCTTGGCCGGTACGCGGCGATGCCGGTAATATTGAAATACGGAAGGTTTATACTTATAAAGCCGCACCACATCGCTAAGGCGGAAGCATTCGCAAAGAAATACGGCGGGTACAGCGTATTACTCGGACGGGTTCTTCCGATAGTGCCGTTCAAGGTGTTTTCCATCGCGGCGGGTATTACAAAAATACCGTTCTGGACATTTATTATATGCACCCTCATTGGAGTTGTCCCGAGAATTTTTCTGCTGTCGATATTTGGCTCAGCTTTAGTGAAATACACCAAGCCGTCGCTTCTGATAGTGGCCGGTATTATAACGATCGCTGTGGCTGTAAAGCTGGCGCATGAGTTTTATAAAAACGGCCGCAAGAATCACGAACGGAAAAAAGTTTGAGGGCTGGCATGAAGACGGGTTATGTTCATGTGTATACCGGTAATGGTAAAGGGAAGACGACCGCTTCCCTCGGCCTTGCTTTACGGGCGGCCGGATCCGGCTTAAAAGTAGCGATACATCAGTTCGCGAAGAATGCCGATTGCGGCGCCATAAAAATGCTTCGGAAAATAGGGGGTATTCGGATAAGCCAGTGCGGTAATGGCCCCTTTATAATAGGAAAGCCGCATGGGGGCGATATCGCCTGCGCCGAACGAGGGTTTGAAGCCGCCAAAAAAGACATCTATTCAAAAAAGTACGACATCGTCATACTTGACGAAATAAATATCGCGATGAAGCTCGGATTGGTCGATACAAATGAAGTTAGGCGTCTGATCGTGGATAAGCCCGGTGGCGTTGAGCTTGTACTGACCGGAAGGCATTGCCCGGTTGCGATTAAAAACGTAGCCGACCTTATTACCGATATGAGAGAGGTTCGTCATCCTTACCGTCGAGGAATCGGCGCACGCAAAGGTATTGAAGTATGACAAAATGATTATTTTAATTGTCAAATAGTTAAAAGTTATTTATGTTTTTGATAAAAATGCAACCTGATATATTAAGATATAAAAAAGCCGGATTTTGTCTATTGACTTTCCTTCCCGAAATGGTATATTAAGTTATAACTAATAGAAAAGTTAATTTAACGAGAGGAGGATTGGAATGAGCTTTATTAAAGCATTAAGAATGTCATGTACAAGTTTACAGAAATCAAATAAGAAGGAGGTGACAAATATGAAGAAAGTGATTATAGCGATGTTTGCGTTTGCCGTTATCTTTTCGGCCGCTAATGCATTTGCCGCTGACCAGACGGCCAGTGTTACAGCAACCGCAAAAATTACAGCCGCAACATCATTGAGCGTAGCTCCATCGGCGATTACGTTTGCTACTACGTCCGCAGATTCGTTCGCGAGCAGTCCTATCACGGTGACTTATTCGAGTAACTACAATCCGTGGAAGCTGGCGATCTACACGGACAATACACAGGTTCCGGATTATGGCAGTACAAATGGAAGGTACGCCAAGAACGGCTTAGCGACAACCGATGGGTTGAACGTCATTCCGTTGAAATGGGTTGCTCAGGCACCTGCTACTGCGGCGCCGAGTATCGCCAATATCGCGGCTTACAACTATGTTAAGGATAAGCGCGATGAGGATGATCCTTCAACAACTGCAACTGCGACAGCGTCCAATGACGAGTCGTGGGCTGGTTCTTTCGCGGCCGGTTATTGCAACATAGCATACGGTAGCGCTGCAAGCGGCACCTGCGTAGATCCAACAGCAGTTAATTATTCCGGTAATCCCGTAACTGGAACTATCACGGTTTATGTAGCCGGATTGTTCAAGACATGGGCGGGTGGAGCAGGCGATTACGCGACTAGCGTAGGGTTTGACCTGTATCACGAATAACGAAACATAGCAGTATAATTGTAGTTATGTGATTTGCCCCGGTAGAAAAATACATTTCTATCGGGGTACGATCACAAAGATGAGGAATATGAAATTATCGAAGTGCCTGATATTTTTAGGAGTTTTATTTTTCGCGAGCTTAGCTTACGCCGGTATCGTAGTTCAGCCGGATAGTACCGAGGTAATGGTTAAAGCTGACGAAGCCGCGACAGGCATATTGCAGGTTGTCAACAGCGGGCAGGAAGCCGTTCATGTTAAGGTTCAGCCCGAAGACTGGTTAAAGCAGAGAACAGGGGCTTCTTCGGTTCCAGTCGAGGCATGGCTTACGGTGGAGCCGATAGAATTTGACATGAATCCCGGCGAAACAAAAAGTGTCGATTATACTATAAATGTTCCTCGGGATGCGTCTGCGGAAGTTGTGGCGATGGTATATTTTGCCACTACCGCCCTGCAGGGAACATTAAATATCACGAATCGATATGGTGTTTCGATATACGCGGCAGTTTCCGACAAGATCAATATCGATTGCGAATTAAAAGGTCTGGATATAGACAGCACCAATGATAAGGGAATTATTTTTATACTTAATCTTGTAAATAAAGGGAACGCGCATCTTCGTCCGACCGGTAACATCCTTATAACTTCCGCGGATGGGACAAAGAGCGATTTAAGGATAGGGCGCGACTTTCCTATATATAGCGGCCTGGGTTTGGAGCAGAGGGTGTTCTGGAAGAATGGCGGCGCGGTTCCCGGCAAATATGAGGCCGAGATCATGCTGGATTACGGGAACCTTTACAAGCTGGATAAGAAATTGACGAAGAAAATTTCTTTTACTATTGATAGCCAGGGCGACGTCTCTTTTTAAAAAAGGATAAGCTGGATGCGAAAAGTCAAAGTTTGGGTACTATCGGCAATAGCGATAATTGCGCTTGTCTCGATACGAGATAAGGAGATAGTCCTTAATGTGCCCAGCGGACAGGCGCTTACTGCGGAAGCGTATCATTCGGCCCAGGCGGCTACATCGTCGACTTCGCTTACGACGGCCGCTTCAACCACGACTTTAACCACAAACCAATCCACAGCGATTTCAGCACCCACCGGTACGAGCAGTTCATCCGGGTCGACAGGCGGAAACGCTGTTACTGAAGATACTTCAGATTCTGGGACAACATCTACATCACAATCTAATGGCTCTACGTCTTCTCAGTCATCCGCTACTCAGCCTGAGTCTTCTTCGACTACAACCGCCGCCAGCGCGGGTACTTCCGCGGCAAGCGCCTCTACCGATTCAGTGGTATATTACGGCTTGACTAGTACCTCGGAGACCAATGACGAAGAAGAAGAGGATGAAGCTGGCGCAACAAACGCGACAAACAACGCTCCGGTAGTATCTTCTTACGTTCCCAGCGCCTCGAGCGCTTCGGTAACTGCCGGTTCGTCGGTGTCATTCAGCATTAATGCAACTGACGCTGATGGCGATACGCTTAGCTACACATGGCTATTTGATGGGGCCAGTTTGACAAATACAGCCAATGCATGGGCTTATTCGCCCCTTGCCGCCGATGTCGGTTCTCACACGGTCGGAGTGGTTGTATCGGATGGAAGCTTGACAACGGGGATGACATGGACAGTAACCGTTAGCGCGGAGTCGGCGGCGACCGGAGCTATTCATATAAATAGCTTACTGCCGGACAGCGCGACAAAAGGCGTAAATGTTGTAATTCAGGGCGGCGGTTTCAGCGAAACGGCATCCGAGAACATAGTTAAGTTTGGGTCTGTCCAGGCAAGCTCGGTGGGCGTTGTATCGTCAAATCAGATCCGGGCTACTGTCCCGGACGGGATATCCGCCGGATTTAAAGATCTTACCGTTTCTGTGGGAAGCGATACGAGTAATTCTGCGATGTTTAATTATCTCGCCGACAGTTCCAGCGCGGTTTTTATAAACCAAACCTCTTCTTTAATCCCGGCAGGTATGACTTTAAACGATTCGTCGATCATCAGATTGGCCGATATTGACGGAGATAATGATATTGACCTCCTTGTCGTAGATACGACTTCCGGTAAATTATACATTTTAACGAATAATGCCAGCGGCGTGTTTACTAATGAAACTTCCGCGCGCATTCCTTCATTGGTATATTCAAATGCAACACACATTACCGATGTTAAATTTGGTGACATAAATAACGATGGCTATCCTGAAATCGTTATAGCCTATTCCGCATCCGAAGGACAATCTGCCAGGCTCCTGATAAACTCCGGAACAGGCACATTTACCGATATGACGAGCGCCGATCTTCCTATGCTGACAGGCGATGTCTCCGCCTTAGATATCGGCGACGCGAATGGTGATGGATACGCTGATATCGTAGTAGCGAGCAGGGATTCGTCCGATGCCCTATTGATAAATAACGGTTCCGGTGTATTTACCCGGGATACAGCTTTTGCTTTGCCGGTCGTGATAGACGGCAGTTCCGATATAAGATTCTGCGATGTAAATAATGACGGAGCGCTCGATATCATTACTACAAATAACGAGATCGTCTCTGTCAGCGAATTGCGAAATCGCATATACGTTAATAATGGTTCCGGGATTTTCACTGATGCTACCGAGACGCTTTTGCCGGCAGACAGCGATTATAGCGAGGTACTGGACGTCGGCGATATAAATAATGACGGAAATATAGATCTCGTTGTGGCTGATTATACGCAGAACCTGATTTTTATGAACACAGGCAGTGGGTTTGAAGATAAGACATCTACGCTTATAGGCGCCAATTATTTCCATTCGAATTGTATAAAACTGGGCGATATGAATGGGGATGGCTATCAGGATATAGTAGTTATCGGCGATGACGGCTCCTCGCTTTTATTGAACGATAAAACAGGTTCGTTTGCCGCTAACGACGGATCGATTAAATTGCCAAATTATTCCGGCATTCCTGCGGCTGTAGGGGGAAACAGCGTTCAGCTCGCCGATGTCAATGGAGACGGCACGCTTGATATAATAGTGGGCGGCGCTTCCTTATATATATTAACGAGCAGTGTAACGGATAAAGCGCCGGTTCTTGATGCGATAGGGGATAAATCGGTAGAAGCCGGGAAGACGCTCAGCTTTAGCGTAAACGCGTCCGATCCTAACGGCGATGCGATAACATATACCGCGGCAAATCTGCCCAACGGCGCAACTTTTAATACAACGTCAAAATCATTCAGCTGGACGCCCGACACTGCCGCTGTAGGGGACTATGCGAATATAGTATTCACCGCTACGGAAAACACGACTGACGCGTTGGCGGACAGCGAGAATATCAAAATAAGCGTTATCTCCGGCTTGCCGGTAATCGATTATTACATACCCGACACTACGGATATCTCAGCTACCATCGGAAATGTGGTGCAATTCGGTATTTCAGCGCACGATCCTAAGGGCGGAGCGATAACCTACACGTGGTATTTTAACGGCGAAGTGATTCCAAATATAACAGATTCTTCGGCATCCAATATATTTATATTCCCCAGGTTGGGCGATAATACGATTTCGATCAAGGTCGCTAATAGCACGGGAAGCGTCTCCGTTTCCTGGGATCTTACGGTAACCGATACTGATAATGAAGTTCCTGAGATAACCGCATATAGTCCGGCCTCGTCCAGTATAAGCGTAAACCTGTCGAACGAAAGTTTGCCGGATTTCTCGGTTACGGCCACTGACGCGGAGGGCGACCCTCTCACATATTGCTGGAGGATAGACGGCCAGACGGTATCGAGTACCGCCACGCTTACGTCCGCCCAATATTCGACGCTTGCGACGGTTGGCAGTCACATCGTGATGGCGTATGTTTCGGATGGAGTGAATACCGCTGTAGCCAAAGCCTGGACGCTCGGCGTGACGCAGGTGGTGAATTCAGCGCCTGTCATATCGAGTTATTCGCCGATAGAAGCTGAAAAGACCATAGATCTTACTGTTGGAGGTTTCATTAATTTCGCGATCTCCGCTTCGGATCCTGAAGGTGTTGCGCTTGTGTATACCTGGGAATTCGACAACAACATAGTATCTACAACTTCATCATTGGTTGCGAGCGCGTATTCGGCTTCCGCGACTGTAGGGGATCATCTGGTCAAAGTATCGATATCGGATGGTTATAATACGCCTGTAAGTCGCCAGTGGGTTATACATATAGTCAAGACGAACCAGGCCCCGGTCATAGCTTCGTACAGCCCGTCTTCGTCATCGGTCAATGTAGATCTTGCGACCGAAACTTTGCCCGACTTCTCAATTACGGTTACCGATCGCGAGAATGATACTCTCGCGTATTCATGGACGATCGATGGCACGGCAGTATCAAGCGCTTCGAGTTTATTGAAAGCCGCTTATGCGTCAACAGCAACAGTGGGAACGCATGCGATCGTAGCCTCAGTCTCGGATGGTACCAATACGGCTGTAACTAAAGCCTGGACGATACACGTGATCAAGACGAACCAGGCGCCGGTCATAGCTTCGTACAGCCCGTCTTCGTTATCGGTCAATGTAGATCTTGCGACCGAAACTTTGCCCGACTTCTCAATTACGGTTACCGATCGCGAGAATGATACTCTCGCGTATTCATGGACGA
>JAQVUX010000001.1:0-224847 GCA_028699255.1 Candidatus Omnitrophota bacterium | reverse complement strand
GGACGATCGATGGCACGGCAGTATCAAGCGCTTCGAGTTTATTGAAAGCCGCTTATGCGTCAACAGCAACAGTGGGAACGCATGCGATCGTAGCCTCAGTCTCGGATGGTACCAATACGGCTGTAACGCAGACCTGGACACTTGTCGTAACACAGACGGTGAATTCAGCGCCTGTCATATCGAGTTACTCGCCGACGCTTTCAGAGATGACAGTAGATTTGACCGTAGGCGGTTCCGCGAGTTTCTCTGTAGTTGCGACCGACGCGGATAATGACACATTGTCTTACACGTGGACATTCGACGGCAGTGCGCTTTCCGCTTCCAGCTCTGCCTTGACCTCGAGCGCGTATCTCGCCGCGGCGGGGATAGGGGACCATATTGTTAAGGTTTCCGTTTCGGACGGTACCAATACGGCTGTAACACAGACCTGGACTATACACGTGATCAAGACAAACCAGGCCCCGGTCATAGCTTCGTACAGCCCGTCTTCGTTATCGGTCAATGTAGATCTTGCGACCGAAACTTTGCCCGACTTCTCAATTACGGTTACCGATCGCGAGAATGATACTCTCGCGTATTCATGGACGATCGATGGCACGGCAGTGTCAAGCGCTTCGAGTTTATTGAAAGCCGCTTATGCGTCAACAGCAACGGTGGGAACGCATGCGATCGTAGCCTCAGTCTCGGACGGTACCAATACGGCTGTAACACAGACCTGGGCGCTTGTCGTAACGGATAGTACCGTAGTAACCAATAATCCGCCGGTGATAGCTTCATATGTGCCGGCGACTACCGCGGTAAGTGCGACAGTCTCTGCCGGTACGGTGAATTTCAGCGTAGCGGCTACCGACGCCGATGGTGATAACCTTACTTATAAATGGACGGTGGATGGATCGGCCACTTCCAACACAACCAGTAATTATGTATTTACCGTTTTGAGCGCTGGTACGCATGTTGTAACCGCATCGGTTACCGACAATAAAATAGCTTCGACGGAAGAGCCTGTTACGACCTGGAACATTACTATTGCCGAAGATCCGGTTAATAACAGTCCGGAAATAACCGCGCATACTCCAGGCGGATCCAGTTTTAGCATGACATCCGGGAATAGCCAGGTATTTTCAGTTACGGCAACGGATTTAGATAGCGCCGATACGCTGACATATGCCTGGACTGTAGACGGCGTAACTGTAGGCACTAATTCAAATTCCTACACTTATGCGCCGTCCACGGAAGGGGCATATGCCATTAAGGTTACAGTTACAGATGGTAAAATCGCCACACCGGTATATCAAGCATGGGCCGTTACGGTAGGCGCGCGTGATGTATTGAACGACGTTTCCGCGCATGCATTCAAATATTTCTGGAACGAAGCTGACACAACTACGGGTCTGGTGCGTGACAGGCTATTAGCAACATCGAGCACTCCATCCGATGATATGTATTACGATCGCTCCAGCGTAGCCGCTACGGGTTTCGGATTGGCCGCGCTTGCGGTTGCCGCCGAAAATTACAGCACTGCCGCGGATTCGGAGTGGACAGTTACGCCGGAAGCTATCGCGGACAGGGTAGAGGCAACGCTCGACACATTACTATTGATGCAGGCGAGCCAAAGCGCATCCGGTGATGCTACGTGGGGCAAGGACGGATTCTTATATCATTTTGTTAATATGTCGACCGGTACACGTTTTTCGGTCGAGAGCGAGGTTTCTACCATCGATACGGCTCTCGCGGTTGCCGGCGCGTTAACCGCCGGAGAATATTTTAAAACCATAAGGCCGGCTATATTGACAAAGGCCAATCAGCTATACGCTAATGTGAATTGGAAAGCCTTCCTCGATACTACGGCTGGAACTAACTATAACAGATTGTACAAGGCGTGGTTACCCGATGGTACGGGATTCGGCAGTTGCGGGCACTGGGATTACACTGATGAATCCCTATTGCTTTATCTACTGGCTATAGGTTCGCCTGCTACGTCGCATGCTATCGATCCTGACTGTTATTACTCTCCGACAAAAGACATGGGGAACTACAACGCATCCGGTAAGCCGATCGTCATGTCGTGGTTCGGTTCTCTGTTTACATATCAGTTCGCTCAGTCCTTCTTTGATTTTCGCGGGATGCATGATGCGCGAGGCGTTAACTGGTGGCAGAATTCTATAGATGCTACGATCGCGAACAGGCAATTTTGTTTAGATAACAGCGCTGGTTACAACTACGGCGAATATGTTTGGGGCTTGAGCTCTGAATACGGTTCAGGCGCGACCTATCTCGGCGATATCGGCGCCAAACCGCTTGCCAATGCGTCTGGGGTATCGCATTGCGGTTTTGTCAATCCTCTTGCGGTTGCCGCTTCTATAGGTATGCTACCGGACGAGGTTACCGCAACGCTCAAGTCTATGACTGAGGATACGGATCTGTGGCTCGAGGACAGTTATGGTTTTGTCGATTCATTCAAAGACGGAAGCACGAAATTGTATTCAGATTATTTTGTCGGAATAGACTTAGGCGCGGCGGTCTTGATGCTTTCCAATTATAACGATTCGTCCCTGGTATGGAATAAATTTATGGGGGCTACGACGCGTTATGGCGATATGCGCGATTTGCTTACTACTCTTGGATTTAAATCCGACACTGATACTGCGCGCTATGTCGATGTGGACGATATAACCGCGAAAAGCCAGTTTATGTATGGTTATGTCGATAGCTCTAATCCTACCGCCCAGATAAAAGTTAATCTATCGGAAGTTACGAGCGATAAGGATTACCTCTTGGCGATTCATACCTTTATGAATAATTACGCAGGTGATCATAGTGTGGTTGCCGCCCTGACCATAAACGGCACCGCTTATGGTAGCAGGACTTTTACGCATGTTACGGATGTCGATGATTCCATCGCGTACATAGAAGTGCCGGGCTCGCTGTTGAATGTCGGCGAGAATACCATTGCTTTTACCTGGGTGAGCGGAGCCAGTTGGCTGGCCTGCAAGAATATCGAATTTACATCGCCTGTTACAACAAATGAATGGACCGTCGTGCGAAGCGAATATGCAAGTGAATACAGGGTAGATGATACGTATTATGCAACTCATGCAGATAGTTCGAAATATGGCACGGAAGCATATAAGACTTTCGCGCAGGCGCTCAATATATCTACCAAGCCGTATACCGACATACTGTTCTATGCCGACGATCTTACACATAACAGGACGCTCTTGCTGTCGCAGATGTATGCGGATGGCACGGTATATGTCGATGTTTTAGTGAACGATCAGACCGTTGCTTCAAACGTTGCTTTCGGCGATAGTCAGCAGGTCACGATACCGGCCGGGGTAATGAATAACGGCTGGAACCGGATTACCTTAAAGATAGTCTCCGGCGGCGGTGAATGGATAGTGTGGAATACGATATCGTGCGCGACGGGTGGGCTGGCCAGCACTGCGGTGCCAAAGGATCTCGTGGCCGCGTCTTACGGTACGGATAAGACAAACCTGCGCTGGTCAGCGGTGAACGGCACAAATGTCAGATATAATATTTATCGCGGGACATCAACCGGCGGATCCTATACAAAAATAAATAGCTCGGCTCTTACATCTCCGGCGTATCAGGATAGCGGGCTTACGGGTAGCATGACTTACTACTATGTAGTTACGGCTTTTGAAGAGACTAATCCAACGGCCGAAACTGCCTATTCCACCGAGGCTTCTAAAGCCACCGGCGCTTATGATCTCGATTACGGTGACGGCACAGATCCAAATGCTTTTGGCGGTACTTCCGGAAGCCAGTTTACATATCTAAGTATGATTAAGCATAATTGGTTGACGGGCTATGTAAGGAAGCTGGTATTGCCTGCCGGCGATACGGCTACGATAGGTCTTAATGGCGCTGACGTAAGTCAGGCGGGCGTACTGTCGCTCTGGATAAACAGCGTATCCGGCGGAGAAAAGATAAAGATAGGCCTGTCGAGTTCATCGTCCAGCGTTTCCTCGGTAGCGGTTACCGCGGCCGCGGGTTGGCAGAATGTGAAGATAAAGCTTTCCGAGTTTAGCGGCCTTTCGAGTAACAGCCTTTCCACGTTGTATGTTATTTCCGACTCGACATCCGCGGCCACATTATATCTGGATGATATACAGTTCATAAAGAGCACTACAAGCTCGGCTACTCTCGAAGTCAGCGTTAAAAACGTCAGCGATAATTCTCGTTCGAGCGGAATAAGTTTTACCACATCATCCAGCAATGACTATGCGCCGGCAAACCAGTATCTTGAAGTAACATGCGCCTCAGATAGCGCTAAAAATTGGAAAGTATGGATATATACGAATAATACGAACGGCAATTCTACGGCAATGAACGGTTATTACAATGGCCTTATGCGTTCGGACGGCAAGGCGAGGCTCCCGCTTCTATGGCGCGTCTATCCGGCCGTGCAACCGAGCGGGGTTGTCTGCGCAACGAGTTCCGATGTGTACAGCGGTAGCGCCCTGACATGGAATTATTTACTGGATAAGAACGATACGAACTGGGCGAGTTCCAATACAACCGGCGCGGAATACTCGGTCGTGTGTTACGGTAAATACAATGAATGGGCCTGGTTATCGCAGGTTCCGCCGGGGTCCGGTAACAGAGGTACCGTCAACGACAAGATGTATATCTATTTAGGCAGTATTTTAGCCGGAGCGAGTGCCGGGGATTACTCGGCGGCTATATATCTCGATATAACGCATGAATAATAAACGCGGGGTATCTTAAGGTGAAAAGCATGCGCAATAAAAATATCATAATGGCTATTTGCGGGATGGTTATATTATCCGCGCCGGGGATTGTTTGTGCGGCCAAGGTTGATGAGGTCGCGAGTGTAACCGGTTCAGCCACTATCAGCCTCAATCCTCAGGCTATGCTCGATGATTTCGAGCGCGCCGCGGCTGTGAATACCTGGAACTGTCGTACAGGCACTTATACTTCTGCCAGCACCGCAAGCTGTTTAGAGTCCTACGTAAACGATTCCAATGCTTATTCAGGATATTCTCTTAAACTGGCTTACAATGTAAGCGCGTCGGATACTTATGCCGGTTACTATTCCAAACTCGGATCGCAAAGCATAAGCGCTTACACGACGATATCCTTCTGGGTTAAGGGCGCCTCCGGCGGCGAATTCTTTAAGGTTGAATTAAAAAATACGGGCACGAATGCCGATACGAACACCGCGTCGGTGTACATTACCGATTATCTGGATGGCGGGGTTACGACCGAATGGCAATATGTCACCATTCCGTTGTACAATTTTACCAATATAAGCGATTGGACCTCAGGCCTCGAATTTTGCATAACCTTCGAGAATTCTCAGAGTGTCGCTAATGGTAGCGCTACGGCAGGAGTCGTTTATATCGATAATATTACCTTTGGTAACGCCGCTGTAAATAATGTGCGGATCGGAAAATTCGGAAGCCGGCTTGGCAGATGCTCCCTGGGCGGGAATATAGGCGATATGCCCAATGCATATGCTACAGTTCCGTGGGCGAGACATGCTGTTACCAATGAGCAATATAATAGCTCGCCATACTCGATGCTATCGGAATACGACGTGACCAGCGGCGATCAGTGGGCCGGGCAGTATATGATATTCGGCGGCGGCGCTACGGGCTGGGTCGCGGTTCCGCATAATTTCAGCGCGTTTAATTTTATCTCTTTTTACGTAAAGGCCAGATCTCCTGCCGAGAACCCGCTTATCATGAAGATAGAGTTATCCGACAGCGCCAGCAGTAAATATTACATATTGGGCGGCATTACGACATCCTGGCAGTTCGTGAAAATACCGCTTACAAGCATTACCAGTGATGGTAGCGCTAAAGGCACCGTTTTGGATGAGACTACGATAAAACAGCTCAGTTTTGTTTTTGAAAAGTGGCGTATATATTACGCGTGGAATATGTCCGCCTCAGCCGCGTACGCAGGAGCGGTTTATATCGACGACATCCAGCTTACAAAAACATAAAAGATATAATTTTTGTTGACAGATTTTTTTATTGGATTATAATCTCCCTATCATTGTTCTTTTTGAATTTTCTATTTTTATGTAGGCGCCCGGGAGGGCTTAAAAGGGAATTCCGCACCGCGTTCGGCAAAGACGCGTTAGACGGAAACGGTCCCGCCGCTGTATGGGATGACGAAATCCGCAGATTGATGCCATTACCTGGATTTTCAGGTGAGAAGGCGAGCGGATAGTAGGATGACTCCCAAGTCAGAAGACCTGCCTATGTATTAAGTGATGTGATACGCGAGAATATCATATTGCGCATATACGGGTTTGTAGAACAGGGAACTTACCCCGCATCTTTTAAAAAGGTGCGGGGATTTTTTTTGGAAAGTGAAGGGAAGAAGATGAAGAAGATTTTGATGTGTTTGGCAATCAGTATTGTTGTTGCAAATATCGCGTTTGCAGATGAAAATAAAAGAGAGGAAAATCTGTTAGAGAAATTTTTTGAAGCCGCGATGACTCCTATGGAAACAGTGCTTGGCCCGGTTGTTGATTTGGGGCAAATCATTATAACGCCTACCAAAAATGCAGAAAAACTGGGAGCGGCTTCATTATCTGTCACGCCCATTAACGTAGAGGATGCGGTAAAAAACGGCCAGATAAAGGTTGAGGAGGCGCTACGAAACGTTTCCGGAGCAGACGTTGTCGAGAATGGCACCAATGGGCCAACATCTGTATTTATCCGTGGAGCCAATTCCAATCACACGCTTGTCCTGCTGGATGGCGTTAAATTATATAATCCGATCTCAACCAATGGCGCTTTTGATTTTACCGACTTGACTCTGGATAATCTTGAAAGGATAGAAGTTTTGCGCGGATCGCAAAGTGCCTTGTACGGTTCGGACGCAATGGGGGGTGTCATAAACATAGAAACTAAAAAGTGCGAAACTAATTTTGTCAACGCCTCATTCGAAAGCGGTTCGTACTATACCACTAACGAATCTTTTGCTATGGGCGCACATGTTAATCGGTTGCATTATACGTTTGGCGGGTCACAATTCAATACCAAGGGGATCTCGCAAGCTGAAGCGAAAAATAATAATCCGGAAATAGACCCGTACGACAGGACATCCTTCTCGGCCAGGCTTGATTATGACATAACTGACAGGCTGACCGCCGGAGGAACTTTTCGATATACGCTGTCTCATTTTAAGTACGATAATTTTGGAGTGGACTATCCAAACCTTCATGCCAGCCATGAAAATTATATCTTTACGCATTATATCGAGCAGGAATTATTCGATTGGTGGAAGTATAAAATAAACATGGGATGGATGGTTAATTTTAATCGCGATTTCGATGATATCGGCGGTCCAAACACGAACTATCAAAGGGATAATTATTTTGGAAAGTCTTTCACCGTTGATTATCAGAATACGTTTAAAATATTGGATTTTGACCGTATCGTAATAGGATACAATCATATGGAAGAATTGGGTCATAGTTATTATAACATTGTTAACCCGTCTTCTTTTCTCGATTCAGTAAGCAATATGCCAAAAGCTACCGCGAGAAACGAGGCTTTTTATCTCGAAAATAGGTTTAATTACAAAGACAGGCTTACCGCTACTCAGGGGATGAGGGTCGATGATCACTCATATGCCGGTACTCATGTGACGTATAAGATCGACGGATCTTATTTATTGCCAAGCGCTACGAAAATACGCGGTAGCGTATCAACGGGTTTTAAGGCTCCCACGCTATATCAGTTAAACGCGCCGTCAGATCCTTATTTTGGCGGGGGGAACCCAAACCTGAAATCAGAAACAAGCTTTTCTTATGAATATGGTTTAGATCAATACTTAATTGGTGAAAAACTCACCGCGTCAGTAGTCTATTTTCAGAATAGGTTTGAGAACCTTATAGACACTACAACCGATCCGGTTACCTGGTACACGTCGCAGTATATGAATATAAGCAAGGCGTATACGTACGGCGTGGAATCAGAGTTAAAATTTAAGGCTTATGACAAATTAAGCGGTGAAATATCGTATACCTGGATGCAGACAAAAGATCTTAGCACTGATTCAGAACTTTTACGCAGGGCAAAAAACAAGGTCAAGGCACAGCTAAGATGGATTGTATTCCCCAGATTCGAAACGAACGTGATAGTGCGGTATACCGGCCCCAGAATGGATACCGGGCAAA
Source organism: Candidatus Omnitrophota bacterium (assembly GCA_028699255.1). Taxonomy (NCBI): domain Bacteria; kingdom Pseudomonadati; phylum Candidatus Omnitrophota; species Candidatus Omnitrophota bacterium. The sequence continues at coordinate 216,662 of JAQVUX010000001.1, read as the reverse complement.
ATAAATTGAAACAGTATACAACGGTAGACTTGACGCTGAATTACGAGTTAACCAAAAACTTTACAGCTTTTGTAAACATAAAGAACCTGTTCAATAAACATTATGAAGAGGTCAGATTGTACGGAGAGCCCGGGATAAATGCTTATGGAGGCGTAAGGGCAAAATTTTAGGCATTTAACTGTGCGTGACCGTGGTATAATCCTGCGTGAGGGTAAAATGAGCTACAAAACATTTAAAGCTTGTGCGGCTATTATAGTCGCCGCGTATTTTATTCTATATTCGCAGAATATTTTCGCCCAGGCCATCAATACTAAAGATGGCCCGGGCCCAGGTTCGGTGAGCATAAGAGATGATATGAAGTCGTATGAGATCATCTGCACGGAACACGCGAAAGAATATGCGGAATACTACCGAATGCTTAAGGATAGAATAGTTCGAAAGCTGAGAAGTAATTACAAAGTTAATTATGCGCCCGGCGATGTGGATATGTACTTTGTGCTCAACCGGGATGGGGCATTAATAAGAATGGATATTGATATCGAGAAATCTGTAAATGATAAACGCCTGATCGACATTGCCATTTTGAGCGTACAGCAGGCGTCGCCCTTTCCGGCGTTTCCGAAAGAGCTGGACGCGGCAAAGATGCCGTTTGAGCTTACCATCTCCTTCAAAAAAGAGTGAATCCCGCGCCGTATTTAGCTTGAAATTTCATCCAAATTAGTCTATTCTATTATTCTGTATACGAGTAGCGCACCCTTAAAGGTGCGCTACGTCAGAATGCTCATCGGAGGTTGTTATGAAGAGGGTAGCGCTGGGGGTCGTATTCCTTATGGCTGTTGCGGTATCGGTGTGCGCTGAGCCCACTGAGCCCAGTACCGTTGAAAATGAGTATCAGCAATTGGACCGGTTGCGCGCGGAAATTACCCGCGCAAGACGGGAGTTGGACCGGTTCATGAAGGATATTGCCGTGCCTTATGCGGACATGGATAAGGCAGGAGGCGTCTTTGGTCAAGAAGTGCGCGTCGATGTAAGTCAAGACGCGAATGATGTGATAGTCAAGGCCGACCTTCCGGGTATGAGCAAAGACAAAATAGAGATCACGCTGGAGAAAGACCGGATGCTTAAGATATCCGGATCGCGCGATGTAGTTACTAAAGAGGAGAGTCCGGGGGTCGTCAGGCAGGAGCGGATGAGTGGACGGTTTGAGCGTTTACTTGAACTTCCGGCCGAATGCGAAAGCCAGGGGATAAGAGCAACTTATAAAGAAGGAGTCCTCGAAATAGTTCTGCCGAAAAAGAAGGGCGGAAAAGAAGAGGCTGTAAAAGTAAAAGTACAGTGAAAGGGGTTGTACCAGTGAAAGCATCGGAATTAAAAAAAGGCATGATCATTAAAGACGGCGCGAATTTTTTCATGGTCGTCGAGATGGAACACAGGACACCGGGGAATTTGCGAGCCATATATCAGGCAGTGATCAAGAATATTTTAACAGGTCAGACGCTCAATAAACGCTATAGCCCCTCGGACTCGGTCGAGAAAGCCGATCTCGAATCCAAGAAAGTGCAGTATCTTTACCGTGACAGTTCCGGGTTCCATTTCATGGATCTGGAAAATTACGAATCCCTTTGCATTACCGACGAGATGATAGGTTCCGCGAAAGATTATCTTAAAGAGAATCTCGAGGCGTCGTTGCTTTATCACGAGCATAGGCCGATCACGATAGAAATGCCGGTAAGTGTGGCGCTGAAGATCGTGGAGTCGGCCCCGGGAGCCAAGGGCGACACTTCCGGCAAAGCGATGAAGCCGGCGAAGCTTGAGACGGGTATTACGGTCAATGTCCCGCTCTTTATCGACGAAGGGGAGATGATCTTAATCGATACGCGTACGGGCGATTATCTTGGGAGAGCGTAATTGGGTGGGCTCACCTGAAAGGTTTGAAGTTGCGGTGCTGGGCGGTGGTGCCGCCGGTATAGCGGCGGCGATAGCGGCGGCGAGAGGCGGAAAGTCCGTCGTGATCTGTGAACACATGCCGCGCCTCGGCAAAAAGATACTTGCGTCGGGCAATGGCCGGTGCAACCTTCTCAATGAAAATCTCTCCGAAAAGTTTTATAATACCGCGGCGCAACCCCTTGTAAAAAACGTATTCGCAAAATTCGGCCGGCGCGACATCCTGGATTTTTTTGAACGCCTGGGTCTTAAGACATATTCCGATTCCGGCCGCATATTTCCCGCAACAAACCAATCATCATCGGTGCTGAAAGTACTCGAAATGGAGTTGAGGCGCCTCGCCGTATCCGTCGAGCTCAATTTTAAGGTTACCGATATTACATCCGGCAAAGATGGATTTCTTCTCTCTTCCGGCGTAGGTCGCAGGATTGCGTCCCGCTCGCTTGTTATCGCCGCCGGCGGCAGATCGTACCCTGCGTTAGGCTCGGACGGGGCTTCTTATAAATTCGCGGAGCAATTCGGCCATAAGGTGATTGTGCCTGTGCCCGCCGCGGTTGCTCTGATGACTAAAGACCGGATATGCCATCTCCTTCAGGGACAGAAGATATCTGCGAGCGCGAAGGCTATTATAGGTGGAAAGATTTCAGCCGAGGCGGCAGGAGAAGTTTTGTTTACGAAATACGGCCTTTCCGGCACGGCAATACTCGATATAAGCCGGGATATTTCGGTGGCGATAAACAGGTTTGGGAATAAGGGTGTGAAGATTGCGATAGACATGGTTCCATTTATCAAAGAAAACGACTTGGCTTCAGAGCTGAAGGCAAGGATGGAAAAGAAATATCTACCGGAAGAGATGATCGCGGGGATACTGCCGAATAAGTTTGGCGGAGCGTTTGCGGATGCTCTAAAACTACAGGACGCTTCGGCTATAGCTAAAATATTCAAATCGAAAGATTTCGTCATCACAGGTACCAGGGGCTGGAACGAGGCTGATTTTACGGCCGGCGGTATCGCAACCGGAGAAGTTGACGTAACGACGTTAGAATCGAAGTTTAAAAAAGGGTTATACTTTGCCGGCGAGATATTGGATGTGGATGGATGCCGCGGCGGATACAACCTGGCCTGGGCCTGGGCGTCCGGCCATTTGGCGGGGGCGAGCGCGTGAAAAATTACGATGTAGCGGTGATAGGCGCAGGAGCGGCCGGGACCATGGCCGCGATAAGAGCCGGACAGCTCAAGAAGAAAGTTATTCTTATTGAGCGCAATGACTCCATTGGGCGAAAGATACTCATCACCGGAAAAGGCAGATGCAATATCACCAACCTTACCGATGTCGGCCATTTCGTGGAAAAATTCGGCAAACAGGGGGAATTTTTACGAACCGCATTTTATGCATTTTCGAGCGAGGACCTTATGGATTTTTTCAGATCTTTAGGGCTCGAGACGAAGGTGGAGCGCCAGGGCAGAGTATTTCCGGTAACCGATAAGGCCAGGTCTGTGGTCGAAGCTCTGCATAAAGCGCTTGCCGTATCGTGCGTCGAGGTTCTTTACGGCACACGCATTACGGAGATCGCGAAGGATAAGGATGCGTTTAAACTTTTTTCGGAAGACGGCCGCGAGTTCGGCGCATCGAGCGTGATCGTGGCTACCGGCGGCGCTTCTTACAAAACGACCGGGTCTACGGGAGACGGATTCGTAATGGCTGAGCGGATGGGGCACAAAATAGTCCCGCTTACGCCCGCGCTCGTTCCTCTTACTGTCCGTGATGAGTGGATCAAAGAGTTCCAGGGGGTGGCGCTGGAGCACATAAAGATCGTTTTTGAGTACGGCAATAAGCGGTTAGCTTCCGAGGTGGGAGAGTTGATGTTTACGCATTTCGGAGTTTCCGGCCCGCTGATACTCGATCTGAGCGGAAAGGTGACGGATATTCTGAAAGAACATAAAACGGTAGCGCTTTTTATCGACCTCAAACCCGGCCTGCGGGATGAGCAGTTGGAAAGTAAGCTATTATACAAATTCAAAATAAAAGGCAATGTCATTCTAAAGAACCTGATGAAGGATATACTACCGCAACGGTTAGTGGATAGGTATTTAAAAATGGTGGGATTAAAAGGTGAAATCAAGGCGAACCAGGTTACTCAGGAACAAAGGCGCATAATGATACAGACATTAAAACGTTTTCCGCTTACAATATCCGGATCCCTGGCGATCGAAGAGGCGATGGTTACCGCCGGAGGCGTGTCGACCAAAGATATAAATCCGCGCACGATGGAATCGAAAGTTGTTCCGGGCATATACTTCGCGGGCGAGCTCATCGAAGGATCGGCCGCAAGCGGCGGATACAATCTTCAGCAGGCATTTTCGACGGGTTATTTAGCGGGAGAGAAGGCGGCAGATGCGTAAGATAATTCTGGCGTCAAAATCGAAGGCCAGGCAGAAACTTCTTCGGCAGATAGGGTTGAAGTTCAGCGTCGTTGGCTCCGCGGCGACGGAAGAGAGCGTGCTTAAAGGCCGCTGTGAGGATCTGGTGATCGAGAATGCTCTATCCAAAGCCTGTGAAGTCGCTTCCAGATTCGATTCCGGCGTGGTGATAGGCGCCGATACTGTGGTTCTCGTAGGCAGGCGCATAATCGGTAAACCGAAGACCATGCGTGATGCGCGCGCGGCGCTTAAGATTCTGTCGAAGAAGCCGCAATGGGTTTACACAGGGGTTGCTGTTATCGATATAGATAGCGGCAGGGCGTACACCGATTACGAAAAAACAAAAGTTTATATGTATCCATTGACAGACACCCAGATAATGAGTTACTTTAAGAAGATATCGCCGTTTGAAAAAGCGGGGTCGTTTGACGTGCAGGGGCCGGGGTCGATATTCATCGACCGTATCGAAGGCTGTTTCTATAATGTCGTGGGCCTGCCTCTTGCGAAACTCGCGAAGATTTTTCGCAGGATAGGGGTAGAGATTTTTTGATATAGCAGTAGAATGTGCTGTGTCGAGTGGTTCGCTCCGGACGCTCGGCGCGCTCCAGCGGCGCGCCTCGCTCCATAAAATTTTTTATGCCGCCTCCATCATATAACAGCGGACCGAGCCATAAAAAATTGTAAGGCCGGAGCTCACCACATCGCCACATCACATTCCCGGTGAATCAAAAAATTTTGATGGGGAGTAAGAAAACATTGAATAACTTTAGAGAAAAACAGATACGTAAATTAGCCTATTATCGATATTTAGACGGAGGCTGTACTAATGGTAAAGATTTAGAAGATTGGCATGTTTGTACTAAATGGTGGCCATGGAATTGGTTGTGGGATAAAGTTCCAAAGAAAACTCTGATCGTAATAATTCTTATTTTATCAGGGCTAATTTTTTATGATATGCCGGCTACCAAGATATTATATTATGCTTTACCCGCTCAAATAAAAGAACCGCTTAGTCAAAGTCAATCCATGTTGTTGAATTACAATATATCGCCGGAATTTTATGCCAAAAACTTAGCCCCCATCATGAGGGAATTTAGGTATCCGTTATTCGTTGATTTTATGGACAGGGTCATGTTTCATCTTAAATATTTTAGAAAGGTACGCCCTTTTGTTATTACTCACCAATCCATATATTCTCATATCTATTTTAAAGACGGTGGCGCTAATTATTCATTAATTCCATTTATTACGCTAAAAAATATTGGCAATGCTACTGCTATTATAACGTCTGTAAATATTCAAGCGATTAATGAGCTTAAAACAGATATTACGTATCCACAATTTGATCGTATTTTGCCAATAGAGTTGTTTCCGAACGAAGAACTAATATTGTTTTATGGCCAAGAGATGCCGCCATCAAAATTTAAATCTAATGTCGAGATACTTTATAAAGATTTAAAAGAAAGCACCTATAAGAATAACAATGTAAGAAATTTCTTTAGGACATTCAGCAAAAAGATAGTAAGCTAGTTTTGAAAAAGATAGGTAGTGCACTATTTACATTCCAAGGTTGAAATTTTGGGTGTTCGCATCTATTAGCTCGAGTATTGGCACCTATTGTGCTTCTCGACTCGGCCTCGCGGCCTTCGGCGGGGAGGCTCCGCACCCGCGTGGATGACACACGAAAGACCTAAAACGCATTATGTGAGCACAATAAAAATGTTAGGTCTTTTATGAGGAAGAAAAACGGTTTCTATATAACAATCTTTTGATATCAAAAGAGCCGAGGATGTCCGCAAGGTAGAAGAGGGTAATTTTGAATACAGGAGCAAGTTGGCGGTCCCGCCATGGGTTCTTGCGCTGGCGGGATGAGCCCCGCTCATGCGGGGCGAGTTCCGCAGGCTCCCGTTTTTCGACGAACAAAAGACCGGTTCTGCGAAGCAGAAAACATTTTTCTTTCCACCTCTTTAGGTGGTTGTGCGAACATAACGAGTTTTAAGTCTTATCTTAATAGATTGCTTCGCCCCTCCGGGGCTCGCAATGACGGAAAATATAAGGGGGTAATGATGAACAAGATAAAATTCGACTTTAATAATATGATGAGCCATTCCGTGGGCGCGAAACACGGTGTGACCGACAAGGAGCTCGCGGGCGCTACGCCGGCGGCCAAAAAAGCGCTTCGGCACATTGCAAAGATACTCGCCGACGATAAGAGCCGCATTGGCTTGGGTCTCGAATGGACGCGCCTGCCCTATCAGGATAAAAGCGAGATCGCGAAATTGCAGAAGCTGGGCGACCATATCGCCGCTAAATATGACAATGTCATCTCGCTTGGAATAGGCGGTTCATACCTCGGTCTCAAGGCGGCACAAGATGCGCTCCAGATGCCGTATTATAACGATTTTCCCGGGGTAAGACGGAAGAGGCCGCGCATTTATTTCGAGGGGAATAATCTCGACCCGGAAACGCTCGGAGTTTTGCTGGATAATCTCGAGCCTAAAAAAACATTCGTTGTGGTCATATCGAAATCGGGGGAGACGACGGAGACCAAAGCCGCTTTTGCGGTTGTTGAAGAATGGTTAAAAAAAAGCGTCGGCAAAAAATACGGCCGGCAAGTTATAGCGATCACCGATCCGGCCTCCGGCACGTTGCGGCAAAAAGTTAAAGTGAAACAGGCGGAAGATGTTAATGCTTTTATAAGCCTACCGGTAATGAAAGGCGTGGGTGGCAGATTCTCGGAATTGAATATAGGGCTTTTGCACCTTGCGATAATCGGCGTGAAGATACAGGATGTCCTGGATGGAGCGGCTAATATGCTTAAAACGTGCTTGCAATCCGCGCCCGGCAAAAATCCGGCGCTGATGTACGCGGCCATCCATACGATCCTCTACCGTAAAAAGAAAAAATCGATCGCGATAATGATGCCTTTTTCGGAGACGTTGAAGTCGACCGCCGACTGGTATGTCCAGCTTCTCGCCGAGTCGCTCGGCAAGAAACATCCGCGCAAGATCGCTTTTGCCAAAGACGGCACCGAGGCATGGATTGCGGATACTCGGAAGAGCGTTAATCTCGGACGCACGCCTATACCAAGCCGTGGCACAAACGACCTGCACTCCATTCAGCAGAATAATATCGAGGGTGAAAATAATAAGGCGGTAACGTTCATAAGGGTCGAGGGCTTCAGAAGCGACATAGCTCTTAGCGGGACTGGCGACTTCCTGTCGGGAAAGCGTTTTTCGAAACTGCTCTCGGCGGCTGAGGAGGCGACGGAGTGGGCGCTCGTCAAAGAGTCGCGGCCCAATTGCACGATAGTCATGCCGCGCGTAACTCCATACTCGTGGGGCGAGCTTATAATGTTTTTCGAGATGGCCACGGCTTATGAGGGTGAACTTCTGGGCGTCAATGCTTATGATCAGCCCGGTGTTGAAGGGTATAAAAATTACATGTACTACAAACTGCGTAAACCGGAGTTGCCGGAAAGCATAGTGCGCCAAATACGCGCGACCCCCCTGAGAAAGAGCGAAAAGTACATCGTCTAAAATGACGTCCGAGCTCTTGTCAAAACGCCGAATAGCAGGTATACTTGATGGACAACCAAGGAGGCCATATGTGCAAGACATGCGCGGCTCATAAGAAGAAAAAGAAGAAGAGGTAGGCGGTAACATTTTATATATAACCCTGTTGGATGTTTGATGCCAGCAGGGTTTTTTTTAGGCAAAATCCTTCACAGTAGTATCGATTGATGATATAATCTGCAATAAAGGATATGATGAAAACGCTTCTTTTATCGTTCGTCACGGCTACGCTGGTCTTGTCCGGCTACTCCGGATACTTGTATGCCGATACGCAAGATGTGCCTTCCGCCGTCGTAGAGGGATCGATATATTCCTATCGCGAAGACGATGTTCCGGAAGTTTTCTTCTTTCCGAAGGAGAGGGCGCGTTGGGACGGGACTCGGGTTACCATGCGCGAATGGTATATGCTTACCGACCTGCAGAAAGAGAGATTTGTCAGCGAATATTTGGGCGAGCTCAAGAAACAGTATAATGGGGCTATGGAGATACTCGGCCTGGACTACTTAAATGCACTTAACGTTTTTTCGGAGTACGCCAACGAGAAGATACAGCGTCAACCTTCCGCGAAGGTTATAGACTTGCTACTGGAAGGCCAGGGCAAGAGCCCGACTAATTCACAATAAGAGGAGACAAAAAGTGTTCAGGGAAAAAATAAAAGTTCTCGATTGTACGATCAGGGACGGTGGGCTTATAAATAATCATGACTTCGATCACAGATTCGTGCGTTCGGTATATAAGGCGCTTTCCGAAGCCGGCGTAGATTATATGGAAATAGGGTATAAAAATTCGAAAAAGCTATTTCCGTCAAAAGATTTCGGAGTGTGGAAATTCTGCGACGACGATGACATTAAAAAAGTCATCGACGGCATAGAGTCGCAGACGAAGATATCGGTCATGGTTGATGTGGGAAGGGTCGATGTCGACGATGTAAAACTGCGCAAAGACAGCCCTGTGGCCATGATACGGGTAGCGTCGTACGTAAAGGATATCGATAAAGCGATATATCTTGTGAACCGTTTCGACGAGAAAGGTTATGAGACGACCGTGAATATCATGGCCATATCGCGCGCCCTCGACAACGAGCTGAATGAAGCGCTCCACCAGCTCGAGGAAGAAAGCAAGGCCCAGGTTATTTATATAGTGGACAGTTTTGGCGCGCTCTACCAGGAATCGACGGAGTTCCTGATAAAGAAGGCGAAGAGCATTTTAAAGACCAAAGAGGTTGGCATTCACGCGCACAATAACCAACAGCTCGCTTTTTCCAATACCATAGAAGCCATTATCCACAACGCCAACTATGTCGACGGTACCGTTTATGGCCTGGGCAGGGCCGCGGGCAATTGCCCTCTGGAGCTTCTGATAGGTTTCTTAAAGAATCCGAAATTCGACATACGTCCGATACTCGACCTGATATCCAAAGAGTTCGTTCCACTCAGAGAGAAGATGGAATGGGGTTATATAATACCATACGCTATTACCGGAATGCTCGACGAGCATCCGAAGGCGGCAATGGAATTGCGCGGCGGGCCGAAAAAAGAAAATTACAGGGAATTTTACGAAAGCTTAGCCGCGACGGATTTAGATTAAATGGACATAGCGCGATTTAAAAAACTGCCGGTAATGGGTATTGTAAGAGGCATCGAAGCCGATGTCGTAGCTCCAATCGTCGAGTCTATGATATTTGCGGGGGGCGGGACGCTCGAGATAACTATGAATACGGCGAACGCTCCGGCGCTTATTCGTTCGGCGGTGAAAGCGGCGCGGTCACGTCTTATGATAGGCGCCGGCACCGTACTGAATGTGGAGACTCTTAAATCGGCTCTCGACGCGGGGGCGACGTTCATAGTGACGCCGGTTATGATCGACGAAGTTGTGGAGTATTGCGTCGATAAGGCTATCCCCGTGTTTCCGGGAGCATTTACTCCGGCCGAGATATACCGGGCGCATTGCGCCGGCGCGACGATGGTAAAAGTTTTCCCGTCGGGTATCTTGGGTCCGAAATATTTCAGTGAGATTAAAGGGCCGTTTGCCGATATCGAGCTTATGGCATGCGGCGGCGTGACGGCCGAAAATCTTCCGGATTATTTTTCTGCCGGGGCGGACGCCGTCGCATTCGGCGCGGGCGTATTCCGCAGGGAATGGCTGTCCGGTGGGAAATTCGATAGAATAATGGACGAGATCCGCAGGATCGTAGATTCTTTTAAACGCACGGGTACAAGATGAGGATAAGCGAGGCGCAGTTTACCATCTTCGACGTAGAGACGACGGGGCTCTTTCCATATTCCGGGGACAGGATATGCGAGATAGCGGCTTTGCGGATCGACACTTCTTTTGCTTTACCGCAGAAGTTCTGGTCGCTGGTGAATCCCATGCGCCCAATATCCTACGGCGCGTTTTCGGTCAATCGCATAACTCCGGCTATGCTGGCCGGCAAACCTACCATCGACAAAGTGCTACCGAGTTTTATGGATTTTGCCAGCGGCAGTGTCCTTGTGGCGTATAACGCGGGATTCGATCTTGGATTTTTGGAGAGCGCTCTGGGCGAAGGCAAAGATATTTTAAAAGATTACCATGTGATAGACGCGCTTGCCCTGGCGAGAAAGATCTTTCGGGATTCCCCCAGATACAGTCTGGGCGTTATTTCGCGGCATCTGGGCATAGAGACGCCCCTCGAACACCGGGCCATGGCCGATGCGCTTTTAACATTGAAGGTTTTCCAGAAAGAACTGGATGTTATAATGCGGGAAGGTATAGAACTTATCGAGGATATATCGTTTGCGCGGAGCCGGGGGCAGAAGGCCAATACCCGAGTGAAGCTGATAGAGGACGCGATACGCGAGCAGGGGCATATAAATGTTGTGGGTTGATGTGACGCCTCATCCGTATTCGTACTATCGACGAGCGATAACGAAAAGGCGCTGGTAATATTCAAGGCGTAGTGAATCTTTGGGCAAAGAGCGTTTTATTGTTCATGTAGATATGGACGCGTTCTTCGCATCCATAGAGGAGAGGGATAATCCGGCGCTACGGGGTAAGCCCATAGTGGTGGGTGCCGATCCTCGGAGCGGGAGTGGTAGGGGTGTGGTTTCGACCTGTTCGTACGCCGCGCGCAAGTACGGCATACACTCCGCGATGCCGATATCCGTCGCTTTCAGGAAGTGCCCGCAGGCGATATTTCTTCCTGTGGACATGGATAAATATTCGACAGCTTCGGAAGAGATATACGAAATATTGTATTCTTTTTCACCGGACATAGAGCCGATAAGCATCGACGAGGCGTTTCTTGACATAACGGGCAGTTTCCATCTCTTCGGTACGCCGGTCGAAACATGCAGGCTCATAAAGGCTAAGATAAAGAAGCTTACCGGTCTTACGGCGTCGGTGGGCCTGGCCCCGACGAAAATGGCGGCCAAGATAGCCTCTGATATCGGCAAGCCGGATGGTTTAGTCGAGGTTGCGGCAAAGGGGCTCATCGGGTTCCTGAAGCCTCTGAACGTGCGAAGGATATGGGGTCTTGGCGAAAAGTGCGAAGAAGTCATGCGGGGTCTGGGTATCAGCACTATCGGCGATCTTGCCGCGCGGAAGCCGGATGATCTGGAAGCTATGCTTGGTAAAGCGGGGCGTGATTTTTGGCGGCTGGCCAATGGTATCGACTCCCGGATGGTCGAGCCGGCCGGAGAAGCTAAATCGATCAGCAACGAGACGACGTTCGATGTCGATACTATGGAATCCCAGAAAGTGGACGCCGCGCTTATGGCTATGTGTGAAAAGGTATCGAGCCGATTGCGTATATCGGGGGTTAAATGCAGGACGATAACTTTAAAGGTGCGGCTTGCGGATTTTAGCACATTCACAAGATCGGTTACGATAAGCAGTGCAACGAACTTCATAGATATTTTATATAAAACTATAAGCGCTCTTTATAAGGATTTCGACAGAAAGGGCAAGAAGGTCCGGCTTCTCGGGGTAAGGACTTCGAATTTCTGCCCGGCCGGGTTTCGGGACTATCTTTTTAGAGATTCCGGAGATGTTCGGCGGGAAGCGGCACATAAGGCGCTCGACAGAATAAAAAAGCGTTTTGGGGACAGTTCGATATTTATCGCCGGAAGCAGGGCGTAGTTTTATAATAATAAGGTTATGACAAATCGGAGCGGCAAATGAAAAAAAAGATGATCGAATCTAAACCGGTGTCGGCCAAGAGATACTATAAAGACATGACGAAGGATGGCCTTAAGCTATCCTTTATCGCTAATCGAGAATACAATCTCGCTAAGGATAAATATACAGCTACGCTTCGCGATGATTTTATGGCTACCGCTATTGCCGTCAGGGATCGCCTGGTTGATAGATGGATGGTGACGCAGGAAAAGTATCACGATGAGAATCTTAAGAGGGTGTATTACCTGTCGATGGAGTTTCTTATCGGCAGGCTTTTGGGCACCAATCTGATAAATCTGGGTTTAGAAAATCAGGCGGCGGCGGCGCTCGAGGATCTAGGTTTTGATATTAAAAAGATAGAGGATGCCGGAGTGGACGCGGGCCTCGGTAACGGCGGTTTAGGCCGGCTCGCGGCATGTTTCCTTGATTCTATGGCGACGCTGGGGATCCCGGCGCACGGTTACGGCATAAGGTTTGAATACGGAATATTTAATCAGAAGATAGTTAATGGTTATCAGGTGGAATATCCTGACGAATGGTTGCGGCAAGGCAATCCGTGGGAATTCCAGCGGCCCGAATATACGGTAAAGGTAAAATTCTACGGTCGAGCCTACATGGCGCACGACGATAACGGACAGCTCCGCGCGCACTGGGTGGATACCGACGATGTCTTAGCGACGCCCTACGATATGCCCGTACCCGGCTATAAGAACAATGTCGTCAATACACTGCGTTTGTGGTCGGCCAGGGCGAGCGAAGAGTTTGACTTAAGCTACTTCAATGACGGTGACTACGAGCGCGCGGTATACAGCAAGATGCTTACCGAAAATATATCGAAGGTTCTCTATCCCAATGACAACGTAAGCCAGGGAAGAGAACTGCGCTTAAAGCAGGAATATTTTTTTACTGCGGCTTCGCTTGCCGACATAATCCGGCGCTTCAAAATGGAAAATAAGGAAATAACCAGGCTGTCGGAGAAAGCGGCCATACAGTTGAACGATACGCACCCATCGATAGCTATCGCCGAGCTTATGCGCATACTTATCGACGAAGAGAGGGTTGATTGGGATACGGCATGGAAGATCGTGGTCGGCACATTCGCTTATACCAACCATACTATAATGCCCGAGGCGCTTGAGTGTTGGCCGGTCGGTTTATTCGAGCATCTTTTGCCGCGGCACCTTCAGATTATATACGAGATCAACCTGCGATTTCTTAAGGAAGCGGCAAACGCGTTTCCCGGAGACAATGACCGGCTTCGCCGCATGTCGATAGTCGAGGAAGGCGATGTCAAAAAGATACGCATGGCTCATCTTGCCGTGATCGGCAGTCATTCGATAAACGGTGTTTCCGAGCTTCATACAAGGTTGCTCAAAGAAAAATTATTCAAAGATTTTTACGATATATATCCGGAGAGATTTAACAATAAAACGAACGGGGTCACGCAGAGGCGATGGGTGAAAAAAGCGAACGAGCCGCTTTCAGGACTCATCACGAGCGTTATCGGTGATAAATGGATCACCGATCTGAATGATATAGAGAAGCTCGCCGCGTTTAAGGATGATAAGGGGTTTAGGGAAAAATGGGTTGCGGTAAAAACCGCCAATAAAAAAGAACTGGCAGATTATATCGTTAAAACGACGGGCATTGAGGTCGATCCTTCGTCGATGTTCGACGTCCAGATTAAAAGGATACATGAGTATAAAAGACAGCTTCTTTTTGGATTCTATATCCTGTCGCAATATATCAGGATAAAGGCTGACCCGAAGTGCGATTTCCTGCCGAGAACATTTATATTCGGCGGAAAGGCGGCGCCCGGTTATGCCATGGCAAAACTGACGATCAAATTCATAAACAGCATAGCCGATGTTGTCAACAAAGATAAGTCGATAGACGGCAGGATGAAAGTGGTTTTTCTTGAGAATTACTGCGTATCTCTGGCCGAGCGGATATTCCCGGCGAGCGAGCTATCCGAGCAGATATCGACTGCCGGCACCGAAGCGTCGGGTACCGGATGCATGAAGTTCATGATGAACGGCGCTTTGACCATCGGCACGCTTGACGGAGCCAATATCGAGATAGCCGAAGCTGTCGGGAAGGATAATATCTTCACGTTCGGCCTCGACGCCGCCCAGATACAAGAACTCAAGGCCTGCGGATACAATCCGAGTGAATATATCGAAAGATGCCGCCCATTGAAAGAGACGGTCGACCTTATCCGTAGTAATTTTCTTACCCCGGTCGAGTTCGGGCTGTTCGATCCGCTTGTTCGCACGATCACGGACAGCGATCATTTTTGTGTCTGCGCGGATTTCGATAAATATCTTGAGGCGCAGGAGGCTGTTTCGCATGCGTACCGGAACCATACGGATTGGACAAAGAAATCGATAATGAATGTGGCCAGGTCGGGAAAATTTTCCAGCGACAGGACGATAAAAGATTACGCTAAGGATATCTGGGGAGTGCCCTCCGGCAGGAGGTAATCCATGCGGGATAAAAAGATCAGGCCTTTTCCAGGGCTGAGCGCGCCGCATCCCGCAGTTTCGCGAAATCGGCCGGACTGAAGCCGGTGGTTTCTATAGCAGGCAGTACCGTTACACTACCGGGCACGCTCGTCTGGAAGAGCCAGGTGCCTTTCGGGATAGCGTCGCCGGTACCTTTTATGGAAACGGGTAGCACGGGAACTTTTTCTTTTATAGCCAGCTTGAATGCTCCATTTTGAAAATCCCGCATCTCGCCGGTATTACTGCGAGTTCCTTCCGGGAAGAATAAGACCGACATCCCACCCCTCAACCAGCCAGCCGCTTCGCGATACACCTTTTTTATGCTTCCGAAATCTCCCCGCTCGAGTTTTATGTGTTTAGCCAGTGACATGCACCATCCAACAAACGGTAGATTGAATAAACTGTCCTTGGCGACCCACTTGAATTGCATCCGGATAAGATAAACGATTATAATATCGGCGAGGCTCTGGTGATTGGCTACAACAATATAAGTCCGGTTCTTGTCTATGTGTTCAAGACCGCTTACTTTAATATGCCAGTAAGGATTGAGACCGACCACGGCTTTTGCCCACCAGAAGCATTGGGCGTGCGCCGTTTTTTTCATTCTGTCGAATGGGTGCAGGGCTATCGCGATCAGCATTGCGAAATAAAGCGCTATCGTAAGCGTCGTCCCTACAGCCCATATAGCTACTGACAGTATAATTTTTCTTACCATGGCAGTATCATAAAGTATGCGGCAAATACTGTCAACCCAAAATTTTCAGTGAATAATAAAGTTTAAAAATCCCGTGTTTTATTATATAATCATGTTCAAAGGAGACGCATGAAGACAAATACACTTGAAAGGTTAGATGAGAAGATGGGCGGGATCGATAAAGATTCGGTCCGATATACCGTTCTCCAGGCCGCAAAAGATTTTAAATCATCCTGGGTTGCGTTGGGGCAGGCCCTGTATTCCGTATGGAAAGATAAATCGTACAAAGAGTGGGGTTATATAACATTCGATGCGTATACCCAGAAGGAGATAGGTATTAAGAAGACCACGGCTATGAAGCTCCTTAAGTCCTATTACTTCCTCGAAAAAGAAGAGCCGGCTTACCTGCAGAAAGATCACTCCGACGATAGTTCGCCCGCCGCAGTGCCGAGTTATGAAGCGGTTAATCTTCTGCGATTAGCTAAGAATAAAAATACGATAGATAAAGACGATTATCAGCGTTTCAAAAAAGATGTGCTTGAGACAGGCAAAGATACGGGGCAGCTTAAAAAAGATCTTACCGCCCTTATAAGAGAACGCGAAGAGCTTTCACCCGAAGACGCGCGCCAGGCCCGGAAGATAGTATTCGTGAAGAGGGTCATATCTTCCTTGAAGGCGTTAAAAACCGGCATGGAAGCGCAAAAGTTCCTGAGTGTCGGACTTTTAAAAGAGATATCGGGGCTTATAGCTAAATTGGAGAGTGAGGTTTCATAAGTATGGACGGGCTTATCAGGGCAAAAAACTGCATAATGGCCGCGAAAGACATAGTTATTTCAGGCCATATAAATCCCGACGGTGACTCCATAGGTTCGCTACTGTCCCTCGGCCTCGGTCTGGAAAAGCTGGGCAAGCGTGTTTATATGATCAGTTATGACGGTGTTCCCAAGCGGTACAGGAAATTGCCCGGCGCGTCACGCATCCGACGGAGATTGAAAAAATCTACAGTAGATCTTGCCATATCTGTCGATTGCAGTAACAAAGAAGTACTTGGACCCGCTTACGATGCATTTATCGGCGCCAGGGAGATCCTCGAGATAGATCATCATGATTTTAGGCGGCCCTTCGGCGATGTAACATTTGTCGACTGTGATGCCGCGGCTGTCGGCGAGATGGTGTATGAACTTTTAAAAAAGTTACGCGTCCCCATCACTCAGGAGATCGCGGACAATCTGATGACGTCCATTATAGTGGAGACGAACTCTTTTAGGCTTCCCAGCGTGCGTTCTTATACATTCGAGGTTTGCACCGAACTCATCCGCGCCGGCGTGAATTTTTATGAATTAGTCGAAGCGATATTCTGGTCGAGAACGAAAGAGTCTACTATACTTTCTGGTATCTGTCTTGCCCGAAGCAAATTCCGAAGATCCGGCAGGATTGCCTGGTCGATTATAAGGAAGAGGGATTTTAGCCGCGTGAAAGGCCAGGATGATGATGTCGATGCCGTGCCCGATGAGATGCGGGCGATAAAGAAGGTGGACATAGCGGTGTTATTCCGCGAGAACGGTAATAATGTTTTGAGAGTGAGCTTAAGATCGAAGGATAATATAAATGTGGCCAGTGTTGCCGAGCGTTATGGCGGCGGCGGGCACTTCGATGTCGCGGGATGCTCTATCCCTAACAATCGCGGGGCTATCCAGGAGTTTTTGCGGCATACGGATGACTTGCTGGATAAAGAAAAAGAGAGCGCGAGATAAAAGGGCGGTATCTGAATGGCTGAAGATACGATCGCGGTCAAATGGTATTACAGGCCGATATGGGTAATAGTCGCGTTATTGGCGGCGGGGCCTTTTGCTCTGCCGCTTGTGTGGCTCAGCCCGGCGTTAAAAAAACTGCACAAAATATTTCTGACTATAGCAGTGCTTATTATCACAGTGTGGTTGATAATGACTACCGCCGAAATATGCCGTGTTGTAATCAAACAGATGGAAGACATAAAAAGCATTATGCAGACATAGATGCCGATAATAATCGACGGTTGGAACCTTATAAGGGACAGGAGTTCCTGCATAGACGATATCGATGGCGATTCGCTCCGCTCGGCGGCGGCGCTGATAGCGTATTTGCGCGATTTTCAGCGCACGCGGAAAGATCCGGTAATTATAGTATTCGACAGCGCTCATGAATTTTTAGACATGCGATACACTAATACCGCCCAACTTAAAATAGTTCCCGCAAAAGACGCCGACGCGTATATCAAAAGATTTATCGACGATGTCCCGGAGAGGCAGAGGGGCAATCTCAGAGTTGTAAGTTCCGACGGAGATATTTATTATTATGCGAAAAGCCGTTATGCGGTGCCGCTGAAGTCGGGCGAGTTTTGGAGTAAACTTAAAGACGCTTGACGTTTACATATTTAAATGCTATTATTATGCAATAATCTAAAGTCAGCCGTGTAGATCGAACAGGTTTTAATATGAGATAACCTGCGCGGTTATTGTAAAGGGGTGAGATATAATGCCGAAGGTCAGCGTTGGGGAACATGAGCCGCTGGAAAAGGCGCTAAGACGTTTCAAAAAAAAGATAGAGATAGAAGGCATTCTTAAGACGCTTAAAGCAAGAAAACACTACGAGAAGCCCAGTGAGCGGAAACGCCGCAAGAGAAAAATGGGATGGAAGGCATTCTAAGGAAGGCGCCATGATTTTACAATGAAGCCGCTTCTAAGAGAGTTTAGAGGACGGCTTCGTTGTTTTTAGGAGGGCGGTATGTTCGATTTTCTTAAACATAAGAAAAAAGTGGCATTGGTGCTCGGCGGGGGGTCGGCCCGCGGTATAGCGCACATAGGCGTTCTGAAAGTCCTGCAAGCCGAGAGGATACCTGTAGACATGGTAGTTGGCACCAGCATGGGCGCCCTCATCGGTGCCGGATATGCGCTTGGAATACCCATCCACAAGATGGAGGAGATGGCTTACTCGTTTACAGCGAATAAGCTGATGGATCCTACGATACCGAGGATGGGTTTATTGGCGGGTGGAAAGCTCGAGTTAGCCATACGCGGACTTATTGACAATTCAGCCTTTACCGATTGCAAGATACCTTTCGCGGCCGTAACGACAAATATAGAAACGGGCGAGGAGGTCGTTCATCAGTCGGGAGACCTGGTAAAGTCGATCCGCGCAAGTTGCTCGTGGCCCGGTATATTCAACCCGGTAAGCATCGGCGGGAAGCTTTTAGTCGACGGCGGAATCAAGAATAGCGTGCCTACTAAAATAGCCAGGGCTCTGGGCGCCGAGTATGTGCTGGCTGTCGATGTGGGTTTCTGTGTAAAAGAAGGGCCTATAAAGAACGTATTCCAGATATTATTGCAGGCGTTCCAGATAACGGGTGAAGAGCTGAATAAATACCAGGCGATCGATGCCGATTTTGTCATAAAAGTAAACCTTGGACATATTGACCAGGTGGCTTTCGAAAGATCGCGGGAGTCTGTGCAACTGGGCATTGAGGCGGCGCAAAACGCAATGCCGCAATTAAGGAAAGATATGAGGTTGTAGCAATGTTGGGATTTATAGCAGGTGTATTCGTTTGCATAGTCGCCTTGGCGCTATTTGGCTGGTTTAACCGGTCGAAAGGGCTTAAGGATGAGGAAGCTAAGTCTGTCATGGCCAATCTGAAGGAATCTTTCGGCGCGCTTTCCATGGAGGCGTTATCGAAAAATACTACCGAGTTTCTAAAGATAGCGAACGAAACCCTGTCGAAGCAGATGAATCTGGGCGAGAAGGATCTTGAAGGTAAGAAAAAGTTTATAGACCAGACCCTCGATGCGATGAAGCAGGAACTGCAGAATGTACAGCGGATCGTTTCGGATTTCGAAAAAGACAGAGAGATGAAGTTTGGTGAACTCTCCAATCAGCTGAAAGTTACCGCCCAACAAACCGGTGAGCTGAGAGACGTTACTACGCAGTTGCGCAGTGCCTTGACCGGCACCGCTTCACGCGGGCAGTGGGGCGGGCGTATAGCCGAAGACATATTGCGGCTGGCGGGCTTTATCGAGGGGATCAATTACCTGAAAGAGAAGGCTCAGAGTACGGTAAATACGCGGCCTGATTATACATTCCTGCTACCGCAGGGGCTTAAAGTTAATATGGACGTAAAATTTCCGCTGAATGGATATCTGCGCTACCTCGAAGTGGAGAATGATACGGAAAGACAGCGTTTCCGGGATCAGTTCCTACGCGATGCCAGGACGAGGATTAAAGAGGTTACAAGCCGGGATTACATAAATCCGGAAGAGAAGACGCTCGATTATGTCATCGTGTTCATCCCAAATGAGCAAGCCTATGCCTTTATAAACGAGAATGACCGGTCACTTCTTGATGATGCGTTAAGGTCCAAGGTCATTGTATGTTCGCCGCTTACTCTTTACGCGATCCTGGCTGTCATACGACAGGCGGTGGATAATTTCAATCTTGAGAAGACGGCGTCCCAGATACTGTCGCTCCTGGGCGCGTTTAATAAGCAGTGGGATGCCTTCATAACTTCATTCGACAAACTGGGCGACAAAATAAAAGCGGTGCAGGATGAGTATGATACTCTCACCTCCACCAGGCGTACTAAGCTCGACCGCCCAATCAGGAAGATAGAGGATTTAAGGCGCCAGAAGGGCATCCCTGAGGCGAATGTCATAGAAGGCGAGCTCGACCAGCTCGAGGCATTGGAAGAATCCAGGTAATTTCCGCTTTACTTATAACCTGCCTTGTGTTAAATTACTATTCCTATGAAAAAACGCATTATTTCCATAGCGTTGAGGACATTCATAAGCGTCGGCCTTATAGTACTATTATTATATATTATGAGGGGTAAGTACGACGAAATATGGAGCGCGATAAAAGGTTCCCAGCCACTCCTCCTGATACTGGCTATTGCGGCATTTGTGCTGGCTATGGGTTTCGCTTCTTTTCGCATGGTGCTTATAATCAATGCCCAATCGGGAACAACCGTAACATTCGCCGAGGCATTTTCATTAACCTTCATAGGATACTTCTTTAATAATTTCTTACCCACCTCGATAGGCGGGGATGTTGCTAAAGCGTACTATCTTTCCAAAAAGAGCGCTGAAAAGCTCGGTTCCTTCACTTCTATATTTATTGACAGAGTCATTGGCCTGATAACTATGATATTTATGGCCGCGGCGGCATTATTATTCGTGAAGAATCAATTCATAGATGTGAATGTAAAGTGCATGATATACGCAATAACTCTCTGCTCGCTCCTTGCCATAGTTTTTAGTATGAATAAAAATTTTGCGAAGAAATTTTCCGTCTTGTTATTTTTTATCAAGCCGATGGAAGATAAATTGAGACGGATTTATAACGCGATCCATTCTTACAAAAAACATTCGGGTATGCTGTGGAAAGCGCTTATCATATCCGTGGTAAGTCAGGCGTTGTTTTTCGTGAGCATAGGGGTAATAGCGGCCAGCATAGGCGCGATAATACCTCCGCTCGACATACTGTTACGGATGCCGATAATTTGCGCGATCAGTCTGTTGCCGTCGATAAATGGCCTCGGTGTCAGGGAAGGCTCGACGGTAATGCTCTTAGGCCCGGTCATCGGCAAAGAGAGTGCGTTTGCTGTTGGTATACTTTGGTTCATGATGCTTCTCGTTGTAAGCGTTGCCGGCGGCCTTATCTATGCCTTCAGCCCCCAATTCAAGATGAAATGGGGAGATATCGAAAAGATCGAAAAAGAGGACGAGGAGGTTGAAGCGGCATGATAGATAAAGAGCTTATGGATATACTTGCCTGTCCGGCTTGCAAAAGCGGCGTGGAACTGAAGGGCGATAAGATAATTTGCGCGAAATGTAAAAAGGCGTATCCCGTAAAGGATGGCATCCCCGTGATGCTTATCGAGGAAGCGGAAGATATATCTTAAACGAAAGGTTAAAGGCATGCGTAAGATACTGGTGATACATGGGCCGAATCTCGATCTTTTAGGAGCCCGGGAGGTCAATGTTTACGGTAGCGTTACGATAGATGAGATAAATAAGGCGCTCAAGGAAGCGGCATCGTCAAGGAAGGTGTCCCTCGAAATAATACAGTCCAACCACGAGGGCGATATAGTCGATGCGATAGGACACGCTATGGGAAAATTCGACGCCATACTCATAAATCCCGCCGCGTATACTCACACCAGCGTAGCGATACGGGATGCTGTGGCCGCTGTCAAAATACCTACGGTTGAGGTGCACCTTTCAAATATATACGGACGTGAAGAGTTTAGGCATACCTCGCTCATAGCGCCCGTTGCTAAGGGGCAGGTATGCGGTTTTGGTAAGGCAAGTTACCTTCTGGGGCTTACAGCGGCGATTGGACTGATAGACGATGATAAGTAAGGTTTTTGCAAAACGAATCGCTCTTTTAAAACAAAGGCTTTGCGACGTACAGCTTGACGCGTTTTTGATTGCGAGGGATGTGAATGTTTCGTATGTGAGCGGTTTTGACGGGCATGACGCCGTCATACTGGTTACGCGGGGTAAGAGCTTTTTTATAACCGATTCGCGGTATGTAGAGCATGTGAAAAAAACCGTGAAAGGGTTTGAGGTTATACTGGCCGGGAAGACGCTTTATGAGGTAATACGTGAGATCGCTTCCGAGCACAAGTTGAATCGTATAGGTTTTGAGTCGACGAACCTGCCTTACTCGGTCGTGGTGCGTTTAAAGAAGATTGTTGCGGGGAGTGTTCTCGTCCCGACGACCGGCTTAGTCGAGGGCTTGCGGATCATAAAAGACAGCCGGGAGATTCAGCTCATTAAAGAGTCGCTACGGCTTACTAAGAGTGTTTTAGCGCGTATCCGGCGTCTTGTGAAGCCCGGGGTCAGTGAAGAGTTCATAGCCAGGAAGATCGAGATGATGTACCTGGGCGCGGGCGCTAAGTCGAATTTTTCGCCCATAGTGGCCGCGGGCGCGAATTCCTCAATGCCGCATGCGCTACCGACACCCCGCAAGATATCGCGTAACGATCTCGTGATGATCGATCTCGGGTGCTCTCTCGCGGGTTATAACTCGGATCTTACGCGCATGGTCGTGACGGGTAAGCTCAATAGCAGGATCGCGAAGATAGCGGATGTGGTACAGACTGCGCAGGTATCTGCAATAAAAGCCGTGCGGCCGGGGGCAAAGCTTGCAGACATAGACGCCGCGGCCAGGACTGACATCGCCGGAGAAGGTTACGGTAAATATTTCGGCCATGCGCTCGGGCATGGAGTAGGCATGGAAGTACACGAAGCTCCGTCGGTTTCATCGTTGAGCTCTGAGACTGCCAGGCCGGGTATGGTTTTTACGATCGAGCCGGCTATTTATATGCCGGGATTGGGTGGGGTAAGGATAGAGGATATGGTCCTTGTTACGGAAAAAGGATGTGAGGTCTTGTCCAGGTAGTAATTGGAATTAACGCGGAGGAAAAAGGATGTATATTAAAGAAATAAAAGACATGATTAGCCTTATGAACGAGAACGGTTTGACCGAACTCGAAGTGGAGAAAGATGGTGTTCGTATCCGGCTTAAGAAAGGTTCCAGCGGCGCTTACGAAAAAGCCGTGGAATATGTGATGCCCCATCACCCCTCGCAGGGTGGCAAACCGACGGTGCCGCCGCCGGAAAAAGCGGAGAAGAGAAATATTGTGGAGATAAAGGCGCCGATGGTAGGTACGTTCTATCGTTCACCTTCGCCGGAAGCCGCGGCGTATGTTAATGTCGGTGATGTGATAGGCCCGGGCCAGGTGATATGTATCATCGAGGCGATGAAACTTATGAATGAGATAAAATCCGAAGTTAAGGGTAAAATCGTAGAGATACAGGCTGATAACGCCGAGCCGGTTGAATTTGCGCAGGTGCTTTTCGTGATAGAGCCGGCTTGAAAAGTTTAAAATAGCCATAGGAGTTTGAATGTTTACAAAAATATTGATAGCTAACAGGGGTGAGGTGGCGTTACGTATTATCAGGGCCTGTAAGGAGATGGGTATACGTACTGTCGCGGTATATTCACAACCCGACATAAGCTCTCTCCATGTGAAATACGCCGACGAGGCCATATGCATAGGCTCCGCCGCGAGCTCTTCGAGTTACCTGAATATACCGAGCATCATTTCCGCCGCCGAGATAACCGACGTCGAGGCCATACATCCCGGATACGGATTTCTCGCTGAGGATGCGCATTTTGCCGAAATATGCGAATCGTGCAAGGTCAAATTTATCGGGCCGACCCCGGATAATATACGAAAGATGGGTGACAAGATGGCCGCCAAAGACTCAGCCAGAAAAGCCGGCGTGCCTATAATACCCGGTAGTAAGACTATAGTAAAAACTAAAGAGGATGCTCTCAAAATAGCCAAGGAGATGAAGTACCCGGTTATCGTAAAGGCCGCGGCCGGTGGCGGCGGCAAAGGGATGCGCATATGCCATAACGATGTTCGGCTCGTGAGCGCTCTGCTTACGGCTCAACGCGAGGCGGAAGCCGCATTCGGCAACCCGGACGTGTACATCGAAAAGTATATAGAGCGTCCCCGGCATATAGAGATGCAGATCTTAGGCGACGCCTCGGGTCATGTAGTGCATCTGGGCGAGAGGGATTGCACAATACAGAGACGTCATCAAAAACTCATCGAGGAGACCCCCTCGCCGGTGCTGGACGCCAAATTGCGGAAAAAGATGGGCGAAGCGGCCGTGAAGTGCGCGAAATCGATAGGATACGTGAATGCCGGCACGGTAGAGTTTTTGCTCGACGAAGACCATTCGTTCTATTTTATGGAGATGAATACGCGTATACAGGTTGAGCATCCCATAACCGAAGCGGTTACCGGCATAGATCTTATCAAAGAACAGATAAGGATCGCCGCGGGCGAGAAGATCAAATACAAACAGGAAGATATTAAGTTTACGGGTAGCGCCATCGAGTGCAGGATAAACGCGGAGGATCCGGATAACGATTTTATGCCTTCGCCCGGGAAGATAACCACATTACATCTGCCCGGCGGACGCGGCGTCAGGCTTGATACTCACGTCTATAGCGGATACGACATACCGCCGTTCTACGATTCGATGGTCGGTAAGCTCATAGTTCACGGGAAGGACAGGACCGACGCTATTAATATATGCAAGCGGGCGCTTGATGAGTTTGTTGTTGAGCCGATAAAGACTACCATACCTTTTCACAGGAGAGTTATGAGTAATCCCGCGTTTCTGCGCGGTAAATTCTCGACTGATTTTGTCGAGCGGCTTTTTGAAAAAGGCGAGTAAGAGAGGTATGTATGCCAAAAAATGACGAGACACACAGAGACAGATCGACCGAGCTGGGCGTAGTAAGAATATCCAATGAAGCGATCTCCGCCATTGCTTCAGTTGCCGCGATGGAGGTCAGGGGGGTTTGCAGGATGGGCGGCGGTACGCCGAAAGCGTTTATCGATTCGCTTCTGAACAGATTCTCTTCGCGGGGCGTAAGGATATCGATGAAGGACGGCGAGATAAGCCTTACGGTATTTATCGTTGTGGAATACGGTGTGGACATACCAAGGGTGGCGGACGAGGTGCAGGAGAACGTTAAAAGAGCCGTTGAAAAGATGGCGGGGCTCGTCCCGTCGGAAGTTGACATCGTAGTCGAAGGCGTGCGGCCGCATACCCCGATAGAGAAGGAGAGGAGACCATGAAAATAGTAAGCGGATTGACCTTATTTTTCTACACAATAGTTTTTCTATTTTTAGGAGGGCTGTTCATCGCCATGTCGCTGAATCTTCTTCCACAGGATACGATAGTAGACAGCGTTATCGCTTTATACGCGACAGCCAATATGCGGCTGATACTCGGACTTACGGGTATAATACTGATATTCATCAGCATTCTGGTGGTACAACTGACTCTGGGCAAGATACAGAGAGAAAAGACGATAGCGTTTGAAAATCCGGACGGCCAGGTGACGATATCCTTAAGCGCCATCGAGGATTTCATAAAGAGGTCGTTAAAACAGCTCCCGGAGGTAAAAGAACTCAGGCCCAGCGTTAAAGCAAGCAAGAAAGGGATATTGATTATAAACCGGATAACCCTGTATTCCGACGTGAATATTCCTGAGATGACGGAGAAGATACAGAATATCGTGAAGACGCGCGTGCAGGAGATGCTGGGTGTTGACGAGCCGATAAATATCAGGGTGCACATAGTAAAGATAGTGCATAAAGAAGAACCGCCGAAGAGGCCGGGTAAGGATGAGAAGCCTCCGCAGTTCAGGGGCAGTATCGAGTACGGAAATTACTAATTTAAAAAAGGAAAGGGTAGAGAAGATGGAAAGGATAGGGGTTTTGACGGGTGGGGGCGATTGCCCGGGATTGAACGCGGTTATAAGAGGTATTGTCAGAAAAGCGTTGCAGAATAACGTAAAAGTTATCGGTATTAAAAACGGATGGAAAGGCCTGGTTCAGGCCGATACTATGGATCTGGACTTGAACGCCATCGCCGGGATATTGCCGAGAGGCGGTACGATATTAGGAACATCCAGGACGAATCCGTACAAAAATCCGGGCGATGTTGCCAAGGTCGCCGAGACATATAAAAAACTGAAGCTGGATGCGCTGATAGCGATAGGCGGCGAAGACACATTAGGGGTTGCTAATAAACTTTGTAAAGAGGGTAAGGGCTTAAACGTTGTAGGGGTTCCCAAGACGATCGATAACGACCTGAACGCTACAGACTATACATTCGGTTTCGACACGGCTGTCAACGTGGCGATGGAAGCGATCGACCGCCTTCATACCACCGCCGAAAGTCATCACAGGATAATGGTCGTTGAGGTTATGGGCAGGCACGCGGGATGGATAGCGATCCATTCCGGGCTCGCGGCAGGCGCGGATGTCATATTGATCCCTGAGCGTCCGATAGATCTCGACGAGGTTTGCGCGCTGTTAAAACAGCGCCACAGCCGTGGTAAGCAGTTCTCGATAGTGGTTGTAGCGGAAGGTGCGGAGTTCAAGGCCGGTCAGGTTGTGACCAAAGAGAGGAGTCTCGACGCGTTCGGCCATGTTCGGCTTGGCGGTATCGGCGAGATGCTGGCTGAGGAAGTCGAGAAGAGGACGAAATTCGAGACGCGCGTAACGGTTCTCGGGCACATACAGAGGGGCGGATCGCCTACCGCGTTCGATCGCGTGCTCGGCACGAGGTTCGGCGTGAAAGCGATGGAACTGGTGCTGGCGAAGAAGTTCGGTTATATGGCGAGCCTCGCGGGAACAGAGATACGCGAAGTTCCGTTGGACGATGCGGTTGGCACTCTCAAGACCGTTGATACGAAGTTCTACGATATGGCATCGACATTCTTTGGATAAAAAATGAAAAGCACAATAAAAGCGAGAATAGAGCAATCGATCGAGGCGCAGGAAGACCTGCATTCAAAACAGGTTGAGAATATCGAAAAGACGGCCAGGCTCATAATAAGTTCGCTCAGGATGGGCGGCAAGGCGCTTGTTTTTGGTAACGGTGGGAGCGCGGCCGATAGCCAGCACATAGTCGCGGAGCTGGTTGGCAGGTTCAAGAAGGAGCGTCGCGGCCTGGCGGCCATTGCGCTTACGACCAACACGTCTACGCTCACGGCCCTGGCCAACGATTACGGTTACGAAGCGGTTTTCGTTCGCCAGATCGAGGCGCTCGGCAAGGAAGGCGATGTCGCTGTGGGGCTTTCGACGAGCGGCGATTCAAAGAATGTTGTCGCGGCGCTCCAGAAGGCCAAAGAGATGGGGCTTAAGACCATAGGTTTTACCGGCGCGACCGGCGGCGCAATGAAACAGATATGCGACGTCATCATTTCCGTTAATTCAAAAGATACGCCCAGGATCCAGGAGTCGCATATTCTGGCAGGGCATATAATATGTGAGTTGGTTGAAGCGGAGCTTTGTAAATGAAGAGTAAGCTGAAGAGTCTGTCCGCTATCGGCGGGATCGTATCCCGACTGAGACGTCGTGACAAAAAAATAGTTTTTACAAACGGCTGTTTTGATATTATCCATGTCGGACATGTCGATTATCTTTCCAGGGCGCGGGATCTGGGCGATATTCTTGTTATAGGATTGAATAGCGACAGCTCCGTGAGACGCTTGAAAGGTAAAGGCCGGCCTATCAATAAAGAAAAAGACCGCGCGCTGATTTTATCCGCATTGTCGTTCGTGGATTATATCGTAATCTTTGGAGACGATACGCCGGGGAATCTTATAAAAAAGATAAAGCCCGATATCCTGGTCAAGGGTGGCGACTGGAAGATTAAAGAAATAGTAGGCGCTGATTTTGTAAGTTCCTACGGCGGCAGGGTGACGACGATACCATTCGTGAAGGGGTATTCTACGACATCCATAGTCGAGCGAATGAAGGCTAAATGATAAAGAAAGAAATATATCGCATAATCGACGCCAATCTTAACAGATCCCGTGAGGGCTTGAGGGTTTGCGAAGAGATAACGCGTTTTGTCCTGAATTCCCGGCCGCTTACACAGGATCTGAAATCGGTAAGGCACAGCATCTGTAAAATAATGAAATGCTCGGTCGATACGACCGGCGCGTTGGCGGCGTCGCGTGATTCGGATAGCGATGTGCTGAGGTGCTCGCGCCACTCTACGGAGATGAAGCGATCCGGGGCGGCTGATATATTCGCGGCGAACATCGAGCGCGTGAAGGAGAGCTTGCGGGTGCTGGAAGAGTTTTTTAAGCTTATAGATGCAGGCGCGTCATCGCGGTTTTGCGGCCTAAGATTTAAGGTTTACGCGATAGAAAAGAATGTTTTGAAGCAATTAAAAAGGAAGCGGTTGTAGAATGACACAGATAGATATAGCGAGATCGGGCAAGCTCTCACCGGAAATGAAGATAACGGCCCGCGATGAATCCGTCAGCCCGGAAATTATACGAAAAGGTCTTGAAGGCGGCACGATAGTCCTTCCGAAGAATCGTCTTCGCGATATATTGAAGCCTTGCGCTATCGGCAAGGGCTTGAAGACCAAGATCAATGCCAATATCGGCACTTCAAAGGACTCTTCCGGAATATCCTGCGAACTTAAAAAAATGGAAGCCGCTATAGCGGCCGGCGCGGATGCTATCATGGACCTTTCGACCGGTCCTATGATAACCAAAACACGTCAGAAAATTTTAGCCGCGTGTTCGGTGCCGGTCGGGACGGTGCCTATATACCAGATGGTTATATCAGGATTAAAAGATTATGGATCTATCAGAAATATTCCTGCCGACTACATGCTCGGTGTGCTGGAGGCTCAAGCAAAAGAAGGCGTAGATTTCTTTACAATACACGCAGGCGTTACTTCAAGCGTGTTAAAAACGCTTAAAAACAGTCCGAGGGTACTCGACATTGTAAGTCGTGGCGGCGCGTTTCTCGCGGAATGGATATTGGAAAACGACAGGGAGAACCCCTTCTATGAACGCTTCGACGAGGTTATCGATATAGCCAGGCGATACGATGTTACGCTTTCGCTGGGCGACGGTTTGCGGCCCGGAGCTATTGCTGACGCTACCGACTCTCCGCAGATCATGGAATTAATTACGCTGGGAGAACTGCAGAAGAGGGCGCTTGCGAAAGGTGTTCAAGTCATGATAGAAGGGCCGGGGCACGTTCCGATAAACCAGATCGAGGCCAATGTAATGCTGGAGAAGTCGATCTGTAACGGAGCGCCGTTCTATGTGCTGGGTCCGCTTGTAACGGATACAGCCCCGGGCTATGACCACATTACCGCGGCGATAGGCGGTGCGATAGCCTCGAGTAAGGGCGCGGATTTCCTGTGTTACGTCACGCCGTCGGAACATTTGAGACTTCCGTCGATTGAGGATGTCAGAGAAGGTGTTATCGCTTCAAAGATAGCGGCTCATGCCGGAGACATCGCCAAGGGCGTGAAGGGCGCCTTCGCGCAGGATAACGCGATATCGAAGGCAAGAAGAGAGCGGAATTGGGAAAAGCAGTTTGCGTTTGCCATCGACAAAGTTCGTCCCCGGGCGTATCGCGCCACGTCGAAACCCGGCGTAAAGGACGTCTGCACGATGTGCGGCGAATATTGTTCGATAAAGATCTCGGAAAAAGCGTTAAAACGTGAATGCGCGGGAGTAAATCATAAATGAGCATACTTGTGGTAGGTTCGGTAGCGATAGATTCGGTGAAGACGCCGTTTGGCAAGCGCGAAGAAGCTCTCGGCGGATCGGCGACGTATTTTTCGATGGCGGCATCGTTTTTTAATAAAGTAAACATCGTGGCGACCGTGGGCGAAGATTTCCCGAAGAAATACATAAACCTTTTCAAAAATAAAGGCATTGGTACAGATGGCCTGCATGTGGCGCGCGGCAAGACATTCAGGTGGAAGGGCTGGTATGACTACGATCTTAACACCGCGCACACGGTGAGCACACATTTAAATGTATTCAAGGACTTTAAGCCTGATGTGCCGCGCGCGCTTCGTAAATCCGAATTCGTATTCCTGGCCAATATCGATCCCGAATTGCAATACAACGTATTAAAACAGATGGACCATCCGAAGCTCGTGGCGTGCGATTCGATGAACTACTGGCTGGAGCATAAGAAGAAAGAATTCGAAAAGCTTCTCGATAAAGTGGACATATTGCTTTTGAACGATTCCGAGGCGCGGCAATTTACCGGCGAGCCGAACCTTATGAGGGCGGCGCGCCTTATCGTGGATTTCGGTCCAAAAGCGGTAATAATAAAGAAAGGTGAACACGGGGTTATATATTTTTCGAAAGATTCGCATTTTATAGCGCCCGCGTATCTTTTGGAGACAGTTTACGATCCGACCGGCGCTGGAGATACATTTGCCGGGGGCATGATAGGGTATTTGAGTAAGGTCGGAAAAGTGAATGAGGCGAGTGTAAGAAAGAGTATAATATACGGCAGTATTCTCGCGTCATTCGTGGTCGAGGGGTTCTCGGTCGACAGGATGCTCGAGATATCTACCGATGAGATCAATCTGCGGTACAAACATTTTAAAGAGATAACGAAATTTTAAAAAAATTGTCCCGCCCAATTAAAATATTGGCGGGACGATTTGAAAGAGTGAGATGGCATCAAATCGCGAGCGTAGTTCAATGGTAGAATACCAGCTTCCCAAGCTGGCTACGGGGGTTCGATTCCCCTCGCTCGCTCCACTCTGGAAATCTTTCTACGAAGATTTCCAGGTCCTGGGGTTTGAGACGCTTCGATTTTTCTCCGAAAAATCGAAGCATACTCACGAGCTTTCGAAAAAATCCGTCGCAAGTTTCGCCCTCATACTTCTCCTGGCTCTTACCGTTGCCGGATGCGCGACGGCGCCGAAGAAGGAAAAGATTATTGAGAAGAAGGCGCAGATACCCGGCGCGTTATATCATACTGTCCGCCGCGGCGAGACACTCTGGAGTATTTCGCGAAATTACGGCGTGGATCTGCAGGCGCTTATCAGGGTTAATTCCGTATTGTATACCGGCACGATCGAGAGCGGTCAGGTTCTTCTGATACCTCGCTCGCAGACTATATCTCCGGTAGAGGTGTCCAACTACGCTGTTCCGGGGCAATCTTTTATATGGCCCTTACGCGGCGCATTGGCAACTTCATTCGGTGCGACAGTGGATAGCGTTACCAGTAAAGGCGTTGATATAAAAGCTCCTCAAGGCGCGGGCGTCAGGGCCTCGAGATCGGGAAGGGTCGTGTATTGCGACCAATTCCTTAAAGGGTTAGGCAAGACGGTTATACTCGATCACGGAGATGGTTATCAGACGGTATATGCGTACAATTCAGATATCCTCGTAAAGATAGGGGATCAGGTAGCTCAAAACATGGTGATAGCAAAAGTCGGTAATACGGGCAGGGCAAAAGGCGCGATGCTCCACTTCGAGATACGAAGGGATGGCGAGCCGCAAAATCCATTTTATTACCTGCCGCATTAAAAAGAGGCTATTATGTTTTCAGAACCGGTTACAGGGGATAAGTTTTTTGGACGGCGGGAGGTGTTGGAGCTTTTGAATAAGCGCGTTTCCGCGCTGAAAGACGGCTACCGGCAGAACGTAGCTCTCACCGGGCAGAGCCTGTCAGGTAAATCCTCGATCATCCTGCATTTTCTCCATACGGTAAATACCGAAGGGTTTATACCCGTATATATTGAAGTGGTAAGGGAGCCGTTCCGGGCGTTCGCCAATAAGCTTATAGCGACAGTGCTTTACAACGCGCTTAAGAAGAAGGGGGAGGCTGTCGAGGCCGAGATGCCGCTACTCCTTGAGCTCGCCCAGAAATCCCTCCCCAAGACATTCCAGATAACCAAACAGATCAACGCGGCGATCGACAGGAACGATCTGGATGAGGCGTATGTAGGGCTCTTAGGGTTGACCTCGGTGCTAAAAGAAGAGACCGGATTCTCCTGCGTCGTGATCCTTGACGAGTTCGACAACCTCGAGCACCTTGGTATAAAGAACCCTTTCTTAAGTTTTGGCAAGGTGATAATGGTGCAGAAGGATACGATGTATATCGTGTCCAGCTCACGTAATGAGGCAATAAAAAAAATAATTTCCGAAAAGCTATCGCTTCTGTTCGGTAATTTCGAAATAGTAAAGGTCGCGAACTTTGATAACAAAACATCCGAGCGTTTTATAGATATGCGTTTTGCGGCCTTAGAGACGACAGTATTTTTAAAAAAGTTTCTTATAATGTTCACCGGCGGAAATCCTTTCTATCTGGGCAGGATAGCACAGCGCGCCAAAGAGATCGCCCTCGAACAGCCATCGACGTTTATAGATGATGAGATAATAGCGAAGGCAATACTGGATACGGTTTATAACGCGAACGGCGTTATCCACCAATACCTTATGAATTTCACCTTAAGCATTTTCGATACGAAATCCAGGGAAAATTATCTGGCTGTACTCATATCCATAGCGGAGGGCGGTAATACACAGTCTGAGATAGCGCGCGGGCTGAAGTCGAAGCACGGAGATGTGTCTAAGGCGTTATCACGCCTGGTGGAACTCGGCATACTGGTAAAGAACGGAATCTTTTACGAGATAGAAGACGTCCTGCTGGCCTTCTGGCTGAAATCCGTATATCAGCGGAGGCGGGACCTGCTTATAGACGGGACTTTCGACAAGGCAAAACTTTTTTTAAGCGATATTCTGGCGTATATATCCGGTTATAACCGGGAATGTGAAAAGAGCGCCACCGCAAGGATCGCGGAACTTTTCAATTTGTTTGGCGATGAACTTATTTCCATCGAGTCGCGGAATATGCGCCTGCCGCACTTTACCAAGGTCGAGGTAAAGCCGTTACCCGACGGGAACGGTATGATAGCCGCATCTTTCCGCGGAAATTATTGGATGGTTGAAGTTTATGAACACGCTGTTAACGAGAATGACGTTGTGAGCTATCTGAAGAGTGTTAAGACTTCCGGGTACAAAGTAGCCAATAGAGTGCTCATAGCGCTCGCCGGTATAGACGAAAACGCTAAGCTTTTGGCGAAGGAACTTAAGATATCCATTTGGGATGCTTCGACGCTGAACAGGTTTTTTGCATCGTATGGAATGAAAAGGATGGTGGTTTTATGAAGATACTCGTAATTTCCGATACACACATGCCGCGTTCGGCGCAGGATCTGCCGGAAGCTATTTATAAAGAGATCGAAAATGTCGACATGATAGTGCATGCCGGCGATTTTGTCGAAAAAGATCTTTTTGACAAATTATCCGCCCTAAGGAAGCTTAAAGCCGTATGCGGTAATATGGATTCGGCCGAGCTTCGCCATGTATTGCAGGAGAAGGAAGTTTTTGAGGTAGAGGGTTTTAGCATAGGGCTAATACATGGGTATGGCGCCCCGGCGAATATGATCGAAACGGTTAAGGGCGAGTTTAAAGGCGTAGATGCGATAATATTCGGTCATTCGCATGCGCCGACTAATATTACAAAGGACGGGGTGCTTTTTCTGAATCCGGGCAGTCCGACAGATAAAGTATTCGCGCGCGAGAATACGTATGCCATCCTGGAAATTACAGAAAAGAAGATGGAAGCAAAAATAGTGAGGATATAATTTAATGAAACACGATATACCGGTCATAAAAGTTGAAGGCGAGACACTGCCGGAGGCCTGGGAAAAGGCCGTCATGGCGACGTGGAAAGACGGGCTTGACATAAAGACGGAATACGACAAGACCGGCGATCCGATGAGTAAGGATTGCACGATGATAATGGTTGTTAACGAGCCGATGAAGGAGCCGAGGATACATCGGGCATTCCCAGGCGGGCTCGAGGATCTCGAAGTGTACCGGCAGGAGGTCGTTTTTGGCATACACGATCATTGGATAAAGCCTGAGGAGGGAAAATGGACTTACACTTATCACCAGAGGCTTACAGGATATCCGATAGAGGGTATTTCGGTCGACCAGATCGATTACATGATAAAGAAACTGATCCAAACGCCTTATTCGCGGCGCGCGCAGGGTATAACATGGAATCCGAAGACTGATCCTGTAACCGACGATCCTCCGTGTTTGCAGAGGATATGGAGCCGGCTCGTTAAGATAGACGGAAATAGTTACGCGCTTGACATGAATACGCACTGGCGCTCGCGGGACGCGTTCAAGGCGAGCTTTATGAATATATTTGCTCTTACCGATCTTCAGCGGGTCATGGCTGAAGAGATATCAAAAGGTATCGGCGCCGATGTCCGGGTCGGGCGGTATGTTGATATAAGCGACAGCTTTCATATTTACGGAAGTTATCATGAAGATTTCAAAAAATTCCAGAAGATGGTGTCGGGCAGGTCGTTCGAGGAGCGGACATGGGCGACGGAATTCGCTATGCCGTTCTTTGAAGATGCGAAAGCTCGTCTTGCCTCCGAGAAGAAGGATTGATATGGATAAACTATGGGCGCCGTGGCGCAGTAAATATATTTATCTTCGCAAGAAGAAGCAGTGTATATTCTGCGGCAACAAAGGCGCGCGGCCCAGGTCTGGCTATATCCTCAAGAAAACGAAGCACGCATTCTCTATGCTGAACCTATTCCCATATAATAACGGACATGTGATGGTCGCGCCATACCGACATGTTAAAAGTCTTGAACTACTTAATGAATCGGAGCTGATGGATCTGATAAATCTGGTAAATCGTACGAAGACGGACATCGATAAAAAGCTGAAGCCTCATGGGTATAATATCGGGGTGAATATCGGTAAGATAGGCGGCGCGGGATTCGCCGGGCATGTGCATATACACATAGTTCCGAGATGGACGGGCGACACAAATTTCATGCCGGTAACGGCAAATACAAAGGTTATTTCTGAATCGCTCGATGTGATGCATAAATTGCTTAAAGGATAGATAATGCTGAAACGACAAGATCTGGAGAAGAGGGAAAACGCCTTAGCTCCATACGCACAGAAATGCGGAATGACCAAGGGTAGAGTTTACAAGGAAACGGAACACGAATACCGTTCTTGCTATCAGCGCGACAGGGACAGGATAATTTACTCGACTGCTTTCAGGAGACTTGAATACAAGACTCAAGTCTTCGTCAATCACGAAGGCGATTATTACCGTACGCGCCTTACGCACACACTTGAAGTCGCTCAGATCGCGAGGTCGATCGCGCGCGCCCTCGGATTGAATGAAGACCTTGTGGAGACGATCAGCCTGGCTCATGACCTCGGGCATACACCGTTCGGTCATTCGGGCGAGGACGCGCTTTCCGAAATAATGCGTGACCACGGCGGATTCGATCATAATACGCAGGGCTTGCGTGTAGTCGATCTCCTGGAGGATAGATACCCTGATTTTCCCGGCCTGAACTTAAGTTACGAAGTCCGGGAAGGCATAATAAAGCACTCTACGCCTTTCGACCGCCCAAGACCCGCCGTTACGTTTAAATCGACCGGTTCACCGATCCTCGAGATACAGGCTGTCGATATCGCAGATGAGATCGCCTATGACAACCACGATCTGGACGATGGGATAACGAGCGGCCTTATTAAGGAAGAGGATCTTACCGGTATGAAACTGTGGAGCGGGAATGCCGGGCGCTTCAAGCATCTGCATCCACGCGTCAAAGGCGAGGTGCGTAAATATCAGATAATAAGCTCGCTCATCAATGATCAGGTTACGGATGTCGTCAGCCAGACGGAAGCCAATATAAAACGTTTTAAGATACGTAAAACCGGCGATGCGATTAAAATTCCGGAACGGATCGTTACCGCCTCAAAAATGATGCAGGCTATGCGCTTGCCGATGAGGGATTTCCTCACTCATAACCTTTATCATCATTACAGGGTCGTAAGGATGTCCAATAAGGCTTCGCGTTTTATTTCAAGCCTATTTAACGTCTACCTCGACAAAACCGAGCAACTTCCGCCAACGGCCCAGGGCCGTCTTAAGAGTGAGGACGAGTACCGCGTAATATGCGACTACATCGCCGGCATGACCGATCGCTATGCTCTCGATGAGTATAAGAAACTCTTCGAACCCTACGAGAGAGTGTGAATGGGGTTGACATAACGCAGGTAACGGATTTATAATCGAATACACTTATGACGGACGAGAAGAAGAATATTAACGCGTACCATAAGGAACTCTTTGCGCGGCTTCGAAAGAGCGTGGACCTGAAGAAGGAAGAAGAGTGTATCGGCTGTATCATACGCCCGGCCGCATGGTGGATAATCGAGAAAGCTTCGCCCCGGCCCGCCGATATTAAGAAACAGCTCGTCTGCGGCTGTTCGCAACACAAAGACGTTTTGTCGAAAAACCCCAAGTCTTGCATCAAATCAATATCCGTAGCTATATACAAGTCCCGCGAAACTAAGACTCTTACCCGGTTTGACTGTATCCATGGCCTGCACGGGTTCGTGCATCCGGTAACTCATGGCGA
Source organism: Candidatus Omnitrophota bacterium (assembly GCA_028699255.1). NCBI lineage: Bacteria > Pseudomonadati > Candidatus Omnitrophota > Candidatus Omnitrophota bacterium. The sequence continues at coordinate 180,466 of JAQVUX010000001.1, read as the reverse complement.
CAAAGTGTATGGCTACATAGGGACGTGTTACAGGCATAAAGAGGTTTCTCCTCAGATACTCAACGTATTCGCGGCGTTTACTGACACGATAGTGCGCGAAGTTCAGAAGGAGCTCGAACTCTCCAATCTTTACGAAACGATCCGGCCCCGCGCGATAGCGCTCTCCACCGTCCATACGGTGCACAGGCTTATAAGCTCCACGCTCGATTTAAACGAACTGCTTCCGCGTATTGCGCGCCTATCCTTGCAGATAATGCGCGCCAACAGGTGTTCTATAAAGTTGGTAGATTCAAAGCGTAAGATATTGTTGCCTAAAGCGACCGTTGATCTCCGTAAAAAAACAGTTACCCTTAAGAAAGTTAAAATAGGCCGGCACGCTCCGGGGAAAGCATTTAAATATGGCAGGCCTTTCCGTGGTCGCGATTATCTGTCCACGCCTTTAATCGATGAAGATACGATAGGTGTTATAACGGTATATGATAAGATCGACAAAAAGCCGTTTACATCATTCGACCAGGAGATAATGGCGACCATGGCCGAGCAGGCCGTTATCGCGATAAAGAACGCCCAGCTCTATAAAGAACAGGAGCGGCTTACGATAGGCAGTATAAAATCGCTCGCAAAAGTTCTCGATACCCGCGCGCCCGGAACTTATGTGCCAAGGGCGGCATTTCTTAAGGTGGCGCTCGCTATGGGCCAGGAGATGCGCCTTGACGCCGAGAGCATGAAGTCGCTGGAATACGCCGCGATACTGCACGATGCCGGTGAGATAGTTGTCCCGTACGAAGTCCTTACGAAGCCGACGAAGCTCACGGGCAAGGAGTTCGAGATAGTCAAGGGGCATCCGATGGCCGGAGTCGAATTGATAAAACACATGAAGGCGATGAAGAACGTGACCCCCATCATAATGTATCATCATGAGAATTATGATGGCTCAGGTTATCCTAAAGGGCTCAAACGTGAACAAATACCTATAGGTGCCCGTATAATGGCGGTAGTAAGCGCGTTCGAAGCAATGATTACAAAACGGCCCTACCGAACGATTAAAAAAGTAGCCGATGCTATTGAAGAGATTAAGAAACATTCAGGTACCCAGTTCGATCCCAAAGTGGTTAACTCCTTCCTGGTAGTCATGAACCGAAAGGATGTTAAACAGGCCCTCGAAAAGGAGCTCTATGGACATCGATAGATTATTGCAGTCCGATATTCACGTGAAGGTGATAAGTTTTTTTCACGAAAATCAGGCATCTATCGATACGCCGCGCGGAGTCGCGACCTGGATAGGGGAGGATAGAGCTGTAACCAAGTCCGCGCTTGAAGACCTGGTCAATGCGCATATACTTGTCGCGCATCGTGCGACTTCCACGACAGGCTACAGTTATACCAGCGACGAAAAGATCATATCAAAAATAGCCAAAGTCCTTAAGAAGCGAAAACCTGCGTAATTGGTTAAAGTCCCCCGATGAAAGCGTATTCAAAATTATATAACGAACTGAACGACCGCCAGAAGCAGGCGGTTGACAATACTGAAGGGCCCCTCCTTATACTCGCCGGCCCCGGAACGGGCAAGACACAACTTCTCTCCGTAAGGGCGGCCGCGATAATCGAACAAGGCAAAACCTCGCCTGAGAATATCCTGATAGTGACTTACACCAATGCCGCCGCCAAGGCTATGAAGGAACGGCTCGCCGCTGTCATAGGGCTTGCCGGATACGACATAGAAGTGGGGACGTTCCATAGTTTTGCCAATAAACTCATCAGCGAATCCGAAGAGGCCGCGGAATATATCGGCGATAAAGTCCAACTCGACGAGGTTGAGCGCATGAGAGCGATGGAATATATTCTGGACAATACCGACGGTTTAGATGAAATACGGCCGTTCCGCGCCCCGTATACTTATCTAAAAGAGATCCTGCAAAGAATAAGCGATCTGAAACGCGACGGTATCCTCCCGGGTGATCTCCGGAAATATCTTGAAGGTAAGGACTCCCTCTACAGGGACTTCGAGGATAAGTATATAAAACGGCTGAAGGCGTTCGCTATAGCCTATGGCAGATATGAGGAGCTGAAAGAGGGGGAGGAAAAAGGCGTCTTCGACGAACGCGGAAGGTATGATTTCGATGACATGATACTCTTCGCGACAGAAGTTCTCAAAGAAGAACCTGCCATAAAAAAGATGTATCAGGAACAGTATAAATATGTGATGGTGGACGAGTATCAGGACACGAACGGCTCACAGATGGAGCTTCTATTCCACCTCCTCGATTATAAAAACCCCAACATACTCTGCGTCGGAGACGACGATCAATCTATTTACAGATTCCAGGGCGCCAATATCGGCAATTTTAAATTATTCACAGCACGTTTCCCGGGCGTAAAGACGCTTTCCCTGAAGGATAATTACCGCTCGGCGAAAGAATTGATAGATATTTCCGCAAAGGTCATAGGGCTTATACCTCCTGCCGACAGGATGGGTCCGAAAGAATTGGCCGCGAAGAAAAATTATCCCGGGAAAGAGATACTGTTTAAAGAGTTTACGGCCGTGGAGGAGGAGCTCCTATTTATTATAGACAAAGTCAAAGAGCTTAAAGAAGTTATTGAAAAAGATAAGACGCTCACAAAAGAGGAGCGCTCCAACCCTTATAATAATATCGCCGTTCTTGTCAGGAAGCGTGCCGATATACTGAAAATAATCGACGCTTTTTTGCAGGCCGGTATACCCTACGCGACCGACGGCAAAGAAGACATAAGCGGTGAGAAGCGCGTCCGGCAGATGCTCGACTTGCTGGAACTCGCGCGCTCCGACGCGTCTGCCCACCGCCAGAAGGATCTCGCCCTTTACAAGATACTCTCGGCGGACTATTTCGAGATACCGCAGTCGGATATACTCCGGTTCCTTAATTTCGTGAATGCCAGATCGGCCGACCGGGCCCTCGACCCGACGACGATATTGACCGAGTTCCTGGATTATTGCGAATCGGGCAAATCCACGGTTAAATTCAAAGACCCCGCGCGGTTCCGGAAAGCGGCAGAGGCGATTGCCCATCTTTTGCGGGATTCCGCCACGCGATCGGCGCACGCGCTTCTCATCGATTTTATAAAAGAGGCCGGAGTGTTCGGTTATATCTTAAGGGAATATTCCACCAATGCGATATTACGCATAAGGCAGTTGCGCGGACTGTCGTCATTTGTAAATATGATAAAAGCGTCGGATATAGCGAATCCGGGTATGAAGCTGGAAGATCTTATGGCGGAGATAAAGACGAGGAAGGATCACGGCCTTCCGATACAGGGCGAGCTTGTTACGCTCTCACAGTCCGGCGTCAGAATCTATACAGCCCATGGCGCCAAGGGTATGGAGTTTCATACAGTTATAATACCTTTCTGCCTGAATAATAAGAACTGGCCGGCGCGTCCGATACCCGATAAGATAAAATTGCCGTCGGATCTCTTTAAGGGCAGGCTTTCCATCCGCGATAAGGACGAAGCCAGAAACCTCGCCCTCCAGGACGAGACGCGGCTTTTCTATGTTGCTATGACGAGAGCGAAGTCCAATCTTATTTTTACGGCGAGCCCTACCGAGGATTCGATATCGAGCCAGTACCTTGACAGGATCGATATAGTTAAGGAGCCGGCCGCAGGTACCGACGAAGAAAAGGTGATGGGTAAATCGCTGGAAGCGACGGATCTCACCGATCCTTTTGTCGGCACCGAAGAGGTTCTTAAAGACATTGTCGGTGTCTTGAGTCTTAATCCTACGCGGCTTAACACTTACATAACCTGCGGCAGGAAATTCTTATATAATGATCTTCTTAAATTACCCGGACCGAAAAAGAAAAGTCTTGTCTTCGGTAATTGCACACACAAGGCGCTCGAGGATACGTATAAAAAATTCATGGATGCGAAGAAGTTCCCGACATTCAAATTCTTCTTAGATTCATTCAGGCATGAACTTAAATTCCAGGGCGTCGATGATATCACCGTGCGCGATTGTCTTAAAAAAGCCGATACCTTTAAAGGGTGGTTCGATCTGGCCGCGAAAGACCCCGTCATGCCGGTAAGCCTTGAGCGAAAACTTATAGTTACGATAGGGGAAAATATAATATTTACCGGAAAATACGACAAGGTAGAGTTTGAGGATGAGAAAAAAGGCGTGATAAAATTAGTTGATTACAAGACGGGTAAGCCTGATAAACACTTAAGAGATATCGATAAGGTTCGCGATTTATCAAGCCCGGACTGCGATGGCTACCTTCGCCAGCTCGTATGTTACCGGCTTCTTTTCGAGAAAGATAAAAAAGAGTCGCGAGGCAGGCGCGTGCGTTCGGGTGAGCTGGTGTTCTTAGAGCCTGTTTCCATGGATATGCGCCAGGCAGGGTATAAGAAAGGGCAGTATGCCACAAAGCGTGTGGAGATATCCGACGAGATGGTCTCGAGCGTCGAAGCGCTGATAAAAGTCGTCTGGGGCAGGATAAAAGCGCTCGATTTTCGGAAATTACCGTCAAGAGATGATTATACATGTGGTCATTGCGATTTCGACTCTATATGCTGGGAATGACGCGTGAACATTCTTAAGCCGATAATTATTATCTTCGCTGTATTGGCTATCGCATCCGCCGTGCTTTTTTATTATGCAGATGTTATAGTTATGCGCGTGCTTGAGCGTTCATACGATCTGGACATATCGTATGAAAACTGTTCCCAAAGATCCCTGAGCGGTTTTACCTTTAATGGCCTGTCCGTACAGTCGCGTAAAACCGGGCTCGGATTTCATTCAGGCGTAGCGGCGATAAAACCTCGATTCGTAAACGGCGAAGTCGCGATCGGGTTTGATCTTACCGGCGTAACTTTTACCCGAAAAAAGGAGAGCGCTCCCGGCGGATATGATACACTTACCGCTTTAGTGTCGGCTCCTTTCGAAAACAAATACACGTACAAAAATATACACGGGCGGATAGAAACCGCAAAAGGCGGCGTAAAAGTTACCGGCCTGGAAGCTGTCGGTAGTGACATAAAGCTTTCGCTAAACGGGGTTTTGTCACCCACGGGCACGATAGATTCCGACATTGCCATCTACTTTGCCGAGACATTGACAAATAAGGTGCCACCCGAGATCGCCGGTACCTTGCTGACCAATGCCGGATCGGGCTGGAGCCGGCTTTCCGTACACCTTTCGGGCGATCCCGCAAAGCCGTCTATCCAGGTCTCGAGCAAATCATTCCGCCTAAGCATAAAAGCCGTTTCTGGAACGTAGTAAGTCGCCTTTAGCTCGGGATTGATTTTCCCGTATCTATATGATATAATGCGGAAACGCAAATATGGACGAAGAAAAATACCAAAAAGAGTTATTTGAGTTCGAAAAGCCAAAACGTTTTTTCCCGAGATTGTCCAATTTATTCCCAAAGGCCGATTTCGAAAGAAACGTTATCCTTACATTAACATTGGATAGGGCGGTGTTTATCGCCATCGGTATTATCATGGCCATGGTTGTAGTTTATGCCATGGGAGTTGAAAAGGGGAAACAGTTGCCGGTCGAGGCTGTGCAACAGGCGGTTGGCGCGATCATGGTACCCGCAAAGAGTGCGCCCACTGTCCCGTCGGCAACGATGCCCGCGAAACTCGCGCCTGTTCCCGCGGTCAAAGCATTGCCGGCCGCGCGAATATTGCAAGCGGTTAAGGCTCAGCCCGCGGCCAGGATACCTGCCCCCGTAAAGACGACGCCATACACGATAGTGGCTGTTACGCTCGCCCGTAAAGATACTGCCCTTCGGGAAGCGGAGAAATTGAAGGGGCAGGGGTATAATGTGTATATAGTCCGGAGTGGGGCTTATTTTCAAGTGTGCGTCGGCGCATACGCAGATAAAACAACTGCGCAGAGCCAGAAGGACCTGACGAATATCAGGCGATTGTATAAAGACGCTTATTTAAAATCACGCGGTTAACAAGGAGGTAACGAAATGTCTCAACATCCGAGTCTCCGTTCATCGGACAAGGGTAAGCAACACAGATCAGTGCTTAAACGGTATGAGAAGATGAAAATCCTGAAAGATAAAGAGAAGTGGTCCGACAAGGATTCTGTGTTCGGGCTCGCTAAGGTTAAAATTGTCAAATTCAAGGTAAAGAAAGAGAAGGCGGCGGCGGCCGAAGGCACAGAAGCGGCACCGGCGGCACCGGTAAAGGCGGCTACTGCGGCACCGGCGGCCAAGGGCGCGGCGAAAGCGGCACCGGCGGCGGGCAAGAAGGAAGCGAAATAATTGAAGAAGGTACGCGTACGGCTTAAGGGCAGGCCCTACGATATTGTGATAGGGCATGGCCTTTTAGGGAAAACAGGGCAATTTTTAAAAAAGCTCGACCTTGGTAAAGATGCCGTCGTCATTACGAACAACCGTCTCCTCAAACTTTACGGCGGGGCGCTATCGTCTGGGCTTAAGAGAAGCGGCTTTAAACCCGCTTTTATAACGGTCCCGGATTCGGAAAAGGCGAAGTCGATCGCCGTTGCGGCATCTGTATTGAGCAGGATTGCCGCCCACGATAAATATAAAAATATATTCCTGATAGCAATGGGCGGTGGCGTGGTAGGTGACCTTACGGGATTCGTCGCTTCGATCTACAAGCGCGGTATTCCGTATATCCAGATACCGACCACACTTCTCGCCCAGGTCGATTCTTCCATAGGGGGGAAGACCGCCATAGACCTGCCGGCGGCCAAGAACCTCGTGGGTGCTTTTTACCAGCCCAAGATAGTCATCTCTGACGTATCTGTTTTAACGTCTCTGCCAAAACGCCGCATGATAAGCGCGATGGCGGAGATAATAAAATACGGCGTTATCAAAGACAGTAAACTCTTCGGCTACCTCGAGAAAAATTATTCCAACATATTGAACGGGAATGTGAAAGCGCTGGAATCTGTGATTGCGCGTTCAAGCGCCATTAAGGCCGGTGTCGTGGAAAAGGACGAGTTTGATAATAAAGGCGTGAGAGCAACGCTTAATTATGGTCACACGATAGGACATGCCGTAGAGGCCGCTTCCGCTTATTCGGGGCTATACGACCACGGCGAATCCGTTGCCATAGGCATGGCCGCGGCGGTTGTGGTATCTCTTAATCTCAAACTTATAAAGCCGTCGGATGCTCGACGCATTCTTTCGCTTATTGCTAAGTGCGGTTTGCCGCTTGACGTGAAAAGTATTAAACTCACAAAGATTCGCGAGGCGTTGTCGCATGACAAAAAGTTTATACACGGCATCAACCGTTTTATATTACCGGCCGCGATCGGTAAAGTAAGAATAGTAGAAGATGTACCGGAACGTATAGTAAAAGACGCCATACTGGCGCATCTTAAATAAGGAGCCATCATGAATAATGCTCTAAGGAATTTTCGCGAAACGGATGCCGAAGGCGTCAGAAATCTCATTTTGAATATTCTCTCCAAGGAGTATCCGTTCGATAAGTCGGCGTATTCCGATAGCGATCTTTATAAGATAAGAGAAACGTATGGCGGCAAGAGAGAGACGTTTTTTGTCATCGAAGAAGGCGGTGATATCGTAGGTACTGCTGGAATTAAGGAAGACAGCCCGTCCGAAGCGCTTCTCAGGCGGCTCTTCGTGGACTCAAAGCACAGGAAAAAAGGTTACGGTTCGATGCTTCTTAATAAGGCGGTGGATTTTTGTAAAGATAAAGGCTACAAAAAAATATACTTTCGCTGTACCGACAGGATGGCCGAAGCTATGAGTCTTTGTGTGAAGAAAGGTTTTAAAGAGACCGAAACACTCGCTCTCGGCGGATTCAATATACACAAGCTGGAGTTGGCCCTTTAAAATGCGATCATTCGAAACGGATATTCGTGTCAGGTATCAGGAAACCGATAATATGGGCGTCGTCTACTACGGCAACTATTTTACATGGTTCGAAGTCGCCCGGACCGAATATTTCCGCTCGATGGGTCTGGTCTATCGCGAGATGGAGACTAAGGGTATCTATTTTATGGTAGCGTCCGCGAGTTGCCAGTATAAATCACCCGTGCGTTATGATGATATGGTAAAGATACGGACATGGGTTAGTGATATTAAAAGTTCCAGCATGAAATTTGAATACAGCCTGCATGTAGGAGACAAGCTGACGGCTACCGGAGAATCGGTGCATGTTTTTACAAATGAAGCCGGCCGCCCGGTAAGGATACCGGAAGAAGTGAAGAAATTATTTTAATCGAAGGTTTATTTCCTGTCCGCCGCTTTTTAATACAACGTAAGTTTTGGTTATCGCAGTAACAACCGCATTTTCAATCTCATCACCTTCGACAACTACTTTATTATTCACGATGGCGCGTAGTCCGCTCCCAATCTGCATTATGCCTGAGAGATTGAAGTTCGCTTCCAGTGGCGCAGGTTTTTCCGGGATGGACAGCGAAGTCGTTGGTGTAAACGATTTAACTGATTCCTGCATGGCGACTGGCATATCCATGGGGGCATGATAGGCTTCGGCTACCAGGGGAATATCTTTTTTTGATGCCTCCGCCAAATGGACCATAGGCGCTATCTTGACAACCGAAACGTTTGGACGGATGGTTTTAGTTTTTGGTTGTAGCATCGCGAATTGCCTTACTATGAATATCGAAAGAAGGGCGAAGAAGGCTACCGCGCAAACAGCTTGAAGCATTCCCGATCTTTTTCCGGGTTGCGTGTTGACACCTTTAAATATGTTGCTGTAAACAATGGTGGATCGAACCGTCTCCTTTGCCTCAGCTTTCTTGAGTGCCTCCTGTATAATGCTCATCTTACCGTACCCTCCAGTTCCTGTGCGCTCTTTTCCACTACAGGCAATGTTATCTCTCGTGTCTCCGAAACATATGCGGCGAGTAGCGATTTGTCGCACAGCATATTTATTATACGCGGTATGCCGCCTGTAAATCTATATATGAAATCCATAGCCTCGTCCGTAAAGCGTATATCGCCCTTCGATCCGGCGACCGTCAGCCTATGGTATATATACTTTTCGACTTCATCTTTCTGGAGCGCGGATATATGGAACCTTACCGCTATGCGTTGTTTTAATTGTTTTAGACGCGGCGAGTTTATCTTTTCTTTGAGTTCCGGTTGCCCGACGAGCATTATCTGAAAAAGTTTCTCCGTGTTTGTTTCCAGGTTGGACAGCATTCGTATTTCTTCCAGCGCGGAGAGCTTAAGATTCTGCGCCTCATCGATCACGAGTATGACGTTATTTTTTTTAGCAAGTTCTTCGAGCAGGAAATTGTTCAACTGCCGCAACATTGAAACTTTGTTCTTCTGAACGACGATCATTCCGAAATCCTCGAGAATGCATTGCAAAAGCTGGAGCTCCGGAAGGTTGGAGTTGAAGATGAAAGCGCTCTTGGTATTTGCGTCAAACTGGTTTAATACCGCCCTGCAGAGTGTTGTTTTACCGGCACCCACTTCGCCGGTTATCTCGAGAAATCCTTTGCGCTCTTTTATGCCGTATAAAATATGCGAGAATGCTTCTTTGTGCACGCGGCTGAAGAATAGGAAGTTCGGGTCGCTGGTTACATTGAAAGGGCGTTCCTTAAGGCCGAAAAATTCTCTGTACATGAAAGAATTATACACTTTAAATGTTAAGGTTGCAAATCTTTTTCTTGCATTTCCGCCATATGTCGGGTATACTAAATCCCAACGATTACAAATCATAAGGAGTACTTATGTGGGACGGAATAAATAGGCGAAAGTTTCCCAGAGCGAATTATAAGTGCCTTATTAGCATAAAGAAGAGGCTGACAGCGAAGACTTTGTCGACTCAAACCGAGAATATCGGGGCGGGCGGTATATGCGTATTACTTAAAGAAGACTTAGGCTTGTTCCAGGGTGTCGATATCGAGCTCTATATAGACCAGAGCAGGCCTCCGATAAAAAGCGGCGGTACTGTAGTGTGGGTTGTTAAGAAGTCCTCATCGAAAAGTAATGCCGCGCTTTATGATACCGGCATAGAATTCATAGACATACGACCGGAAGACAGAGAACGGGTGTCCGAGCTCGTGGAGCAGATACTCGATAAAGCAAGAAAATAAGTAAATCATTTGTATTAGACTTGACAAATCAAACTTTTTGTGTTATACTTGTTTCAAATTCACAAATGAGGGGAGGTGACTTAAGACAATGAAGAACTTACTAAAGGGTATTATTATATGTGTTGCTGTATTAATGTTAGTGAATATAGCAACAGCGAGCTATGCTCAGGATATGGGCAAAAAGCTCTACAGAGGAGTTGCCAATATAGTCACAGGGTGGATTGAGCTTCCTAAGAACATATACGACACCAGTGTTGAAGATAATCCTCTCTCTGGCATTACTATCGGATTAGCAAAAGGCGTTGGGATGACCATCGTGAGGACAGGCGCTGGCGTTTATGAGACAGTGACTTTCCCATTCCCGATACCGGAAGGCTATACACCGGTGTTAGAGCCAGAATACGTGTTTGCTAAAGGCAAATAGTTGTCCGTAAGGATAGCGGAAATAAGGGGATGAAAATCTAATTTTTGTCCCCTTATTTTTTTCACAGCACAAAAAACAGAGGTAAACGTGACGGAGAGAAGACGGTTTTTACGATTTGATACCGCGATCAACGCGCTCTGTGATATTATGAGCGATAGATCAAAGGCCTCATGCAGGGTGAAGAACCTGTCGAAAGAAGGCGCGCTTATCATCTCGGATAAAAGGTTAAAGGAAGGCGCGGAGCTTAATTTGACGATGGATGTTCCCGGCGATAACGTTCCTATCTTCGCCTCATGCGAAGTGGCCTGGCAAAAAGGGCCGATAGGTGAAAGTTCTTATGAGACAGGTTTAAGGTTTAAGAAGATCGACGGTCAGGATAAAGGAAGATTGCTGGAATATATATATACGCAGTGGCTTAAACTGCTTGACAAGAAATAACACGAAGAGGATATATGGCAGACGAAAAAAAAGAAGATATGCAGAAACCAAAAGAAGTCGTGCAACCGCCGCAGACGGCAGATGCTCCAGCTGTTGCGCCAATCGCTAAGGCCGCGGAACCCGTGAAGGGTGCAGAGCCCGCGAAGGCTGAAGCGAAGCCTGTGGTAAAAGCTGAGAAACCGGCGAATTGTGCGGCATGCAATAAGTCCATAAAAAATAAGCGCTGGTACTACCGGAATGGTAAATTTTATTGCTCGAAGAGATGTTGGCAGACGGCCTCCGAGAAGGACAAGCCGGCCGCTACACCGCCGGTAGCTTAGGACGATAAAGAGCCGTTTTGCGTGTAAAATGTCGCGAAAATTTTTGGTTAGCGCATGCCTTGTGGGTTTTAACTGCAAATACAACGCGGGCAATAATCTTGTTCCCGCGATCCGCAAACATTTCCGGAGGGGTGACTGTATCCCCGTATGCCCGGAGCTCGTGGGCGGCCTTGCGGTTCCAAGGCCCCGTATCGAGATCTCCGGCGGCGATGGGATAAGCGTGTTCCGGAATAAAGCCAGGATAGTGAATGTCTCGGGTAGGGATGTAACGCGGCAGTGCATAAATGGCACTGCCTATTCTTTATGCCTGGCCCTCAGATACGGGGTAAGGCATGCCGTTCTAAAGAAGAACAGTCCATGTTGCGGTAAAGGACGTATTTTCGACGGCACTTTCAATGGCAGGGTTATAAGAGGTAACGGTCTTTTGACGTGCGCACTATTAACTCACGGTATAAAAGTGTCCTCGCTCTGAATCTGTACTGCACATTTATTTGAGCTTGAAACTCCATTACCAAAAATGGTAGAATGACACTGATATATTACAAATAACCGGGAGATATTTAAGTATGGTTGCTACAGAGCGCAGGATGTTTCCACGTGTCAGGGATGAGGGGTTGTCGTTAAAGCTTAAGTCTGATGATTTCGATACAGTAACGCATACGCTTGATATAAGCGCGTCCGGAATATATTGTAAAATAGATCGCGAGATACCGCTTATGTCCCGCGTTAGGGTTAAACTCATGGTGCCGGATTGCGAAAAGCCGGACAAGCCGTCCCGGGAACTTGATGTGGACGGGGTAATAGTCCGCGAGCATCCAGTTATAGTCGGCGGCATCATAAAACATTATGACGCGGCGATATTTTTTGACAGTCTTTTGCCGAAACATAGAGAGATAATCCAGAACTACATATCCGGCAAAAAGAAAGGAAACGAGGCGTGTTAATATTTGTAGAGCTTCTTATCGTATCTCTCCTCGTATCCGTGCTGGTCATGATATTGAAACAGGACGGATTTTCCGTCAGGAACCGTTTTCGCAAGGCACAAGCTGATGGGTGCTGGGGCGGCAAGGATCGCAGGCAATACCCGCGCTTTGCAGAATCTTTGCAGGTAGACTATTCGGTGGCTACGAAAGCCGCACTTAAAAAACTGACCGGACGCACCATGGATGTTTCGGCCGGCGGGATAAAGATGCTTCTCGATGAGAAGCTGTCTCCCGGTAGTTTTCTGGACCTCAGGATATTACTGCCTAACCCTGGCCACACAGTAGAGATGGTCGGTGAGGTAGTATGGACCGAGGATGCCCCCGACGTAGAAAAGGATTCCGGAAAACGCCTTTTTTATTCGGGCATAAAATTCTCTTCAATACAAGAACCCTCGAGCGAATATCTAAATAATCACATCCGTTCGATATCTCCGGGTAGCGAGATTTAGGGTACGTCGAATGGGCCATCCCAGGCAACCTGCCAAGGTTAAGCTTATCGTGGGATTACTCTACAGCGACACGGAAAAATATCGTGCCGCAAAGAGCGCCCTTATAAAACTTTTCGGAAATACGGATCTTGAGAGCGGCCCGATCACTTTTAACCATACCTCATATTATACGGCGGAGATGGGGCCGGAGTTGACGCGAAGATTTTTATCTTTTGAACGACCCGTAAAATTGGAAGGCATATACGCCGTTAAGCTTAAAACTAACCGGCTCGAAAACCGTTACGCTAAAAATAACCGTAGAACCATAAACATAGATCCGGGTTATCTCGATATGGCGAAGCTGGTGCTTTTCTCCACAAAAGATTACACGCATAGGATACATCTGAGCAAAGGCATATTCGCAGAGGTTACGCTTTTTTACAAGGACAACCGGTTTAATATACTCCCGTGGACTTATCCGGACTACCAAACCGTGGAGTATCTCGACATATTTAACTCCATGCGAAATTTGTATAAAGAGTCGCTAAAACGTGGAGCGCGAAGCGCGTGATAATTTTAAAAAAGAAGAGCATGCTTGTGGTTATTGTTTCGAGTATTATGTTGTCTGTGGTGCTTGTGCTGACCCTTATAGGATATATCGCATACCTTGAGATAAAAGATAAAGAATTTAAAGCGACGTATGAGTATCTGCTACGTGGAGGAATGCATAAGTGAGAAAGATATATTTAACCGTACTCATAGTTTTTGCGGTAAGCGTTTTTTTATTCTTCGTCTCGTTTGTCTATCTTGATAAGCACAACCACAAAGCTTTCTTTTACAGTATAACGCTTGATGGAAAATACAATGGTACGATAAAGGTAGATAGATTCGTTACAGAAGAAAAGCGCATCTATAAATCTACGGCGGTCATGCCGTTCCGGGAGTTATTTACCGAGGCGCGGTCAAGGATAGATCTGGACAGTAAATACAATCTCGAGTATTACCAGAAGGAGCTATTTGTAAAAGGCGGAGGCGCGCCCGCCGCGATAGTGTGTACTCAACAGCGGAATAATCTTGTTTCTTTTTTGTCGCGCTATGGGTCGCGTTTCACATGCATTGACGGTATTTCGGTAAGAAAAGGAACCTTTGTATTTGAAGAAGATTCGCCGGTTACATACTTGCCGATAATCGAGAACTATGTTTTTAACGTAGGGTGGTCCCAGGGATTCAACTCCATAATTTACCTGCCCGATCCAAAGTCGCCTCCTATCAAGCGGTTCGTAACCCTGACATCTATAGCGAGCGAATATGTAAAAATCGGACGCAAGAAGATCGCGACCGATAAGATGCTTTTAAAAATAAAAGGTTTGCCGCAGGGCAGTATCTGGGTCGCAAAATCGGACAGAAGCCTTGTCGCGGTAGAATTGCCTTCGCTGGGGTTGAAGATAATGCGTAGTTTTGAACCGGGCGAAATGATGCCGAAGGAGCGACGCGGCGTTGCGACTGAATATATTTCGCAGGATGTCGTATTTTACGGGAAATCGGGACCTCTTTCGGGGACGCTCACCACACCTATCGGCGGCGGGAAAAATCCGGCAGTGTTGCTTATATGGGGCGCGGGGCCGCAGGATCGGGATTATCAGGGTTTCTTTGCCTCGATATCTGACTACCTTTCCCGGAACGGTTATGCTGTGTTGAGGTTTGATAAGAAAGGTGTTGGCGCGAGCGCGGGCGACATTCTATCCGAAACTCAGGATGGCGAGCTCGAAGACGTTGTCGCCGCGTATAAATTTCTAAAAGAACAGAATAGCGTGGATCCTCTGCAGATATCGCTTCTGGCTCATTCCGAAGGGGCATTCAACGCTATGCGGCTATCATCGACAAATCCTGAAGTGAAGAGCATCATCCTTATGGCTCCGGTAATAAATACTGCGGCTGGAGAGGCTGAAACCATATTGATCGATAAGGCCGCCCGGGATAAATGGGACGATTCCCGCCTAAAGATGGCATTGCAGGCGGTCAAAGATACAAGGCAAAGAGCCAATAAAACGAAACGCGACTGGGGGTATGTGCTGGGCAAGAAGTGTTATCTTAAAGATGTTCGTCAGGACGGGGCCCTGAAGTCGGTTGAGTTATTGGAAAAAATTTCAGCGCCTGTACTAATACTATACGGGAAAGATGACTCGGATATCCCGGCTAAATATACCCAACGGCTCGATAAATTCATCTCCGAACACGGTATGATGAAGCGGACCGTCGTGTATTGCGGCTATTTAGGCCATTTTTTCGGTATGCTGTCCAATGATGGCTATTCCAGGATGTGTTATGAGGTAGATAAAGAGGTTCTTGGTAAGATAAAAGTATGGCTTGATTCATAAAAGGATATTTGATTGACGCCATAGGCCTTATGTGTTATATTTTAGCGCGAGGAGACGAGGCAGATGAAGGGAAAGCCCGGTAACAATCTTATCGAAAGGCGCGGTTTTATACGCCTCAGGGAGCCTATTGGTATAACATATTCTCTGGGCGGTAGGATATTCAACGTTACCGCTAAGGATATATCGGCCGATGGATTGCGTTTCCAGACGATGGAGAAGAGTCTGAAAGAAGGGGATATTCTCGAAGTAAAACTCGATATCCCGGAAGTTGCGAACCCCGTGCATGCGAAGGGCAGGATAATGTGGAAGAAAAAACTTTCACTGGAAGACGCCGCGCCATTCGATATAGGCGCGGAACTTCTTAGTATTGAAGAGGACAATAAGAATACTTTTCTGAAATTTCTATGCGATTTGATCTATAACTTACCGGAGGTGGAAAAAGATGCGAAGAATGAACGCTCTTAATGGTGCAGGACGAATGTTTGCGATTGCGTTTTTTTCGGCTGTTCTCTTCTCCGGCTGTTCTGCTATCGTCCTGCCGAATCCGGAAGATGTTGTAAAGCACCCGCTTGGAACCGAGTCGATAAAAGTCGGCATGACCAAAGAGCAGGTTGAGGACATATGGGGTAGACCCAGTCAGGTAAAGACGGTAGAGGACAAAGCTAAGTGGCAGGGGTCGAGGGAAGTCTGGATATACAGAGCACAATACGGCTCTATACCGGTCGATGCCGGTTACCTGTCGAGCACCAAAAAACTTTATTTTGACGGGAATAATCTTACAGAAATAGGTGAGTAAGGTATAAAATGCTACGCATAATGTGCAAATCAAAAATACACCGGGCAACGATAACCAAAGTCGACCTTCATTACGAGGGTAGTATCGGCGTTGATAAAAACCTGCTCAAAAAGGCCGATATATGTCCCGGCGAAATAGTCCAGGTGGTTAATATAAACAACGGTGAAAGATTCGAGACGTATGCCATAGAAGAGCCTGCCGGTTCCGGTAGCATAGGCCTGTACGGCGCCGCCGCCCACAAGGGTAAAAACGGCGATCTCGTTATTATACTTTCCAACTGTCTTGTGGAAAACAAGAAGTGCCGCCAGGTTAAGCTGAAGGTTGTGCATGTCAACGCAAAAAATCATCCCATTAAGTAAAGTCCGCTGATGCGGGAATAAGGAATATGCGCGAGTTAAAGATACTGAAGTTCCCCGATCCTATCCTTCGAAAGAAAGCTTCAAAAGTTCTTAAGGTAACTAACCGCGAAAAAGAGCTGTTGTCCGAGATGTCTAAACTTATGTATTTTTCCCAGGGCGTAGGTCTTGCCGCTACGCAGGTTGGGTTGGATAGGCAACTTATAGTTATAGATGTCGGTACAGGCCTGTTGAAGGTCGTAAACCCTGTTATAATAAAAAAAACAGGGGCCGAGATTTGTGAGGAGGGTTGTCTTAGTGTCCCCGGGGTATGTGTAAAGATAAAAAGGCCGAAAACTGTAACTGTGCATTTTCTCGATGAAAATGGCATTCCGCGCGAACTTCGCGCGGAAGGACTTCTCTCCAGAGCCTTTCAACACGAGATGGATCACCTGTCAGGCGTGTTGATAGTAGACTATATGAATCCGGTTAAGAAATTATTATTAAAAAGTAAGCTTAAAAGAAAAAAATTCAAAACAATCCAAAACCCTTGACAATATAAAATCGGTATGCTAAAACTATAACACTAATTAAATGAGTAATTTAGCAGAGTTCATCTTCCGGCGTATTGTGCCATTTGAAGCGTAAAATGCTTCGGATGGCATTTTTTTGTTAAATGCTTGGCAAGGAGGTGACTATATAGATGGCGCAGGGAACAGTGAAGTGGTTTAACGACAAAAAGGGGTTCGGATTCATCATAGCGGATACGGGCAAGGATGTTTTTGTCCATCACTCCGCAATTGAGGGCGACGGATACAAGACCCTGAAAGAGGGCGAGGCGGTGCAGTTCGATGTTATCCAGGGCCCTAAAGGCGAACAGGCTACGAAGGTTGTCAGGTCGGCTTAATACAGTTGACATGATGCAATAAACCCGCCTGCAAAAAAATATCATTTCAAAATGGTAAGGGGGATGGTGTTTGTATGAACTTGTGTGAAAAGATCGAAGATGATGTAAAACGTGCCATGAAGGCCGGCGATTCGATGAAGGTCTCGGTGCTCAGGATGGTGTTATCTGCAGTGAGAATGCTTCAGATCGAGAAGAATGTCAAAACGCTGGAAGATGACAGTGTAGCGCAGATACTGCAGAAGCAGGTCAAACAACACCGCGAATCAATAGAGCAGTTCACTAAAGGAGCCAGGGGCGATCTTGCGGACAAGGAGAAGGCGGAATTGAAGATACTGGAAGAGTACCTTCCTAAGCAGTTTACAACCGACGAGCTTATGGTGATAGTAAAGGCCGCCGTGTCCGAAACGGGCGCTATCGCAAAATCGGATATGGGTAAGGTTATGAAGATCGTTACGGAAAAGACAAAGGGTCGTGCCGACGGAAAGACGGTAAGTCAGATGGTCGGGCAATTCCTTAAATAGTGTGGACGATTTTACTTGCCAAGCAGGTTGGTAGTGTAGTAATATAGCACATTGAGAAAGGGGGAAGTAATGACAAAGAAAATTGTAGTGTTAGTAACAGTAGTTCTGGCATTTTGTTTTGTATTGTCCGGTGTTTCGTATGCCGCGGATAACGCGACTGGCACCGAGAAGGCGAAAAGCTTCTGGCAGAAACTTTTTAACTATCCGGCCAACGTAACAAATGAAACGGCCGGCGTAGTAACAGAAGCGGCTACCGGAGCCACCCATGTGGTTACCAATGAGGTGAAGACTGTAGGACAGGTTACCTCAGGCAGTTTGGGAAAGACTAAGAACCTCGTGACCGATCCTTTGGTCGCTACGGCCGAAACAACAAAGAAAGCCGTAGAGGGAACAGTCGCTGTCCCAACCAAAGCGAACAAAGAAGAACCTAAGCAATAATTTGAGAAGCAGGTTGTGTCAAAAAGGAAAAAAGCCATATTCTTTCAAAAAGATATGGCTTTTTCCTTAACGACCGTTAAAAAGGCGTATGAGAGGTCCGATATGAAAAAAATGCTGGTAGTTTTACTGACTGTCGTGGTATGTCTGATTATGTCAGGATGCGGCGAGACGGTTTCAGGGGTAGGTAAAGATGTGAACAGAATGGGTAGAGGGGTAAGCACTTTCTTTTTCAGGCAATAGACGGGAGTTATAATGGCCATACGGATACGGGAGCGGGACAGTGTCAATATACTGGATATAGACGGCCGCATAGACATAAACTCTTCTGAGCTGGTAGAAATGGTTGGCTGGCTGGTCAATTCCGGCAAGTTGAACATAATACTCAATCTTGAAAATGTCGATATGGTCGACTATAACGGTATATCCATACTCGCCATCGCATATAAGAACACGGTTAATCACAAAGGTAAGATGAGGCTCCTGAATGTGCCGTTATCGATCATAGAGATGCTGAAGGTGGTAAAGCTGGATGCTATATTTGCGATATACACCGATGAAGATACGGCGATAGCCAGCTTCACAGAGAGCGAGGCCGAGGGTCTGCGCTTACGCCGAAAATTCCCGCGGCTCGACATACACCTTAGCGTGACTTACCGCATGGTAAGCGATCGCAAGACCCCGAAGATATTCGAAGGCAAGGTGCTCAATATAAGCGCGGCAGGACTTTATGTATATACTCCCGATACGCTACCTATAAACACTATTCTTGATCTACGATTTGATATGCCGGGCCTTCCGGCAATACTTGAGGCCACAGGAAGAGTCTCCTGGATCGCCGATAAAGAGCTACAGCCGCATGCTTATCCCGGCATGGGTATATCATTTTCCCATCTTACGCCGGATAAAGAACGTGCCATAGTCGATTTTATCGACAAAAACGTTACCCACCGGTCCGATCAGGCTTAATCCCCCGACAGAAATCCCCGGACTTCAAGTCCAGGGATGAATGCGGTTTTCACGAACCCGGGGGAGGGAGCCTCGGCCTTTAGGCCGGAGGGCTCCACTAAATAAAAGAAGGTGCACTGGTGAACAGGATAGCCGCATTACAGAACGCAAATGAGGCCTTCCGTGATTCCATGAAACGGTGCGATATATGTCCGCGAAATTGCAAAGTCGATAGGAGCGCGGGCCGTCTCGGTTATTGCAGGGCGCCGCTTAATCCGGTCGTCTACAGCTATATAGCGCACCGCGGCGAAGAACCGCCGATATCGGGCAAGCGAGGCTCCGGGACGATATTCTTCTCACACTGCAACATGAGATGCGTCTATTGCCAGAACTACACTTTTAGCCAAATGGGCCATGGCAAGGAAGTGTCGATAGAAAAACTGGCCGAGATGATGCTGACTTTGCAAAAAACAGGGTGTCATAATATCAATCTTGTAAGCCCGACGCATTTTGTGCCGCAGATAATTTCAGCGCTTTTGATAGCAACCGCCGGTGGATTGAACATACCCATCGTATATAATACGAGCGGATACGAAAAGGTAGAGACGTTGAAACTTTTATCGGATATTGTTGATATATACCTGCCGGATATGAGGTATTCACGCGATGAGATGGCCGCCAAGTATTCAGATGCCCCGGACTATGTTAAATCGAATACCGCGGCGGTAAAGGAGATGTATTCCCAGGTGGGTACGCTGGAAATGGGCACCGATGGGATTGCCCGGCAAGGGATCATAATACGGCTTCTTGCTTTACCCGGTAACATATCCGGCACAAAGGAATCCCTCGATTTTATAAAGAACGAAATATCCGCTTATACTTATATAAGCCTTATGAGCCAGTACTATCCGACATTCAAGGCCGCCTCCTATAAAGAATTAGCCGCTCCAATAAATAGGGAAGAGTATGAGAATATAGTTGACGCCTGTCGTCTTTTAGGCTTAAATAATGGCTGGATACAGGAAGTGCCCCCGGAACCAGATGATAAATTTTTAGGCACCAACATAAAGCCGAGAGAGTAGGACGCCATGTCTGAAAAAAGGAAAAAGACCATTAGCCGCGCTAAACAGTTAGAGGCTATCTCGAGAGTAAGTAAGACTATAACGTCGAACTTATACCTCGAGGATATACTAAAGCTTATAGTT
This sequence comes from Candidatus Omnitrophota bacterium, assembly GCA_028699255.1. Taxonomy (NCBI): domain Bacteria; kingdom Pseudomonadati; phylum Candidatus Omnitrophota; species Candidatus Omnitrophota bacterium. Next base: position 160,294 of record JAQVUX010000001.1, on the reverse strand, counting down.
ACGGTTACGGCCGAGATAACAGACTCGAAGATATGCTCGCTCATGCTTATCGATGACAAGACCGGCGAGCTTGCGCTCAAAGCGACACAATCGATGAGCGAATTGTACAATAGGAAACCGAATCTTAAGATTTCCGAAGGCATTGCCGGCAAAGTTGCCGCGCAAAACAAACCTATAGCGGTATACGACCTATCCAAAGAACCGGAATACAAATATAAGGATATTGCGCAGAAAGAATCTTTGCGCTCACTCCTGTCTTTACCTCTTGCGGTCAAGGGCAAGGTTATAGGCGTCCTTAATACCTACACGTCCCATCCGCATAAATTTACCAAAGACGAAATAAATATACTTAGCACTGTTGCCAGTCAGGCCGCGATCGTAATCGAGAACGCCGAGCTCATGGTTAAAACGAAGGTTATCCAGGAGGAGCTCGAGACGCGCAAACTTGTGGAGAGGGCTAAGGGCATAATGATGCGGGAGCAGGGTATGGGCGAGACAGAGGCTTTTAGGAAGATCCAGAAACAGAGCATGGATATGAGAAAATCGATGCGCGAGATAGCGGAAGCGATAATACTTATCGATAAGATGAAGAAGGAATAAGATGAAGAAGAGCGTGCGCATAGCTATAGCCCAGATAAACTGCACGGTAGGTGATCTCGGCGGTAACACGAAAAAGATACTTGAATACCTGCGAAAAGCCGAAGAGATGGGCGCGGATATCGTCTCCTTTCCGGAACTTGCCATAACGGGTTACCCTCCGGAGGACCTGCTTCTCAAGGAGAGTTTCATCGTCGACAACCTGAGCGCCTTTAAGCGCGTGGTGAAGGCGGTAGGTGAGACAGTGGCAATAGTAGGTTTTGTGGATGGGCATGGTAGCGATATCTATAATGCGGCGGCTGTGATATATAAAGGGGATGTCAAAGGGGTATGCCATAAGGAGATCCTTCCGAATTACGGCGTGTTCGATGAGGCGCGTTATTTTAAGCCCGGTAAAGATACTCTCACATTCAAAGCCGGGGGGCTGGTATTCGGTGTTAATATCTGCGAAGATATATGGCATACGGAAGGCCCGGTATGCGCGCAGGCATCTCTGGGGGCGAAGCTTATAATAAATATAAACTCGTCGCCTTATCATGCGGGTAAAGTAAAAGAGCGTGAAGAGATAGTACGGCGCCAGGCAAAAACAAGTAACGTCGTCATCAGTTATGCAAACCTGGTGGGTGGACAGGACGAACTGGTATTCGACGGCCAAAGCATGGTAGTGGACAGTTCCGGCCGGGTGCTTGCCCGCGCGGGGGCGTTTAAAGAAGACATTATAGCCGTAGATATCGATATCGCCGCGGACAAAGACGCTATTAACAAAAAAGCGATACTTGTTTCTGAGGCATTATCTCCAAAGAACAAACCGGTTATCGTAAAAAAAGACATACGTCCGATGGATCCCGTGGCAGAAATATATCAGGCTCTTATCTTGGGGCTAAAGGACTACGTGGCTAAGAACGGTTTTAAGAAAGTCCTGATAGGCTTAAGCGGCGGTGTAGATTCGGCGCTGGTGGCCGCCCTTGCGGCCGACGCCCTCGGCAAGGACAACGTCCTGGGCGTATTCATGCCGACGCGTTATTCTTCGGAGCAGTCGGAGATTGATGCCAAGGCGATTGCTTCCAACCTTGGAATTAAATTCGCCAATATTTCCATTGATCATATTTTCAAGCTTTATTTAATGTCGCTTGAGGGGCAATTCTCGGGTATGCCGAAAGACACGACCGAAGAGAACCTGCAGGCCCGCATACGCGGCACGATCCTTATGTCATTATCCAATAAGTTCGGATACATTGTGCTGGCCACGGGAAATAAATCCGAGATGAGTACGGGGTATGCTACACTATACGGAGATATGGCCGGGGGCTTTGCTGTGATAAAAGATGTGCCCAAAACGCTCGTTTATAAACTTGTCGCGTATCGGAATGCTACCGGCAAAGTTATACCTGAGTCTGTGATAACCAAGGCGCCAACGGCGGAATTAAAACTGAATCAGAAGGATCAGGATACTCTACCGCCGTATGATTTGCTCGACAAAATATTAAAAGAATACATAGAAGAAGACAGGGGGTATGACGAGATAGTCGCCTCCGGGTTCAACAAGGACATTACCTTCAAAGTACTGAACATGGTCGATAGGAGCGAATATAAACGAAGACAGGCGCCGCCGGGGATAAAGATCACGCCCAAGGCATTCGGTAAAGACAGGCGCATGCCCATAACTAATAAATATAAATAACGCTAAGATCAAGGAGGATTTTATGAATGTCAGGGAAAAGGCATTATTCAATATAAAAAGTGTCATTATCAAAAAGGATCATCTCCCTAAAAAAGTTTCGTCGTATTTCGGTGAGAATACTTTCGGCGCGGCGGCTATGCAGAAACATATTTCCAAGGCTACTTTCGCGGCCTTCAAACGCTGGATGTCGGAAGGCGCGATAATAACTATTGAACAAGCCAATGAGATAGCCAACGCGATGAAGAACTGGGCCATGTCGAAGGGCGCTACCTATTATACCCACTGGTTTCAGCCGATGACGGGCCTTACCGCTGAAAAACATGACAGTTTTATCTCAATAGTGAGCCCCGGCAAAGTAATCGAAAAGTTCTCCGGCAATAAACTCATACAGGGTGAGCCAGACGCCTCCAGCTTCCCATCCGGCGGCATCAGGGCGACGTTCGAGGCCAGAGGATATACCGCATGGGATCCTTCGAGCCCGGCTTTCATAATCGAGAGCGCCCTTGGAAAGACTTTATGCATACCAAGTATATTCATTTCATACAATGGCGAAGCGCTCGATAAGAAGCTACCGCTTTTGCGTTCCGATGAAGCTTTAAACAAGGCCGCCGTAGGATTATTGAAACTCTTTGGACATAAAGATGTGAAGAAAGTGATCTCAACTTGCGGTCCGGAGCAGGAATATTTCCTTATAGATAAAGGTTATTACAATTTACGGCAGGATCTTTTACTGACCGGGCGCACGCTTGTGGGGGCGCCTTCTCCAAAAGGACAACAACTCGAGGATCAATATTTCGGCACAATAAAAGAGCGCGTCGTCAATTTTATGTTCGAGGTCGCGGAAGAGGCGTATAAGCTGGGCATACCTGTTATGACCAGGCACAATGAAGTCGCCCCGCACCAGTACGAGTTCGCGCCCATATTCGAAGAGTCGAATTTAGCGGCCGATCATAACCAGCTTCTCATGGAGATACTGAAGAAGGTGGCGCTACGCCATAATCTCGTCTGCCTCCTGCATGAGAAACCTTTTGCCGGCGTAAACGGTAGTGGTAAACACATAAACTGGTCGCTCGCGGACGATAAAGGCAATAACTTGCTCAATCCCGGCGATACCCCGGAAGACAATCTGCAGTTTCTGACGGTACTGGCGGCGGTTTTAAGAGCTGTTTACAAGTATTCGGATCTTCTGCGCGCCAGCGTTGCGATGGCGGGCAATGAGCACAGGTTAGGCGCCAACGAAGCGCCCCCGGCTATTATCAGCGTATTCTTAGGTGACCAGCTGACGAAAATACTCGACATGATAGGCAATGGCTCCAAGACGAAAGTTTCGAAAAAAGACATTATGGATTTTGGCCTTGGCCGCCTGCCGAAGTTCAATAAGGATTCGACCGACCGGAACAGGACGTCGCCATTTGCGTTTACAGGTACGAAGTTCGAGTTCAGGGCTGTCGGTTCTTCGCAGAATATATCGACACCGATCACCATTATCAATACGATAATAGCCGAGTCATTGGACTATGTCGCTGAAAACATACAGGAGGCCGCGAAGGGTAAGGATTTTAATGCCGCCGTCCTGAAAGTAATATCCGGCATCATAAAGGAAACCCGCGCGATTCATTTTGAAGGCAACAACTACGCGGCGGAGTGGGTCAAGGAAGCGAAGAAGCGAGGCTTGCCGAATATCGCATCGACTGCGGAAGCGCTTAAGGCTTTGACTAAAGAAACGAATATAAAGCTGTTTGAAGCGTACAAGGTATTTTCGCGGGAAGAGATAGTAGCCAGATACCACATCTGGATACACACATACAATACGATCCTCGAGATCGAGGCTAATACATTAAACGAGATGGTAAGCGCGAATATCGTCCCGGCCGGATATGAATACGAGAAACTCCTGTCCGGGAACCTGAATAACCTGGCTGTTCTCAGGAAGAGTTCCAATTTAAAAATAGACACGGTTGTATTTAATGACCTCAAGGGCCATCTGTCCGAAATAGTGCAGAAGATATACTATGTCCGGCACAACACCGAGAATATGCGAAATCTCCTGGCAAATGCGCAGAAGATGCACCATGAGGAGCGCGCAAAGCTGTATTTCGATAAACTTAAACCAATAATGGAGCATATCCGCAAGCACGTCGACCTGCTCGAATGTGTCGTTTCCGATGAGCATTGGGATCTGCCTAAATACAGAGAGATGCTTTTCATAAAATAGCATGGGTGCCGCTTGACCCCTGCCATCCCTTAATGTATAATACCCCCTTATGACTAACAAACCCAACATATTTGGGAAGATGAAAGAATTCGTCATAGGCAGGGCCAAAAATCTCCACGATCCTCAGCTCTTCCATAATATATCGCTTGTGGCGTTCTTTGCCTGGGTAGGCTTAGGATCTGACGGCTTGTCATCCTGTTGTTACGGTCCCGAAGAGGCCTTCCTTGCGCTTAAAACCCACATGTTCCTTGGCATCTTCGTTGCCATAGCCACCGCATTAACGATATTCGTGATAAGTTCGAGTTATTCGCAAATTATCGAGCTTTTTCCGGCAGGCGGGGGAGGATATTTAGTCGCCAGCAAACTGCTTTCGCCTGCGGTAGGCATGGTGTCAGGGTGCGCGCTCTTAGTCGATTACGTGCTCACGATAGCCCTGTCTATAGCCAGCGGCGCGGACGCGCTATTCAGTTTTCTTCCTCCAAGCTGGCTACAATTCAAATTGCCCGTTGCTTTAATAGGTATCCTTATACTTATATTATTAAACTTAAGAGGCGTAAAAGAGTCGGTACTGCCACTTGTACCGATATTTATCATATTCTTAGCTACGCACGTTTTTGTTATCCTATACAGCCTGGTTGTACACGCACCGCAATTTGGCAATGTGGTCAGCGCAACTATAAGCGATGTTAATACTACGAGAGCCGAAATAGGCATGTTCGGCATGTTCGTTCTTATAATGAAGGCATACAGTATGGGCGCCGGTACCTATACCGGAATAGAGGCCGTGTCGAACGGCATACCGATATTACGAGAGCCCAGGGTTGAAACAGCAAAGAAGACTATGAGATACATGGCAATATCGCTTGCTACGGTAGCCGGCGGTCTTATGCTCGGGTATCTTTTGTATCATGTTCAATTCCAGCCGGGTAAGACATTAAATGCAGTCCTTCTCGAGAGCGTTACTTCCCAATGGAACCCGGGCATCGGATACACATTTCTATTGATTACATTGATATCGGAAGCGGTGCTACTGTTTGTCGCGGCCCAGACGGGTTTTTTGGATGGCCCTCGAGTTCTGGCAAATATGGCGCATGACAGGTGGTTTCCGTTTCAATTTTCTCTATTGAGCGAGCGTTTTGTTACGCAGAACGGGATCCTGCTGATGGGCGGCGCCGCGCTTGTCTTAGTCGCCTTGAGTCAGGGCTCGGTGAAATTCCTTGTCGTTTTGTATGCCATAAACGTTTTTATAACATTTTGCTTGTCCCAGCTTGGAATGGTGCGCCACTGGTGGAGCGTCCGGAAACAGGCGCCTTCATGGTTCAAAAAAATGGTTATTAATGGCGTGGGCCTTGCAATGACAACCTTTATCCTGCTTTCGGTTATAATAATAAAATTCAACGAGGGCGGCTGGATAACGATATTCATTACCGGCTCGCTCATACTTCTCGCCATTTCAATAAAACGCTATTACAAAAGGACGATGCGGCTTTTGGTGCGGCTCGACAGTCTTGTCCACGCCGCGGAGATAGCCAAGTCGGTAGAGTCGCCGGAGGCAGGACGGGGCGCGGAACCGAAGTACGATTCCGAGTCGAAGACGGCCGTTATACTCGTGAACGGATTTAACGGCATGGGGCTCCACACGTTATTCAATGTCCGCAGGCTATTTGGAGATATTAAGAATTTCGTATTCATAATGGCCGGCATAATCGACTCGGGTAATTTTAAAGGGGTAGATGCCATTGCTGAATTAAAAGCGCACGTTCAGGACGAGCTCGATCACTACGTTGCTTTTATGAAAAGTCAGGGATTTTACGCCGAGAGCCTGTCCACGATAGGAACGGAAACGGCGGACGATATATCGAAGATGGCTTACGAGATTTTCGAGCGCTATCCCAATAGCGTATTCTTCGGCGGCCAGATCGTGTTACCGCAGGATACGATATTCACCAAGATGCTTTATAACTATACCACTTTTGCCGTTCAGCGCCGTCTCCACCAGAACGGGATCCCGTTCATTGTTATGCCGGTAAGGGTAAGTTAAAATTTTTCGATACGTCGGGCGGCGGTATTTTAAACACGTGGAGAGAAGATATGAAATTAGCGATGTATCAGGTCGTCGCAGTGCTTGGCTCGGCGCTACTTATGGTGTCGGGTCTACTGCGATATACGCATTCGGGTAGTCCGAAAGAACTTTTTATAGCGATATTGTATTTTCTCGCAAACATTCTCATATTCTGCCTGTAAGAGGCAGATGGAAAGGAAGATATGAAGCGGGGTATCGGGATTTTAGTCATTGTGATGATGACGACAGCGATATTTGCGACACAGGCGCACGCGAAGAAGGCGAAGAAAGACGAACCTGTCAAGGATGTGGTCGCAACGGTCGTATGCGGGAAGACCGAACAGGTTACGCCATGTGTCTTGATATTGGATAATAAGGTTCCTTCCTATGAACTCGTCGTCAAAAATGAAGGCCGAGATCTGTGCACTATTAAGGCGGATAGGATTAAAGAAGCCTGGAGAGTGCTCGGGGAGATGAGGCGCGAGGGCTTTATAGAGGTAATAGTGGATGTTAAGGACGGCAGTTATGTGGTCTTCAATCCGCGCCGCCCGGATCTGGTAAGGGGCATTGTCCCGGAGGGTTGCGCGGGGCTCCTTATAAGGACGGTGGAGGTTAAGTCTTCTTCGTCCGTGTAGACGACCCATACAAAAAACTTGACACTAAAGGCCGGCAGGATTATAATAAATATATAATCCGTTAAATGAATAAGAATTATTATGGACCTCCTTATAAAGAAGGTTGACAAAGGGGGTCGTTTTTTTTAGTACATATAAAAAAGGAGCGGGACATGGTATACGGACTCACGTTTTTCGAGCAGGTAGCGATATGGAGCGTTTTAGGCGTTTCCATACTGGGGTTGTTATATGCTTTATTCCTTCGCAAGCAGATACTTCGCGAAGACAAAGGCGACGCGAAGATGATCGAGGTGTGGAACGCAATCCGTGAAGGCGCGAACGCGTATTTACGCAAACAGCTTTTTTCTATCCTTCCTTTAATAGGACTGCTTACATTCGCGTTATTCTTCTCCGTATATATAGTACCACCGTCCGAAGAGGCTCTGCAGAGATTTGCGGGCCAGCCGGAAAATATAGTCAGGCTCATCATAGGCGTAGGCAGGGCGCTTGCTTTTATAATGGGCGCCGTTTTTTCGCTACTCGTAGGCCAGCTCGGTATGCGTATGGCGGTTCAGGGAAACGTCAGGGTTGCGCAGGCGGCGAAGAGGTCGTTTGGTGACGCGCTGAGAATAGCTTACCGTTCGGGCACTATCACGGGTATGTTAACGGATGGCCTGGGGCTTTTTGGCGGAACGATAATTTTTATCGTATTTGGGATAGCCGCGCCGGACGCGCTTTTAGGATTCGGTTTCGGCGGTACGCTTCTGGCGTTATTCATGAGGGTGGGCGGCGGTATTTACACAAAAGCGGCGGATGTCGGGGCAGATCTCGTCGGTAAAGTCGAAGCGGGTATACCCGAGGACGATCCACGCAACCCAGCCGTAGTCGCTGACCTGGTCGGTGATAACGTCGGTGATTGCGCCGGTATGGCCGCGGACATATTCGAATCATACGAAGTTACTATCGTAGCCGGCCTTATACTCGGTCTCGCGCTATATCATATTACGCACCGGCTCGAGTGGATCGTGTATCCGCTATTAGTTCGTGGCATCGGCGTGCTTTGTTCTATTATAGGAACATATGCTGTAAAGGGTAGCCCTTCTAAGAGCGGTAACGCTATGAAGGCGATTTTTAAAGGTTTCTTAACATCAGCGGCTATTTCAGTCGCGTTATTCGGCGTGCTCGCTTTCTTCTATATGAGCAAACTGCCGGGCGGGTGGTGGAGGCCTTTTCTCGCGACAGCGGTTGGGGTTGGGCTTGCGATAGCCATCGATCGTCTCACGGAATATTTTACGGGAACGGAAGGTAAACCTGTCCGCGAAATACGTAAGTCAACCAGTACGGGTTCGGCGACTACGATACTCTCCGGCATAGCCGTTGGATATGAATCGGCGGTATGGTCGATACTCGTTATCGCGACGACTATATTTTCATCCATAGTGATATTCGGAAGTATTCCCGGGATTTCCGGCGCCGAGAAGGTTACTTATATACTTTATGGCGTAGCGATGACCGGTATAGGCATGTTAACACTTACGGGCAACAACGTTGCCATGGACTCTTTTGGTCCGATAGCGGATAACGCAAATGGCATAGGGGAGATGGCATGGCACGGCAAGACGGATAAAGACACCGTAGCCGCCCGTAAGATCATGGCGGATTTAGATGGTGTCGGCAATACTACGAAGGCGATCACTAAAGGCGTTGCCATAGGTTCAGCCGTTATAGCGGCAGTAGCGTTATTCGGGTCATATATGGTTGATGTAAGCAAGGTACAGGCGGCGTTGGGTGTGCCGCTTGCGGATCAGCTTAGTTCGTTAGGTATACGCGTTTCGGTTCCGCAGGTATTTGTCGGAATGTTGATAGGCGGCGCGATCCCGTGGCTATTCTCCGCGTTCAGCATCCAGGCGGTTGCCAGGGCGGCGGCGCTCATCGTCGAAGAAGTCAGGCGCCAGTTCAAATTGGGCGTGTTAGAAGGAAAAGTGAAGCCGGATTACAAGCAGGCCGTCGCTATATCTACAACCGCGGCACAGAAAGAATTGATCGGACTGGCCATTATATGCATCGTTTCACCTATAGTGGTAGGTCTTGTCCTGCAGGTTGAGGCGCTCGGCGGATTTCTCGCGGGTATTATCCTTTCCGGGCAACTCCTCGCCGTATTTATGTCGAATTCCGGTGGCGCATGGGACAATGCCAAGAAGACGATCGAGGACGAATTGTCCGATGTAGCGAAAAATACGGGTAAAGGTTCCGAGAGGCACAAGGCGGCAGTCGTAGGCGACACCGTCGGAGATCCGTTGAAAGACACAGCCGGCCCGGCACTCAACCCGATGATAAAGGTGGTCAACTTAGTTTCTGTAATAATAGCGCCGATAGTCGTTCAGTATAATAAGCTCGGCGTGACTGGGTGGGTTATCGTGTCGCTACTTTGCGCCTCACTGGTCTGGGCTGTATTGAAGAGTAAGAGAACGGCTCCGGATATTGCGGTAGCAAAATAATCCGGCCGCTGATATAATATAGACAGTTTCTCAACGGAGATTTGATGTATTCGATGGAAAGTACATACCTATTAGCCAGCGTATTTGTTCCGGTAATAGGGGCCTTTGCGCTTCCTTTAATAGGCCGGGTGTCGGAACTTGCCAGAAATCTTACGTCACTGGCACTGGTATCGATATCGCTCATATGCTCGATTATGCTAATTCCCGCCATCCTGACGGGAAAAGTCATAACCATAATCCATGAACTGCCGCTGGGATTTAATTTCATCCTTACTGCCGACGCCCTGGCCGTATTCATGGCCGTGGTCTCGTCACTTGTCGGAGCGATAATAGTACTGTATTCCCTCGGGTACATAAGCCATTATTCCAATCGCAACGAATATTATCTCATGGTAACGCTTTTCTTAGGCGCCATGATGGGGCTCGTTTATTCGGGCAACCTCATATTCCTATATCTTTTCTGGGAGATAACCGCTCTCGCGAGCTGGCGACTCATCGGATTTTTCAGAGATAAAGAGATAATTCTAAAGGCGGACAAAGCATTCTTAGTAACGGTATTTGGCGCGCTTCTCATGCTCATAGGCTTCATCTATATATATCAGGCGACCGGATCTTTCGACCTCGCGGTGATAAAGCAGGCATTTAAAACGAGCGCGATACCCGATATAGCGGTACTACTTATACTGGCGGGCATACTTTCAAAATCCGCCACATTGCCATTCCATACATGGCTTCCGGACGCCGGCGTTGCGCCGTCTCCGGTAACTGCGCTACTGCACGCGGCGGTGCTGGTAAAAATAGGCGTGTATGTATTCGCGCGTCTGTTCATCGCGACGTTTGCCATCGCTCCGGCCTGGCACACGATAGTGCCGGTTATCGCTGGAGTGAGCGCGCTCGTATCGGCAGGTTGCGCGCTGGTCGAGACGGACATGAAGCGCATAATAGCATACTCGACTGTAAGCCAGATAGGTTTTATACTGCTGGGATTTGCTGTCAGCAACGAAGTAGGTTATGCCGGAGCGCTACTTTTCATATTGATGCACGGGCTCGCCAAAGGCGGGCTATTTTTATGCGCGGGCATCATCGAGCAGAACGCGAAGACTAAAGACATAACGAAGATGGGCGGGCTTATCGCGACGATGCCGGTAACGGCGATATCGTTTCTGGCGTGCGCCTTCTCGGTAATGGGCGTGCCTCCGTTCGGCGGGTTCTTCTCGAAATACTTAGTCTTTGCAGGCGCGGCCAACAGCGGGAAAATATGGATAACGGCGATGTTTCTTATAGGCGCGATCCTTACATTGATATATCTTTTCAGAATATTCAACATGATATTCCTGGGCGAAGCGAAAAGCGCGACGACGGCCAAAGAAGGTTCCGGGATAATGGTTTTCTCCGTCGCTATTCTGGCCGTCCTTTCTGTGGCGGGCGGAATACTGATAAAGTATCCTTCGGATTTTGTGCAGATAGCTGTTAAGCAGATGATGGGGATGTGATTATGGCGCCAGAGACGATATTTTATCCGATCCTGATACCGCTTGTGACAGCGCTGGCTGTCCTTGTCCTGCCGAAACGCATCGCGTGGGGCAAAGAGGCGATAGCCTTAGCGGGCACAGCATTAAATCTTGCCCTCGCCATCTTGCTATTCAAAGCAAAGATCATTTATTCCATACCCTGGTCGGGCTTCGGCATTGACTTTTCGTTAAAATTGTACCAATTCAGCGGTTTCATATTACTTGCGGCGGCGGGTTTCGCATTTTTTATAACGATGTATTCGACAGCATTTCTGCACACTAAAGATTACGCCAAACAATTTTATGTTTATCTCGCGCTCTCGCTTTTGATGGTAAACGGCGCGGTGTTATCGAATAATTTAGTGCTAATGTTATTCTTCTGGGAGGGATTACTCCTGACGTTGTTCGCGATGATAGCGATAGGCGGAAAGAACGCGTTCAAGACGGGAACAAAAGCATTTCTCATCGTGGGTGTAAGCGACCTCTGCATGATGATAGGCATAGCGCTGACAGGTTATATCGCAGGCACTACGACGATATCGATGATACACATATCTTCCGCAGGCCTGGGAGGTCTCGCGTTCATACTCCTTATGATAGGAGCGATATCGAAGGCAGGCTCGATGCCTTTCCATAGCTGGATACCGGACGCCGCCCTCGACGCGCCGCTTCCTTTTATGGCTATCCTGCCCGCGGCATTGGAGAAGCTACTCGGAATATATTTTCTTGCCAGGATATCGCTCGATATGTTCAAACTCGAACCTCATTCGTGGATAAGTATCATGCTCATGACGATAGGCGCGATAACGATACTTTTGGCCGTAATGATGGCGCTCATCCAGAAAGATTATAAGAGGCTTCTGTCTTATCACGCGATAAGCCAGGTAGGATATATGATATTAGGAATAGGCACGCTGGTGCCGGTCGGTATCGTGGGCGGGCTGTTCCACATGATAAATCACGCCATGTACAAAAGCTGTCTCTTCCTGACGGGTGGTTCCGTCGAGAGACAGGCGGGTACAACAGACCTTCAGCGACTTGGTGGGCTGGGCCGGAAGATGCCGGTGACTTTCATCTGTTTCCTCATTGCGGCCGCGGCCATATCCGGAGTTCCGCCGTTCAATGGATTTTTCTCGAAGGAACTCGTCTATGACGGAGCGCTGGAGCGAGGGCTCATATTTTACATAGCGGCGATATTGGGGTCGTTCTTAACCGCGGCGTCATTTTTAAAACTTGGCCATGCGGCATTTCTGGGAAAGGGCGAAGAAGGTAAAGAGCATATGGTAGATAATAGGGAAGTTAAAGAGGCGCCTTTAGCCATGCTCATACCGATGATCGTGATAGCGTTCATGTGCGTACTCTTCGGGTTATGGAACGCGCTTCCTTTGAAGAATCTGATACAGCCTATACTGGGCGAGCGGCTCGCGGGGCATGATTTCGCAGGAATGCCTTCGAGCGCAATGCTGGTCATTATTACTATCGTAGTCCTGGCGCTGGCATTTTTGAACCACCTTTACGGTTTTAAAAAGACACATAAGGCGATAAAGGCCACCGATCACATACGTTACGCTCCCGGACTTAAATGGGCATACGATAAGGCGGAGAACAGGTTCTTCGACCCGTACAATGTAGGCTTGAACTTGGTCAACTTTGCTTCGGCTGTGCTATTCCGCATAGATAGGGCTATAGATTGGGTATATAACGTCCTGGTCGTTACAGTAACCGATTCTTCGGCGTCAGCGCTGAAGCGGTTGCATACAGGAAATTACAAGGCATATATTATCTGGTCGCTCGGCGCGGCGATCCTTATTGTGATGTTTTTGTTGCGCGCCGTCTGATATGGAAAGGGGTAAGTAGTGCCGTCATTGCTGATATTGATACCGCTTTTCGGGGTAATAATCCTGAATCTCTTTTTTGCCGCAAGCCCCAGGGCAAAGAAGTACGCGTTCTGGGCGGCGTTCTGTCTTTTTATTTTACAGATGCTGGTAGCGATATTTCACCACCCGGCATTCTGGAATAATTCGCTCGACAGGGTTGACGCATTCTTCAATGCCAGTTTTCTTATAGATCATCTTAGTTTTGTTATGTTCTTATGTATTGGCATGGTCTCCATAGCGAGCCTTTTTGTGGCGCGATATACGATGAGCGACGATACGGGTATGTTCAAATTCATCAATCTTCTTATTATTGCTTCGCTTGGGATGACCGGCATTGTAATGGTAAAAGATGTCTTCTCGCTATATGTATTTATGGAGATAACCGCCGTTGCATCATTTTTATTGATAGCATTCCCGAGGACCCTGGACTCGCTCGAGGGATCGTTTAAATATCTTATGCTTTCGGCGGTTGCGACCGTGCTTATGCTGACGTCCATCGGGATATTGCTCATAGTGTCCGGTAGCACTTCATTCTCGGCTATAGCCAACGGCATCGCGGAGTCGCGTAATAGTTCGCTTATTACGTTCGCCATAGGACTATTCATGTGCGGGCTTTTTATAAAGGGAGGGCTCATGCCGTTCCATGGATGGTTGCCCGACGCGTACAGCGCGGCCCCGGCCCCTGTTTCTGTGCTCCTCGCGGGCGTTGTTACGAAGGCCGCCGGTATCTACACCATGATACGCATAGTAACCTCGCTCTTTCCGTTCGACACGGCGATAAACGGCGTATTGATGCTTATCGGCACTATATCGATATTTGCAGGCGCCCTTACGGCGATCGCGCAGAATAATTTTAAACGAATGCTCGCGTATTCGAGCATAAGCCAGGTTGGCTACATAATACTCGGCCTTGGCGCGGGCACCGGGCTCGGCATAGCGGGCGCTGTATTCCATTTATTCAATCACTCGGTATTTAAGTCGCTCCTCTTCGTCAATTCGTCTGCGGTCGAAAAAGAAACGGGTACCTGCGACATGGATAAGATGGGCGGGCTTGCGCAGAAGATGCCGGTTACCGGCGCGACTTCCGTAATAGCGATGCTATCAGCGTGCGGGGTTCCGCCGCTGGCCGGGTTCTGGTCGAAGATCATGATCGTCATCGCCCTGTGGCAGGCGAGCCATCACGGTTATGCAGTCGCCGCGGTTTTGGCCAGCATAATCACACTGGCATATTTCCTGTCGCTACAACGGCGTGTGTTCTTCGGAAAATTGAGAGCAGGGTTCGAAGGTTTGAAAGAAGCGAATAAGACGGTAGTTACAGTCTCGATAGCGTTGGCCGTCATAACAATAGGCGCGGGCGTATTCTTTCCCATAATATTTTACGCGCTTATTCTGCCGGTGAAAGAGATATTACTGCGATGAATATGAATATCGACGTGATGTTATTGGTGTTGATAATTCTGGGAGCCCTCTGGACGGTGATGGGCAGGAGCTTATTAAAAGCGACCATAGCCCTGGCCGTAACGAGCGCGCTCGTATCCTTAGTTATATTCCGGCTCAATTCGCCGCTCGCGGCAGTTTTTGAGCTGTCAGTCTGCGCCGGACTTATAACAGCCATTTTTGTGAGCGCCATAAGCATGATGCGGCCTTTGACGCACCAGGAGGTGTTGGCGATATCGAAGGCGAGGGTCAAGCGTTACCGGTATTTGCCGGTCGTGCTGGTCATTATAGGTATTGCGCTTATACTTATGAAGGCGCGCCAGGATTTTATGATAATGCCGCCACCGCCTTTTAGCACAGATGTCAGGTCTCTATTATGGAACTTGAGACGCCTCGACCTGATAGGACAGGTCGTCATATTGATAGCGGGCGCGCTCGGCATAGTGATCCTATTCGAGGAGAAAAAACAGAATGACAAGTAGTTCCTGGCAATTATTCAGCCTGTACGGATTTTTCATAGTGCTATTATTCGCATGCGGGGCATATTGCATACTCGTGACGCGCAACATGATACGCTCGATAATAGGTCTCGAGCTCCTTACCAAAGCGGTGACGCTTCTTTTGATAGTGGTCGGTAAGATAACCGGCCGCGAAGCGCTCACGCAGGGGCTTGTTATAACGATAATCGTCATCGAAGTGGTCGTCGCGGCTACGGCGGCAGGTATCGCGTTGTGGGTATTCAGGCGCACCGATTCGCTCGATGTGCGCAGTATAAGGAATCTGAAAGGTTAATATGGATCTGAATAAAATACTGTTATCCCCTCCGGCCGCATTTGTGATAGTGCTCATCGCGGTCATGGCATTATCTAAAGGGTTGTCGCTACTTTCATTTAAACCGGGTAAACATGCCTCCGGGACGGATAAGGCGTACTCCTGCGGAGAAGATGTGCCGACAAGCCTTATGCAACCGGATTACAGCCAATTTTTTCCGTTCGCGTTCTTCTTTACGATACTACACGTATTTACGCTTATCATTGCTACTGTGCCGGCTTTAACGATGGGATCACTGGTCGTGGCGGTAACATGCATACTGGGCGCGGCAACAGGTCTTGTGATACTTTTCAGGAGATAGTGGTATGGGTTTGGTCGAAAAAATCGTTACATGGTCCAGGATAAAATCGCCGTGGATAATTCATTTTAATACCGGTGCGTGCAATGCCTGCGACATCGAGATAATAGCGGCGCTTACACCGCGATACGACCTGGAGCGCTTCGGCGCCCAGCTTAAAGGAACCCCGCGGCACGCCGACGTGCTTGTGTGTTCGGGGCCTGTCACCAGGCAGATCAAAACGCGGCTAAAGCGCATTTACGACCAGATGCCGGAACCGAAGTTCGTCGTAGCGGTAGGTACCTGCGCCTGTTCAGGCGGTGTATTCGACGGCTGTTACAGCGTCGAAAGCGGCATCGATAAAGTGATACCCGTGTCCGCTTACATACCGGGATGCCCCGCAAGCCCCAAGGCGATAATAGACGGGGTCGTGAAATTATTAATGAGCTTAGAGACGAAGGAAAAAGCGAAATGACGGAAGAAGAAAAGATACAGCAAGAGCTTATCAAAAAATTCGCGATTCTGGACGGCAAGATACGCATGCAGAGGTCAAGGCGGATGTATGTTGAAGTGTCGCCTAAAGATTTTGAAGGGGTTTTTGAATACGCTGTAAAAAGTCTTGGTTTCGTAATGCTTTGCAGTATAACCGGCCTCGACGAGGGCGCAACTCTCGGGTTCCTGTATCATATAGCCCGCGAGGATGGTATTATGTTGAATATAAAAGTGAGCGCGGATAAAAACAATCCGACGATAAATACTATTACAGGATATTTTCCTGGCGCCGACA
This sequence comes from Candidatus Omnitrophota bacterium, assembly GCA_028699255.1. Lineage (NCBI taxonomy): Bacteria > Pseudomonadati > Candidatus Omnitrophota > Candidatus Omnitrophota bacterium. The sequence continues at coordinate 143,907 of JAQVUX010000001.1, read as the reverse complement.
TATATGAGAGAGAAGTTATGGATCTATTGGGCGCGAAAGTTAAAGGTCTTTCCGCGGGCAATAGGTATCCGCTGTCGGACGATTGGCCCGCAGGAGAGTATCCTCTTCGCAAGGATTGGAAGAAACAGGGAGGCGTGTAAAACATGCATAAAGTCGTAATCCCGATAGGACCACAGCATCCGGCGCTTAAAGAGCCGGAGAGTTTTAGCGTAACGTTAAGCGGCGAGAAGATAATGAAGTTCTCGGCGAGGCTCGGTTACAATCACCGCGGTATCGAGAAAGCTTGCGAAGAACGCACTTATATTCAGGACGTTTACCTGACCGAACGCATCTGCGGGATATGTTCTCATTCGCATTCAACGTGTTTTGTGCAGGCGGTCGAGGAGATAGGCGCCATCGCCGTACCAAAGAGGGCGCTGTATATTCGTACGCTCGTCGGTGAGCTTGAGAGGGTGCACAGTCATCTTCTATGGCTCGGCGTAGCCGGACACGAGGTCGGGTTCGACACGCTACTCATGTACACCTGGCGCGACAGGGAAATCGTTATGGATATCCTCGCTATGCTTACAGGTAACCGTGTAAATTACGGTATAAACACGATAGGCGGTGTCAGGCGTGACATGTCCCCGGAGCAGGGCAAGGACATACTCAAGGCTATGGATACACTGGAGGAGCGCACGAAATATTATATTCAGGTTGCTACTCAGGAGACGACGCTCATTCAGCGTCTATCCGGAGTTGGGCTTCTTTCCCACGATGATGCTTTGAAGCTGGGGGCGGTAGGACCTACCGCCAGGGCGTCAGGCGTCGATAGGGACGTAAGGCGCGACGATCCATACGCCGCGTATGCCGATATGAAATTCAAAGTTATTACCGATAATCACAACGATGTTTACGGCCGCACTCTCGTCCGCATGGGCGAGCTTATGGAAGCGTATAGCATAATCCGCCAGACGGTTAAAAATATGCCGGATGGCCCTCTTACGGTAAAAGCTCCGCGAAAGATACCGGCGGGCGAAGCGGTATCGCGTTATGAGGCGCCCAGGGGCGAGGATATGCATTATGTCAAGGCCAATGGCACCGAAAAACCCGAAAGGGTGAAGGTCAGGGCGCCGACGCTTGCCAATATCCAGACAGTCGCGAAGATGCTCGAGAACCGCCAGCTCGCCGACCTTCCTATCGTTATAGCGGCCATCGACCCCTGTTTCTCCTGCACGGACCGGCTCACGGGTATTCGCCAGGTTGGCAAACGCAAAAGAAACGTTTTGAAATGGGAAGAGCTACACGAGTACAGCATTAAGTTTTATCAGGAGCATGGCGTCGATTTTACGAACCTGAATAACAAACTTACAAAGTTACTAAAATGATGGGATTATTCCAGATACTTATATTCCCGGGCTTTCTATTCCTCGCCGTTTTCGGACTGGCGGCGGAATTTTTCGACAGGAAACTCTATGCGCGCTTACAGAACCGCGTAGGCCCGCCATGGTTTCAGCCGCTCGCGGACTTTATAAAACTTTCGTCGAAGGAAGAAATAATACCGGAGGAAGCGGATCCGTCAATATTCAAGACGATGCCGCTTTTAGCAATGACCGCCACAGTTACGGCATTCCTTTACATACCTTTATGGAACGCGCGGCCGCTATTTGCGTTCAATGGCGACCTCATCGTCATCCTGTATCTTCTGACCATACCGACACTCACGTTCTTCCTCGGAGGATGGTACTCGACATCGCTATACGCCAAGATAGGAGCCGTCCGGGCATTGACCCAGCTTTTCGCGTACGAAGTTCCGCTTCTCATGAGCATACTGGCGCCCGCACTTCTGGCAAATACGTGGTCGCTTGCCGAGATGTCGGTATTTTACTCCGCGCATCCCTTGTTATGGCTCGTGAATTTGCCAGGTTTCGCGATATGCATGATATCTCTTTTGGGTAAACTGGAAAAAGTGCCGTTCGACATACCGGAAGCGGAGACGGAGATCGTGGCCGGCACATTCACGGAATACAGCGGGAAACTCTTAGGGCTTTTCCGTCTCGGTATCGACATGGAAGCGATAGTCGGTTCGTCGCTATTGGCGGCCGTATATATGCCGTTCTGGCTCGGGGCGAACCCGATAGCCGGTTTCCTGTTTTTCATCGCGAAGGTCATGGCGATAATCTGTATGCTTTCACTTCTTAGGACAATATTTGCTCGTATGCGTATAGACCAAATGATCGGATTTTGCTGGAAGTGTCTTGCGCCGCTGGCTTTCTTACAACTATTCATCGACCTTCTCCTAAAGGGGGTTGTCCGATGATCAGGCCGGGGAAGATGTTAAGGCAAGTATTGAAGTCGATATTCAAAAAACCGGCTACTACAAAGTATCCGTTCGTTAAAGCGACGATGCCGGACAGATTCCGCGGCAAATTAAAGTTTTATCCGGAACGGTGCATCGGTTGCAAGATGTGTATGCGCGACTGCCCCGCGGGCGCGATCGAGATTGTAAAAGTAGGCGACAAAGCGTTTGAATGCTATATCGACCTCGGTAAGTGCATCTACTGCGCCCAGTGCGTCGATTCATGCATGAAGAAGGCGCTTGAGTCTACAAAAGAGTTTGAACTCGCGGCCCTGGACCGCGAGAAGCTTAAGATAAAATACGATGCCAAACCTGGAGAAGTACCTAAAGAATAGATTGAAGGGCGCGGGAAAGATCGCGCTTTTAGCCATAGGCTCCGAATTCCGGGGAGACGACGCCGCCGGCTTGCTCATCGCGGATAACGTAAAAAAACTTCTAAAGAAAAATGCCCGCCGGTTTAAAATATTCATAGGCGCTACCGCTCCCGAAAACCTCACAGGCGATATAAAAAGATACGGCCCATCCCACATACTCTTAGTCGATAGCGTGGATTTCAAAGATAAACCCGGTACTATAGTGGTATTGAGTCCGCTCGACATCGGCGATGGCGTGTCATTTTCTACTCACAAGATGCCTGCCAAAGTATTAATGCAGTACTTCCTGAAGTCATTTAAATGCGACCCTGTTCTTATAGGCATACAGCCGGCCTCGATAGAATTCGGCAAGAGTCCAACGAAAAGCGTTGTGAGCGCCTCCAAAGAGGTGGCGTTGGCAATAGTTAAGGCGATGAAAATTGACCCTTCGGCATAGCTCAGGATCAATCTCGAGCAAGCAATAACTAAAAATGGAGGCGCGTCGAGAGATTGACAAAAGTGCATAAGTGGATTAAAATAGGTGGATTGATGTCGTTCATCCCTGTGATGATGGCCGCCGGGCCGCTTGGAGGTTATTTTCTTGCCGATTTCCTGGTGAAAAAATTCCATTTTCCAAATTACACCGCGGCCATTTGCGTTACTTTGGGATTTGTCGTAGGCGTCAGGGAGACGGTCAGGGTGGTGAGGCTTGCGCTGAAGACGGAGGAAGAAGAAAAATAGTGGAGGACATTGCCAGATCCGTAAAGATCAGCGCGTTTGTGGTAACGGTCGGCGCGATAGCGCTCTTAGCGACGGGCAGGATGATGTGGGCGCTCGGAATGGTGATCGGCGCCGCGTGGTCGGCGGCAAATCTTATTTTCACGGTGAGCATAATGAAGATAAGCGTCCTGAAAAAAGACCCGGCAAGGCTTACGGCGCTCATACTTGTAAAATTCCCGGTTCTTTATTTGATAGGGTTTATGATTTTGAACTCCAGGGCATTTCCGGTAGCCGGATTATTAACCGGATTAACGATAGTCCTGGCAACGGTAGGTATATTTAAATTATGGTTGAAGCAGGCGTAACGAAAACCCCGGAACTTCCGAATATAGTAACGATTGCCGCCGAGGCGTTCAAAGAAACCGGTTTCGCGCATTATCTGATTGTCTGGGAAAACGTTATATTTTCGATAATAATAATAGCCGCGTTGACTTTTACGGCTTATGCGGCATCAAGGAAGCGCTCGACGGTGCCCGGCCGACTGCAGGGTTTTTTCGAGATGTTCGTCGGAGGCGTTGATGATTTTGTCTGCGGCATCATCGGCAAAAACGGCCGGGAATATGTTCCTTTTATCGGCACGCTCTTTATATACATACTTTGCATGAACCTTGTAGGCCTTGTGCCTTTCATGAAGTCGCCGTCTACAAGCTGGTCGACGACACTTGCGCTTGCGATATGCGTATTCTGTTACGTCCAGTATGTCGGATTTAAGGAGCTCGGTTTCTGGGGGTATATCGACCACGCTCTCGGCAGGCCCAGGGGGATAATAGCGTTTTCGGTATTTATACCGATCATGATGTTTGTCCTGCACGTCGTCTCCGAGCTTGTGAAGCCGATAAGCCTGTCGCTTCGTCTCCGGAGCAATATCTGGGGGGACGATATGCTTCTGGCCGTATTCGCGGGGTTTGGTTTAAAAGGATTACCGCTTTTATTGTTCAATTCGCTGATGGCGATCGTGGTCTCGGTTGTGCAGACACTCGTGTTCTGCCTGCTTACGACCGTATATTTTACACTGCTGCTTGCGCATGATGATGAGGCAAGTCACGCATAACTAATAAGGAGGAGGTAGTGATGGATTATAAAACGATGCTTTCATTAGGGCTCCCGCTTGGGCTGGGTATAGCCGCGTTCGGATCCGCGTTCGGTTTGGGCAAGGCGGTTGCCGCGGCGATGGATGCCACCGGCAGACAGCCGGAAGCCGCTACGAAGATACTTATAAATATGGCGGTTGGATGCGCGTTCATTGAAGCGCTGACCATCTACGCGCTCGTCTTCGTATTCGGATTATCCGGAAAGATCTAACCTGACCGGATTCAACCTACGCGGTAACCGCGTAGGTTACCGCGTAGGTTGAAGGGTTTTTATGGAATTACTCAAACTATTAAGCGCAAATGAACTTGTCGCGCAGATAATAACGTTTCTCATCCTGCTTTTTTTGATGAAACGTTTCGCGTGGAAGCCATTTCTTAAAACGCTTGACGATCGCAAAGAACGCATCGCCTCCGAACTTAAAACTATCGACGAGGTGAAGGCCGCGGCCGATAGGATGAAGCGCGATTACGAGACAAGGATATTCTCTATCGAGGCCGAAGCAAGGTTGCGGATAAACGCGGCCATAGAAGAGGGCCGGAAAGCGGCCGAAAAGATACGCGTGGACGCCAGGGAAGAGGGTGAGGCGATACTGGCTAAGGCGAAAGAGTCGATCAAAGCCGAGACCGCGAAGGCGGAGGAAATGTTAAAAGACAAGATCGTGAATATCACCGTTGACATCGCCGCGAAGGTTATACAGGAGAAATTGACCGTTGAGGACGACAAGCGGATAGTTGAGACATTCATAAAACAGATGGAGAAGCGTTAAGTGGACGGCGACATACTGGCAAAAAGATACGGCGACGCGTTTCTTGCATTCGCAAAAGACGGGTGCGGTGTAAAAAAGGGCGTGGAGGACATGGAGATCGTCAATAGATTACTCGCCGCGAATCCCGACCTCGAAAGATTCCTGCTGACGCCAGGGATCGATCGGAACGAAAAATTTCAGCTTTTGGAAAACGTAACGAGAAACGGCCTTTCCGGGGAGATTGGTTATTTCCTGAGGCTTCTTTTAGAAAAGAGCCGGTTCGATAAATTCGGCTTTATAGCCAACTATGTGCGGAGGACTTATTCGCACGGCATAGAAGTTGATGCACTGCTTAAGGTCAGCTATCCTCTCGAAACAGATATGATACGTCAGATAAAAACCGTCGTAGAAGAGAAGATGCATAAAAAATTACACATGTATATAGAACTCGACCCTGATATATTGGGCGGTATTTACTTAAAAATCGGAAATATGCTGATTGACGGCTCGATAAAAAGACGGCTTGAGGATATGAGGGCAAAACTACTGGCGATGAAAGTGGTGCCTGCCCATGACAATTTAGGGGAGGCTTATGGCGCTTAGACCTGAAGAAGTAACCGCGATTATAAAAAAAGAACTCGATAAGTACAAGACCCGCTTGCGTGTAGAATCGGTCGGCACCGTCCTGCAGATAGGCGACGGGATAGCGCTGGTATACGGGCTGGATGACGCGATGGTGGGCGAGCTCGTCCAATTCCCGGGCAATATCATGGGGATGGTTTTAAACCTCGAAGAAGATAAAGTTGGTATTGTTATATTGGGCTCCGAAAAGGCGATACGCGAAGGAGACACGGTAAAGCGAACGGGTAAGATAGTACAAGTGCCGGTCGGTTCGGCGCTTCTCGGCAGGGTTGTAAATGCGCTCGGCGAGCCTATCGACGGGAAAGGCCCCGTCGCTACGAATAAACACAGGCCGATAGAAAGCCCGGCGCCGGGGATAGTAGATCGCCAGCCGGTTAATACACCGCTCCAGACAGGCATAAAAGCCGTCGATTCCATGATACCGATAGGCCGGGGACAGCGCGAGCTCGTCATAGCCGACAGGCAGACGGGCAAAACCGCCATAGCGGTCGATACCATTATAAATCAAAAAGGCAAAGGCGTATATTGCATCTATGTGGCTATCGGGCAAAAAATGTCGAATATCGTCGCCATAAGCGAAACCCTGGAAAAATACGGCGCCAAAGAATACACGGTCATAGTGAGCGCTTCTTCGCGCGCCGCCGCGTCGTTGCAATATATCGCACCTTATTCTGGATGCGCCATAGCCGAGGAGTTCATGTATAGCGGCAAGGACGTATATGTGGTCTACGACGATCTTTCCAAACACGCCCAGGCATACCGGCAGTTGTCGCTTCTTCTGCGCAGGCCGCCCGGCAGGGAAGCTTATCCGGGCGACATATTTTATCTGCATTCGCGCCTTCTTGAGCGTTCCGCAAAATTGACAGACAAGCTCGGCGGCGGATCTATAACGGCCATACCTATTATAGAAACGCAGGCGGGAGATCTTACTGGATACATACCAACTAACCTCATCTCTATCACTGACGGGCAGATATATCTGGAGAGCGATCTTTTCTATGCAGGCGTCCGTCCGGCAATCAATGTAGGCCTTTCGGTATCGAGGGTTGGCGGCAAAGCCCAGACAAAGGCGATGAAGCAGGTAGCCGGCCGCCTCAGGATAGACTTGGCGCAGTACAGGGAGCTTGTTACATTCACGCAGTTCGGAACCGAGCTGGATAAGGCGACGCAGGCACAGCTTACGCGCGGCGAGCGCATGGTCGAGATACTGAAACAACCTCAATACTCACCGCTTCCGATGGCCAAGCAGGTAATGATAATTTACACCGGAACAAACGGCTACCTCGACGATCTGCCGATCGCAAGTATGCTGAAGTTCGAGGCGGAGTTTTATGCTTACATGGACAAGAATTATCCCGAGATAGAGATCGAGATAGAGGCTAAGGGTACTCTCGATGATTCTATAAAAACACGGCTCAACACAGCCATAGCGGCATTTAAGTCGGAGTTTAAACAGACGTATAAAATATGATACAAGGTTTCCGTCAGCTAAAGAACAGGATAAAGTCGATAGAGAATACGCGTAAAATAACCCGCGCGATGGAGATGGTGTCGGCGGCGAAGCTGAATAAAGTTAAAGGCGCTTTCTTTTCGGGCAGGCCATATCTTTCGAACCTGGAGCGAACGCTATTTAATTTTATCTCCGATACTGCACCCGAACATCCGTTGTTAGAGGAGCGCAAAGAAAAACGCGCGATAGCTCTGATGGTTATAGCTTCCGATACGGGCCTGTGCAGTACCTATAACAATAATATTTTGCGCGCCGCCAAGGAATTTGCCGATAAATGCGGAAAAGAGCGAGTCGTTATAATACCCGTCGGTAAAGAAGCCTTCGTGCATTTTAAAAAGGAAGGATACCGCATAGCGCATCCTTACATCGGCATTCGCGGAAGGTTCTCGGAAGAGATAGCCCTGGATATGACCACTACGCTTACAAGCTCGTTTTTAACGCATGAGGCCGATGAGATATTCATAACCTATACGCGATTCAGCCCCAACCTGCGCCATAAGCCGACAGTAGAAAAATTTTTAGCTATAACGCGGGATGAGGCGAAGCGAAAATTTTATTTACTGGAGCCCGGTAAAAAAGAGATACTGGAAGATCTTATAGCAAGATATCTTTCCGCCAAGGTACGGGCAATTCTTTTGGACGCGCTTACATCGGAGCACTCGGCGCGTATGCTGGCGATGAAGCTGGCCACTGATAATGCCGACGAGCTCATAGATACATTGACGCTCCAAAAAAACAAGGCGAGGCAGTTCGCGATCACAAAAGAGGTTCTGGAGATCGCTATGTCCGCAGAGGCACTGAGAGGTTAAAAAAATGGCAGACGGTAAAATATTACAGGTAATAGGCCCGGTAGTCGATATCAGATTCCCTGAGGGTGAGGTGCCGGAGATACTCAACGCGATAAAGATATTAGATAAAGAACATAATATCGATCTCATGCTGGAGGTCGAGCAATTGATAGGTAATAACACCGCCCGGTGCATGGCGCTCGGGGTTACGGACGGCTTGGTCAGAGGAATGAAAGCGACCGACCTCGGTTCGCCGATAAGCGTACCGGTAGGCGAACAAACTCTGGGACGCATATTCAACCTTCTGGGCGAGCCAATCGACGGAAAAGGCCCTGTAAGCGATCCCAAGAAACGGACATCGATACACAAGAATCCGCCTTCATTCGAAGAGCAGGTTCCTGTTAATACGATGCTCGAAACGGGCTTAAAGGTTATAGACCTTCTTGCGCCGTATCCGAAAGGTGGTAAAATCGGGCTATTCGGCGGCGCCGGTGTAGGCAAGACGGTTATAGTTATGGAGCTCATACGCACCATAGCCGCGGAACACGGCGGTGTATCGGTATTCGGCGGTGTGGGCGAGAGGACGAGGGAAGGTAACGAGCTTTATCTTGAACTGACGGAATCTGGCGTTATAAAGAAGACGGCTCTTGTATTTGGCGAGATGAACGAGTCTCCGGGCGCCCGATTCCGCGTCGGACTCTCGGCGCTTACGATGGCGGAGTATTTCAGGGATGAGCAGGGGATGGACGTACTACTCTTCATCGACAATATATTCAGGTTCGTGCAGGCAGGCTCGGAGGTCTCGACGCTACTCGGCAGGATGCCGTCCGCGGTCGGCTATCAGCCGTCACTCGGTACCGAGATGGCGCAGTTGCAGGAACGCATAGTCTCGACGAAACGCGGCTCGATAACGAGCGTCCAGGCGATCTATGTTCCCGCCGACGATATAACAGATCCGGCTCCGGCTACGACATTCCAGCACCTCGATGCCAAGATGGTCCTGTCGCGTCAGATATCGGAGCTCGGCATATATCCTGCCGTCGACCCCCTCGACTCGACCTCGCGCATAATGGAACCGAAGATACTGGGCGAAGAACACTACAATACCGCCATCGGCGTCCAGAAGGTACTGCAGAGATATAAGGATCTGCGCGACATCATCGCGATCTTAGGAATAGATGAGCTCTCCGACGAGGATAAGCTCATCGTCGCCCGGGCCCGCAAGATACAGCGGTTCCTCTCTCAACCGTTCTTTGTCGCCGAGCAATTCACCGGCATTAAAGGCAAATATGTAAAACTCTCCGACACGATACGCGGGTTCAAGATGATACTGGCCGGCTCCCTCGATCATATGCCTGAGCAGGCATTCTTCATGGTTGGTACGATCGAAGAGGCGATGGAAAAGGGTGAAAAGATATTAAAAGGGGATGCGTAGCTAATGGCCGCGCTCTTCCGTTTGAGCATAGTTCTGCCGGCAAAAAGCGTTTTTGAGGGCGACGTCTCGGCGCTTACTATTCCCGCGGAGCTTGGCTACATGGGAATACTGGCGCATCATGCGCCGATCATCGCGCGGCTTGCGCCCGGTAAAATACGCCTGCGCGACTCATTCGGGAAAGAGTCGGAGATGACCTCAGTCGGCCGCGGCTTTCTCGAATTCTCCGATAACCGCGCCACGCTAATGATAGACTCGCTCGAGCAACCCGCTTGAAAATTAAGTCATACAGCGTCATTGCGAGAAGGCGCTGAAAGCGCCGACGAAGCAATCTAAAAACAGAGCGCGAAGCCTCCCCGCAAGGGGGTTGCTTCGCTTCGCTCGCAATTACAGATTAAGATAAAGGAGCGCCATGGAATATACTACCGGTAAGATAGGCAGGGTATTTTTACTTAAGTTCAAAGACGACGACGTCCTCATCGATGAACTCGACAAGTTTGCCAGAAAAGAAAAACTTAAAGCCGCCTCGTTTGTATTCCTGGGCGCGTTCAAAAAAGGAGATATCGTAACCGGCCCGAAAAAACCGGTCATACCGCCCGAACCGAACTGGGTTGCGTTCAAAGACGCCTGGGAGGTTATGGGCATCGGAACGATATTCGCGAACCGGTCCGGCCCGCAGATACACGTCCATACGTCAATGGGCAAGAAACTCAAAACCCTTACAGGTTGTGTCCGCAAAAAATCCAAAGTATTTCTTGTGGTCGAAGCGATTGTATTTGAATTGAAAGGTGTAAACGCTACCAAAGAGATCGACCCAAAAGCTGGGTTGAACCTGCTAAAAATATTATGATGAAATACAAGCTCATTATACTCGACATCGACGGGACGATAACGACCCATATAAGCTCGTGGCGCTACATACACGAAAAACTGGGGTTATGGGAGAAGCGCGCGTTCCAGTATCAGGAGAAGTTCTTCGCGGGCAAGATAAGCTACCGCAGATTCTGTGAACTTGACGCCGCGCATTGGAAGGGGATGCAGGAGGAGAGGATACGCAGGATTTTTGACAAAGTTAGTTATTCCAAGAACGCCACATCCTGTATTCGACGCATGAAGAAGGCGGGCCTTAAACTCGTCGCCATATCGACTGGCCTGCAATTCATGCCCGAACGTATAATGAAGGAACTGAAATTCGACTATGCGTTGTCTAATCGTCTCATCTCCCGCCGTGGTATTCTGACGGGTGGAGTTAAAATAAATATCGCCCATGGCGCGAAGCACAAGATACTTAAAAGTCTCTTCCGGCGCTTCCGCGTCAAGCCGCATGAAGTAATATGTGTCGGCGATAGCGAGGGCGACATACCGCTCGCGAAGATATGCGGCTATTCGATCGCGTTTAACTCCTCATGCAGGGAACTATCGAAGATATCGGATTATAATTGCAGGACCAGGGACTTCAGGGAAGTTTACAGACAAATCTGCTATATTCTTCGAGCGAGGCCTGACGCCGAAGGCGGCAGGCCGAGTCGAGAAGTTCTCGACTCGCTCACTTCGTTCGCTCGCTCGAACAATAATACATTATGAACAATAAATTTTTACCCATAACTCTGGATGAAGTGCGCTCACGCGGATGGGATTCACTCGATATCATCATTGTTACGGGCGATGCCTATGTGGATCACCCGTCTTTCGGCGCGGCGGTGATAGGGCGCGTCCTTGAGGATGCCGGATACAGAGTCGGCATCATTCCTCAGCCAAACTGGAAGAAGCTCGATGATTTTAAAACCCTTGGACGGCCCAGGCTCTTCTTCGGCGTAACCGCCGGCAATCTCGATTCGATGCTCGCCAACTATACCGCCAATAGGAATCTGCGGCGCGAAGACGAATATTCGCCCGGCGGGAAGACAGGCCTTCGCCCCGACAGGGCGACGATAATTTATACGAACCGCATAAAAGAGGCTTTCCCCGGAGTCCCGGTAGTCATAGGCGGCGTCGAGGCGAGCCTACGGCGGCTGGCGCATTACGACTACTGGTCGGACAAGGTGCGCAAATCGATCCTGCTCGACTCCAAAGCGGATATTCTTGTGTACGGCATGGGGGAGAAACCGATAACCGAGATAGCCGGCCGCCTGAAAGAGGGCGCGGATATTAAAAATTTTGATGATATAAGAGGCACTGTCATCGCCCGCTCGAATTTAGACGGTATCGGCGGCCACGTCATAATCCCGAACTTCGAAGATGTCTCGAAGAGTAAAAATAAATTCAATGAGGCGTTTAAAACGATATATCTCGAAGCCGACCCGCGGAGGGGGCAGACAATCGTCCAGCCTCACGACGGCAGATTCGTGATACAGTTGCCTCCTGCGTTGCCCTTTACCGCCGACGAGCTCGACCGGATATATCTTTTGAATTACGCGAGGCAGTGGCATCCCGAATACAATAAAGAGGGCGGCGTGCCGGGCTTTGAAACGGTGCGTTTTTCCATCGCATCGCATCGCGGATGTTCCGGCGGGTGCAGTTTCTGCTCACTTTACCTGCATCAGGGCAGGATCGTGCAATCGCGCAAGCCCGAGTCGATAATAAAAGAGGCTAAGTCTTTGAGCGAGCGCTCCGATTTTAAAGGAACTATCACCGATATAGGCGGGCCAACGGCCAATATGTTTCTCGCCGATTGCAAAGAATGGGGTACCAGGGGCGCCTGCAAGGCAAAGCAGTGCCTCACGCCTGAAAAATGTAAAAACTTCAGGATCGACTACGACTCGACGGTGCGGATGTGGAGAAATATCCGTCAATTACCGAAAGTAAAGCACCTGTTTATAGGAAGCGGCCTGCGTTATGACCTTTTGGCGGACGATAAGGCTATCGGATACCTGCGGGAGTTGTGCCGTCACCATATAAGCGGACGGCTTAAAGTAGCCCCCGAACACACCGAGGAGCGTATTCTTAAGCTTATGAACAAGCCATCTTTCGATATTTACGAGAGATTCCTGGAAAAATTTCATGCCGCGGATCGCGAGGCGGGCAAAAAACAATTTATAGTAAACTATATAATCAGCGGCCATCCGGGTTGTACGCTCGCCGACGCGCTCGAACTTTCGCTTCACATGATGAAGATGTACATACATCCCGAGCAGATACAGGATTTCGTGCCGCTTCCTATGACGATGTCGGGTGCGATGTATTACACTGAAAAGAACCCCATGACGGGTGAAGACATATATGTGGCAAAAGGTTTGCGCGAACGAAAATTGCACCGGGCGCTTATCCAGTATAATAACCCTGACAACAGGCGCTACGTCATCGAAGCTCTGCGAAAATTGGGCAGGATGGATTTGATCGGGAAATTTTTGTCGAAAAAGATACGGTAATGAATAAAGGTAACCGAATGACCTCGGAGGTCGCTTAAAAGCGACCTCCGAGGTCGACAGGTAAAGAATTAATATGAAAAATAATACACCCCGACTTCTTATCGCTGACCGAAAGGGAAAGATATTCACACATCCCGATCTTGAGGCGTGCGGCATGAAAGCGGGGCGATTTGAAACAATAGACGGAGGCTCCTTGATAAAGATACCCGCAGGGAGCCAGCTCTTCGCGTTACCCGACAGAAGGCCCGTAGGATTCGATCGCAGAGCAAATTGTTTCACGACACTGCCGGACGCTCAGGCCGTGGCGGCGTTTGCCGCGCCCGGGCACACGCTCACTCACAGCGTTTCTTTTGTCGAACACGGTAGTCCTAAGCCTCTACCGCTATTTTCCTATGGAGCGGCGGCGTTCTACAAAGGCAATATCTACGTCGCGGCGATAAAGGTGGATACGGACAAGCGGCATGACTCTACGCTTATTGATATCTCCCGGGTGAGGAAAAATATAAAACTTTTCGGAAAACTATTCCCCGGAAACCGCCTCATAAGCCATCTCGCCCAATGCGCCACTGTTTACGGATGTCCCAACGCGCAAAACTTTTTTCTTTCACGTTATGAAGCGCCGCTTCCCGTATCGCCATTATGCAACGCGTCCTGCGCAGGATGCATCTCTTATCAGGCGGGGAAGATAGGATGCAGTCAACCGCGGATAAAATTCGTACCAAAGCCCGACGAAGTCGCCGGCATCGCTCTTTACCACATCGCTAAAGCAAAAGATCCTATAGTAAGTTTCGGACAGGGCTGTGAAGGGGAGCCGCTTCTCCAGGCGAAACTAATAGAAGAGTCGATAAAGCTCATAAGAAGCAAAACACATCGCGGAATTATAAACCTGAATACAAACGGTAGTAAGCCCGAAGTTGTGTCGCGATTATTCGACGCCGGCCTCAATACGATACGCGTGAGCCTGAATAGCGCCCGGGAAGATTACTATTTAAAATATTACCGGCCGCGGGGGTATTCATTCAAAGACGTTATGAAGTCGATAGCCTGCGCTAAATCACGTGGCGGCTTTGTGTCGATAAACTATCTGACATTGCCGGGGTTTACGGATCTTCGGAGCGAAGTTGCGGCGTTGGAGCGCCTGATAGCAAAACGCGGCATAGATATGATCCAGTGGAGAAATTTGAATTACGATCCTGTGTTGTATTTTAAGTTACTGGGTATACAGCCACCGGATATGTCAGAATTTGCAGGTATTGCGGAAGAGATGGTGTATCTTAGAAGAAGATTTCCGAAACTTCGAATGGGATATTTCAATCCGAAAAAAATCGCTTGCGCCTAACCTTCCCTTAACTGCTTCTCCGCGTCGATGATACCGCGGTTTATCGTGCGGACGGTCGTTTTTATCTTTCCGGCCAAGATGGGGGAGATAGGAGCGTCGCTTATCTCGCGCAGTATCTGTATCGCCATTCTGAAATAGCGTATGACCTCGCCCTCGTCGGTATCGGTAAGGTCGAGTATCTTTTCGAACTTCATCCCGTGCATCCAGCCTTCCATCGCCTTCGCCAGGTTAAAGTGCGGCGCCTTGCAGTAGGGGTGTATGCCTGCGCGCGATTCCTTCTTCACGAGTTTTTCGTGCATGCTCGTCGAGATCGCCTTAAGATATTGACTGGGTTTCGATAACCCGATGACCACCTGCCCTTTGCGCGGCTCGAAGACCGTAGATACGGCGAGTATGGCGAGTCCTATTTCGTCGAGATTCTCGAATACGCCGTCGTCGTAAAGCTCCGCCAACAGAAGCTCATATCCATACACCGCTTTCGCGAACTCACCTTTCGGCGTGAGCTTTCCTCCGGAAATATGTTCGAGTTCTTTAAGAAGGTTCAGTTTAGATTCCATCATACGCCGCGCTATCCGCTGTTCATTTGCTTTGGTCTGGAAGTAATGCAGGGACATCGGGTAGATATTAAAAAGCTCGTCTTTGTAACGGGAATAAAGATTGAGCATCGTCGCGTACGAGGCGTTGAACTGGCTATTGACGTTCTCCGGGCTACCGTAGATGGTACGCTTCACTTCTTCGAATCGCACCCTGTTAAAGTTTATACGGCTATAGACAAAGCCCTCCGTATCGATTCCGCGCCTTCCGGCGCGGCCGGCCATCTGATAAAAATCGCGGGTCTTGAGCGGGCGGGTGTAGCTTCCGTAAAATTTCATAAGCTCATCGAATACGACCGACCTGCTCGGCATATTTATCCCGAGCGCGAATGTCTCGGTGGTGAATATTACCTTCAAAAGCCTGCTGGTAAATAAACGCTCTATGACTTCTTTCAGGGTGGGGAGCATGCCAGCGTGATGGAAGCCCACGCCGCGTTCGATGAGAGGCCGCATGTCGAGCGCGCTCTTTTCGCAAGTTAAGTCGAACCTCTCGCAGAGGTTCTCGTAGAGGGCGAGTATCTCTGCCGACTGCTTCTTATCGAGGAAATGGCAGTCGTAAAGTTCCGAGGCTAAGTATTCGGCGCGTTTGCGGCCGAAGACGAAATATATGCACGGTAACCCGTTCTTCTCCTCGATGTATTTTATGAGCGAATGTGTCCGGTTCTGTTTATAACTGCGCAGAGTTTTTAGATTATTGAGATTGTCGGATATCTTGTCGTGGCACTGGAAGAAAAAGTGTAATGGGACAGGCCGCGTATTTTCGATAACAACCTTTATCTCTTTTTTATGGATCGAACCAACCCAGTCGGCGAACTGTCTTATGTTCGGTATCGTCGCCGACAGGCAGAGGATATTCATGTGGGTGGGCAGGAATATCAGCGACTCCTCCCAGACGGTGCCGCGCTCCGGATTGTCGATATAGTGGACCTCGTCGAATATTATCCAGGAATATTTCTTTAAACTATCGGGCGCGTCGAGAACTTTATTGCGGAATATTTCGGTCGTCATTATCAGGACGGGCGCTTCGGCGTTCAGGGAGACGTCGCCGGTCAGTATGCCTATCATGTCGCCGTATTTTGCCTGGAAGTCGCGGAACTTCTGGTTCGAGAGCGCTTTTATCGGCGCGGTATATATTACGCCCTTGCCGGTCTCGATGCATGTCTCGATGACATGCTCGGCTATAGCCGTTTTACCGGCGCCTGTAGGCGCCGAGACTATTACCGAATGGCCCGCGTTTATATGCTCGATTGCTTCGTTTTGAAACCTGTCGTATATCATTGGAATTATTATATCCGAAACCCTTGCATTATCCAATATTAAATGTATAATTGTAATATTACTAACAAAAGGAAGGTCTCATGCGTAAGAGAATAGGGATATTATCCGGCGGTGGCGATTGCCCGGGCATCAACGCGGTCATAAGAGCAGTGGGCAGGAAGGCAATGCTCGAGGATGACGCTGACATCATCGGCATCGAGGACGGCTATGAAGGACTCATCGAAAATCGATATCGGCAACTGCATATCGGCGATCTCTCCGGCATATTGACGATGGGCGGGACGATACTCGGCGCATCCAAGAAAGCGAACCCTTATCGTTACGCGATACGGCAGGGCAATAAACTCGTATTTAAAGATATGTCGCGACAGGCGCTCGACAATTTAGAAAAGATGGAGCTCGATTGCCTCGTATGTATCGGTGGCGACGGTACTCTGGGGATCGCGCATAAGCTATTCAAAGACGGCGCGCCGATAATAGGCGTGCCAAAGACTATTGACAATGACATAATGGGAACTGAATTGACTTTCGGTTTCGATACCGCGGTGTGGGTGGCCACCGAGGGAATAGACCGTCTTCATACTACCGCGCAGTCGCACCATCGCGTTATGATAGTCGAGGTTATGGGGCATAACGCCGGATGGGTCGCATTGCATTCAGGAATAGCAGGCGGCGGCGACATAATATTGATACCCGAGATACCTTATACCATCGATGCTATAGCCGGCAAGGTTCGCACAAGATATAAGAGCGGCAAGAAATGCAGTATCGTAGTCGTGGCGGAAGGCGCCAAGCCGCGCGGCGGCGAGGTCGCGATCCAGCGTATCGTAAAAGATAGTCCCGACCCGATACGCTTGGGCGGGATAGGCTTCGTCCTGGGGCAACAGATCGAAAAAACAGCCGGGATAGAGACCCGCACAGTGGTCATGGGCCATCTTTTGCGCGGCGGCTCGCCTACGCCTTTCGATAGAGTTCTCGCCACACGCTTAGGTACAGGTGCCGTGGATCTGATACGCGCCCGGAAGTTCGGATTTATGCCCGGGATACTGGACGGGAAAGTAGCGATGGTTTCGCTCAAAGAAGCCGCTAAAGGCATCCGGACTGTCCCAAAGGATAGTCCTTTGATTAAATCGGCAAGATCGCTCGACACATCTTTCGGGGATAAAGCCTGATACGAGAGGATTAGTGAATGGCAAATATATTTAACGCGGCTGAAGCGATCGACATGGGAATCGAAAAAGAACGGAAGCGCCGCGATTTTTACGCCTACACAGCGGAGCAATTCAAAGAACAGGACATGAAAGACCTCTTCTCGAAACTAAAAGACTGGGAAGGGGAGCATATAGCGAAATTCTCCGAGATACGCGCCACTTTAGAAGAATCGGAGGCGACCGAATCATTCGCTGGCGAATTCGCCGCGTATGTCAGGGCAACCGTCGATGACATTTTGTATGCCCAGGTCTCTAAAGAATGGTTCGTGAAGAATATACACAACCCCATCGAGGCGATACTATGCGGGATAGTTTTCGAGAAAGACGCCATACTATTTTTTAACGAACTTCTCCGATACATGACGCCGTATCACAAAGAGAAGGTCGGGCAGTTGATCGAAGAAGAGAAGAAGCACCTCGTCTATCTAAGCGAACTTAAAACAAAATATGAAAAATAATAAGATCCCGGCGCGCATTGCAGGCGCGATATTCCTGATAATTGCCATAGCGATAATTACGGCAGGCATCTGTTCTAAAACTATTTCCGATGTTTTTCAGTTACCGCCAATGGCGGAATATATTATTACCGGCGTTATTATAATTCTATTGGCGTGTCCGGCCATATTTGTATTATTCCTCAAGTTGATCTCCGAAGTGGTTAAAAAATATATAGGTACGGTCGCGCATGACCTGAAGACGCCGCTTGCCATTACAAAGGAGAGCATCAATCTGGTGCTCGACAAAATACCTGGTCCGATAAACGAAGACCAGGCACGGATATTGACCACTGCGAAGAATAACGTAGATCGTCTGGCCGGGATGATAGATACTGCCAGGCCGGGCGCGGAAGTTAAAAAACCTTAAGGAGGAAGTCCATGGCAAAGAAGAAGGTTTTGATAGTGGATGACGAGGTAGATTTTCTTGAGATGTTAAAACTGCGGCTCGAGGCGAATAATTACGCGGTAGTCACCGCGCGCGACGGTAATGACGCCCTCGAAAAATTCAAGAAAGAGAAACCGGCGGCCGTTCTTCTCGATATATTAATGCCCGGCATGGACGGGCTCGATATTTTAAAAAAGATACGAAAGGATGATACGAAGATCCCCGTATTCATAATTACCGCCTTCTCAAATGAAGAGAGGTTCAGGGTAGCGAATAAATTCAACGCGTCAGGTTTCATTGTAAAGACGAACGATCTGCAGAAAGAGATACAGAATATAACAGCGGCTATCGGAATATCAGAGGATTTTAAAGGGAAATAAACATTAAGACGCCTCTTCAAAACAAAACAGTGTTTTTACTTCTTGCGGCGGTCATGCTTTTTCCGATACGCCCGCATGAAGTATTTGCGGCCGAACAGGCCGACATGGAGAGGGTGCTTCGTAAAATAACACCATCGCCCGTTATAGCCGAAGACATTATAGCCAAGAAAGACTCCTGGTATTTCGACTGCTTCTACGAGCCCAGCGTTATCATACAGGGGAATAGAACCGGCCGGTGGAGTGAAATAACGCATACCTTCGGATATACTCATAAGAATATTCAGGGATACTTTTCCATATCACAGCTCGACCGCATGGGGAATGACGACTATACGGCGAATTTCGGCGCCTATATAAGCCTGGAGAACTCATACATACATTTCGAGCCGGGGTTCGGTTGGGATGTCGACTATATCTACGATTTCCAGAATATCATCGAATACGGACACAAGCTTTACAAGACACTCTTCTGGCAGATGGGCTACAATTACCGCTCTTACCGCAAATCCGGGAATACGCATCTGGCCTACCCGTCACTCATCTATTATTTCGGCGATAATTACATAGGCGCAACCTGCGGCGTATCATATATCGAAGGCAGGGACAATGCCAGCTTCGGCAACATCCGCGGTAATTTTAAAATAACAGAATCCCTCAGCCTTTATGGCGGCGTCGCCTTTGGAGAGCGGCTTTACGATATATTCCCGCGCAAGTCCAATAAAGAATCGGGTTTTATTCTTTTCGGCGGCGCAACTCTTAACGTATATAAAGGTATTACGGCCCGGGTCGGTTATACTTACGGCACGGAAGCCCCGAAGTTCCAGAAACACGGCGTACATTACGGCGTGATGGCAAAATTTTAAATCTATCAGTGGAGTCATGTATAATTATCATCCGGATATAATTTTAAAGATAGATATAGGATTATTTATTGCGTCCATTATCCTGGCCGTGATAATACTCGCATACATAAGGTTGAAAGAATACGCTGACCGCGTGCGGGATAAAAATCTTATCGAAATAAAAAATAACCTTTACAAGTTCACCCTTTCAGGTAAAAGCGACATGGCCTGCTTCAACATGGCCGGCAGGTCCACCGTCCAACAGCTTCTCGATATCGAAGGCAATAGACGCCGCGAAGCGGTATTCTTTAACCGGTCGGAGCAGGAATTATTCAAGAAGTGCCTCATAGCCTCTAAGTCCGTGGGTGTGATCGAAAAAACGGCGATGCGCTCCGGTAACAAGTGGCGCCGGATCGAGGCGATAATAGCGCTCGGGCACCTCGGCACGGAAGGCGCGGAAAAAATAATCAAGAACGCGCTCTTGAGCACGGATACCGATACGCGGTATTTTTCAGCCATGGCGCTGGGGCGCATTAAAACAAAGGCCTCGGCCGGGATATTACTCGACCTGCTAAAAAAGGATCGCCTTATAAGGCGCAAGGTGGTCTCGCTACTCGAAACTTTTCCCGCCGGGGATGCGTCTGACGCGGCGATAGAGATGACCGGCGAAAAAGATCCCAACCTCAGATTCTGGATATTAAAACTTCTGGCTAAACTTAAACCCGCAAAGTACCGCAAGCAGATCGAGAAGTTACTCGACGATACCTCGGACGATGTGCGCGCCGCCGCCTGCGAGTGTCTCGGGGCGATAGGTGACAAGGCTTCAGAGCCGGCGCTGATAAAATGTCTATCCGATGACGCGTGGCTTGTCCGGATGCACTCCGTCAAAGCGCTATCCGCAATACTGGCCGACAGGTCGATCTCTATTATAATAAACTCGATAAATGACGGGTCGCTCTTTGTCCTCGAAAGCGTTAGGGACGCGATGAAAGAGCATATCCGCGCGGCCATGCCGCACATAAAAAAGATATTCGAGGGTAAAGATGATTTTGGGAAAAAGATCTGCATAGAAGCGATGGAGAGCGCGCTCATGGAAAGCGATGACCCCGGCCTGCACAGCGAAGTCATCGGTTCGTTAAGAAGCTTTGACCCTGCCGTGGCAGGCCAAATAGAGAATAGATTCAGAAAAGGGCGGCGGTAAAATATGACAAACGCATTGATGCCAAAAACAATATACGCGATATCGGTCGCCTTCTTTATATATTTCGTCATCCTTATCGCGTACTACATGTTCCTCGCTATAGTAGGATTTATCGAAGAAAGGCGGAAGAGGTGGGAAGCGGAAGCGGAAGATTATCCATTAACATACTTCTCTTCATTTACTCTGCCTGTCTCCATAATTATCCCCGCGAGGAACGAGGAAGAGTGGATCCGCGACGCCTTTCTATCTATACTTAACCTTAATTACCCTGAGTTTGAAGTAGTGGTCGTGGACGATAAATCCACCGACAGGACGATGGCTATACTCGACGAGATATTGAGCCTCCAGCCCGTCGAAACCCCTTATCTGAAGCATTTTAAGGACGGGAAAGTCATAGAAATACTAAAGAGCGCCAAACACCCGAATGTTACGGTAATAAGCAAAACGGAGGGACTGAAAAAAGCGGGCGCGGTTAACGCCGGGCTGAATATGGCACGTCATAAATACGTTTGTGTCATCGACGCTGATACCGTCCTCGAGCGCGACTCGCTCCTGAAAGTCATGGCATACGTTGAGAAGGATCCTGAGCGCGTCATAGGAATAGGCAGTTACTTCGGCCTTTCCAACGGCTTTAAGATCAAAGACGGCATAATAGAAAAACGGAGTTTTTCCCTAAACCCGCTCCTTGCATATCAGAACCTCGAGTACGTTCGTTCATTCTTCGGTAACCGTATAGCCTGGAGCGCGTTCAACGCCATGCCAAATGTCCCGGGCGGATTCGGCATATGGCGCAGAGATGTCCTTTACGATATGGGCGGATATTCTACAGACTACACCTGCGAAGACATAGAGATAACGTTCCGGGCACATGATTATATAGTTAAGAACAGAGATAAAGATTATAAAATAATCATGTTACCTTATTATGTAAGCTGGACGGAAGGCCCGGCAAATATAAAGTCGTTGCTATCTCAACGCGGCCGATGGCAGAGGGTAATAGATGAAACAGTCTGGGGATACAAATATATGCTTTTCAACCCGCGCTTCCGGGGTTTCGGGCTTATCACTATGCCGTACTATCTGCTTTACGAGGTATTAGGAGTATTTCTGGAGGTCGTAAGTATTTTATTGATCGCATGGGGTTGCCTGTCCGGAATCCTTGACGTAAAGATATTTCTGGCATTCTTCCTGCTATCGGCGGCGGCGCAGACATTTATTTCGCTCGCATCTCTATTTACGTTCATACGTAGCCAGAAAGTATTCAAACTTAACTACGTCCTTTATATGATTTTTCTGGCGTTTACCGAAATGTTTTGGTATAAATGGATAATTTCCATATCAAAAGTAACCGGGACGATCGATTTTTTGCGCAATAAAAAAACATTTGACCAGTATAAGAGAGAGAAACGGGCAATAGTTTAGCCGAGGAAGGATATATGCAAACTAAAAAGTTTTTCCTGCATGAAGATGATATGCCGAAGCAGTGGTACAACATAGCCGCCGATCTGCCCACCCCGATGCAGCCGCCCATAGGCCCCGATGGTAATCCGATAACCCCCGAGATGCTCGCGCCCGTATTCCCGGTCAACCTTATCGAGCAGGAGATGAGCCGCGAGCGCTGGATCGATATCCCGGAAGAAGTCCGGGAGTTGTTGCGCATCTGGCGGCCTACGCCGCTTATCCGCGCGACAAGGCTCGAAAAGTTCCTGAAAACACCCGCGCGGATATATTGCAAAGACGAAAGCGTAAGCCCGGCCGGCAGTCACAAACCAAATTCGGCCGTAGCGCAGGTCTGGTACAATAAAGAGTTCGGCATAAAGAAACTAACGACCGAGACCGGCGCCGGACAATGGGGGTCCGCGCTTGCGTTCGCGTCAAATCTATTAGGATTGGAATGCAAGATCTTCATGGTCAGAATAAGCTTCGACCAGAAGCCTTTCAGGAAGACGATGATGCAGGTCTGGGGCGGCAAGTGTGTAGCAAGCCCCAGCAATGAAACGAACGCCGGTAGAGATATATTGAAGAGATTGCCCGACACTCCCGGATCGCTCGGTATAGCCATAAGCGAGGCGATAGAAGAGGCTGTGTCCGATAAAACCGGCAAGACGCGTTACACATTGGGAAGCGTGTTGAACCACGTACTGCTCCACCAGACGGTGATAGGCCTGGAGGCGAAGAAACAGCTCAAGCTGGCCGGGGTAAAAAAGCCGGATATAATTATCGGCTGTGCCGGAGGCGGAAGTAATTTCGCGGGGATAGCGTTTCCTTTTATACACGATAAAATTAACGGCGAAAAGATAGAGGTGTATCCCGTCGAGTCGACGACCTGCCCAAAGATGACACGCGGGCCGTTCACGTACGACTTCGGCGACGTCGCCCGTATGACGCCGCTTTTACCGATGTACACTCTCGGACACAAGTTCATACCGCCGCCGATACACGCCGGCGGCCTTCGCTACCACGGCATGGCGCCTTTAGTAAGCCAGTGCATAGTCGAAGGGCTTGCCACACCGCGTTCATACGATCAGGTGAAGTGTTACGAAGCGGCGCTTACATGGGCGAGAACGGAAGGATCGATATGCGCTCCCGAAACGAGCCACGCGATCGCATGCGTCATAGATGAGGCGAAGAAGGCGAAGGCGGAAGGCAAAGAGAAGACCATACTTTTCAGCTACAGCGGACACGGCCTTCTCGATCTTACCGGATACGATAAATATATGTCAGGCCACCTTAAGGAACTGCACCTCTCCGAAGAGGATCTTTGCGAATCGCTCGACGCAATAAAGGAACTGCCGAAGGCAAAAAAACAAAAGTCGGGGAAGTGGTGAAAATATCGGTAAGGGTCAAGCCAAATTCCAAAAAGGCCATTGTAGAGCTTGCGGGCGATAATAAATATACTGTGCGCGTAAAAGAAAAAGCTCTCGAAGGAAGGGCAAACGAAGCTGTTGTTAAATGTTTGAGCGATTATTTTGACTTGCCAAAAAGCAGAATAGTGATAAAAATGGGATTGAAGAGCCGGGATAAGGTAGTGGAAATTATTTGACCGAGCCTTTAAGATTGACTTTGCATCTCAAAAGTATATAATTAGGCAATATGAAAGCTATACTTGCGTTAGAAGACGGAAATATATTCACCGGCGAATCCTTTGGAGCAGACGGTGAAAAGTTCGGTGAGGTCGTGTTTAATACCAGCATGACCGGCTACCAGGAGATACTCACAGACCCTTCGTATAAGGGGCAGATCGTCGCAATGACGAATCCTTTGATCGGCAACTACGGCGTAAATGATGAAGACGTCGAATCCTCCGCTATTTTTGCCGAAGGATTTATAGTAAAAGAATACAGTAAAACCTTCAGTAATTGGCGCGCCAAAAGATCCCTCGGTGATTATCTAAAAGAAAGCGGTATACCCGGCATCGAAGGCATCGATACCCGCTCGCTCACTTTACACATAAGACAGGCGGGCGCCATGAAGGCCGTGATCTCTACCGTAGATACCGACGGTGAGAGCCTGGTACACAAAGCGAAAAACTCTCCCGGATTATTAGGCGTCGATCTGATAAAAAACGTGGCTTGCCCCAAAAAATACGAATGGAACAACAGCGGCAAATATAAGGTCGTAGTGCTGGATTGCGGAGTAAAATTCAATTCTCTGCGCGAACTTGCGAAGAATAACTGCCGGGTAATAGTCGTTCCCGCAAAGACTGCCTACAGAGAGATACTCGAGTTAAAGCCGGACGGGGTATTGCTTTCCAATGGCCCGGGAGACCCGGCCGCACTGCCGTATATAGTCAAAACAGCGCAGGAATTATTGGGTAAGGTGCCCATATTCGGAATATGCCTGGGCCACCAGATACTCGGGCAGGCGCTTGGAGGCAAAACGTTCAAGCTGAAGTTCGGCCATCACGGCGGCAACCAGCCGGTAAAGGATCTCAAGACGGGAAAGGTCGCGATAAGCGTCCAGAACCACGGTTTCTGCGTAGATATAGATACGCTGAGCAAAAAAGATGTCGAATTGACGCATGTAAACTTAAACGACGAGACGCTCGAGGGTATGCGCCACAAAAAACTACCGGCATTTTCCGTGCAGTTCCATCCTGAAGCCGCGCCCGGACCGCACGACACGGAATATCTCTTCAATAAGTTTACAGATATGATGAAAAAATATAAGCGATAATGGAATAATCCTCATGCCCAAACGAAAAGATATAAAAAAGATACTTATAATAGGCTCCGGGCCGATAGTCATAGGCCAGGCCTGCGAATTCGACTATTCCGGTTCCCAGGCATGTAAAGTTTTAAGGCAGGAAGGATATAAGGTTGTCCTGGTGAATTCGAATCCGGCCACCATCATGACCGATCCCGAGATAGCTGACAAGACGTACATCGAGCCGATAACGGTAGATGTCGTAGCAAAGATAATCGAGAAGGAACGGCCGGACGCGCTATTGCCGACTCTCGGCGGGCAGACGGCGCTCAATACGGCTGTCGGCCTGGCGGAAAAAGGCATACTGCGCAAGTACAAAGTTGAGACGATAGGCGCGAACATAAAGTCGATAAAAAAAGCGGAAGACCGCCAGCTCTTCAAGATGGCAATGCAAAAGATAGGGCTGGATCTTCCGAAGAGCGGCAGGGCGTATAATCTTAAAGAGGCGCATGCGGTGGTAAAACACATAGGGTTCCCGGCTATAATCCGTCCGAGTTTTACACTGGGCGGCACCGGCGGCAGTATCGCGTATAACGTTGAGGATTTTTCCGAGCTCGCCAAAACCGGGCTCGAATCGAGCATGATAAGCGAGATACTCATCGAGGAATCGGTGATAGGCTGGAAAGAATTCGAATTAGAGGTCATGCGGGATACGAAAGATAATGTCGTCATCATCTGCTCTATCGAAAATGTCGATCCTATGGGCGTTCATACAGGCGACAGCATAACGGTAGCCCCCGCCCAGACATTGACGGACAGGGAGTACCAGATCATGCGTGACGCCGCAGTCGCTTGTATCCGCGAGATCGGGGTACAGACGGGCGGCTCTAATGTGCAATTTGCCGTACATCCGGACACAGGCCGCATGGTCGTCATAGAGATGAATCCGAGGGTCTCCCGTAGCTCGGCTCTCGCTTCGAAAGCGACCGGCTTCCCGATAGCCAAGATAGCCGCCAAGCTCGCGGTAGGCTACACCCTCGACGAGATACCCAATGATATCACAAAAGAGACGCCGGCCTGCTTCGAGCCGTCCATCGACTATTGCGTGGTAAAGATACCCAGATTCACGTTCGAAAAGTTCCCCGCGGCGGATCCTACGCTTACAATCGCGATGAAGTCCGTCGGAGAAGCGATGTCCATCGGGCGCACATTCAAAGAGGCCCTTCAAAAAGGCCTGCGATCGCTTGAGATAAAAAAATCCGGACTTGAGAGCATTCTTTTTAAAAATTCCATTAAAGACGCCGCGGCGGATTCGGAAACGATGGAGCTTTTGTATAAAAAAATGCGGCTTCCTAATGCCGAACGTATTTTTTATGTTGCCGACGCGATAAGGGCCGGCGTTGATATCGATAAAATATACGAACTGACCAAGATCGACAGATGGTTTCTGTGCAATATCAAAGAGATAGTGGCTTTAGAGCGGAAAATAGCCGCCGCCGGCAATCTGAGCGATGATCTTCTTTTGAAAGCAAAACAGTACGGTTTCAGCGATAAACAGCTGGCGGATCTCACAAACAGCCGGGAAGAGAAGGTGGCCGCTCTGCGCCGGGCAAAAAAAATATCGCCCGACTTTAAATTGGTCGATACTTGCGCGGCCGAGTTCCGGGCGCATACCCCGTATTACTACTCGACATATGATCGACGGTAAAATATTCACTAAAAGGAAAACATTCTATGGCAAAAGATAATTTTTCATTCGATATAGTCTCTGAGGTCGACCTCCAGGAAGCCGATAACGCCGTGAATCAGGCGAAGAAAGAGCTTGCGCAGAGATTTGATTTTAAAGGCACCAATTCCTCGATCGACTACAATCGCGCCGAGAAGAAGATAACACTCGTATCGACCGACGACTTTAAACTAAAATCTCTCGCCGATATGCTCTCGTCGAAAATGGTTAAACGGGGCATATCTTTGAAATCGCTGACCTTTAAAGATCCCGAGAAGGTCTTCGCGGGCAACCTTCAGCAATCGGTGGAGCTCGCCAGCGGGATATCAAAAGAGAGGGCGAAAGAACTCGTCGCGATAATAAAGGGTTTAGGCCTTAAGGTTCAGGCGCAAATCGAGGGTGAAAAAATACGTGTCGTTTCATCGAAAAAGGATGACCTGCAGGAAGTGATAACTCACCTGCGAAAGATTGACTTTCCTTTGGCGCTTACGTTTTGCAATTACCGCTAATGCTGAATATTGGTTCCGTAAAGATACCGTCCAGAGTCCTGCTCGCGCCGCTCGCGGGATGCTCGGACCTGGCTTTCAGAACGATAGCGCGTGAACACGGCGCTTCTTTTTGTTTCTTTGAAATGATCGATAATAACGCCATAACCTATGGCCCAAAACGCAAAACCCGCACGATACTAAAGACTAACCCTTCCGATAAACCTGTAGCGGCCCAACTTCTGGGAAGAGAGCCGTCGATGATGCTAAAGGCGGCACAAGAGATAATAAGTTCGACGGACATCTCGTTCCTGGATATAAACGCGGCCTGCCCGGTTAAGAAAGCCGTAAAGAAGAAGACGGGCGCATATCTATTGCGCGACACAAGCGCGCTCTTTAAAATAATCAAGACGCTTGTACCGGCATTACCCGTGCCGGTGACGGTAAAAATACGCGCAGGCTATGACATCGTTGACAAAAAAGCCCTCGCGAATATAGCGAAGGGGTGCGAATCGAGCGGGGCGGGGGCAATATTCGTTCACGGCAGGACGAGAGCCCAGGGCTATGCCGGTGATATCGATTACGCGGCTATAAAGGTCGTGAAAGATTCTGTCAGTATTCCGGTCGTCGGCAGTGGGAACATCTTCGACGGCCCTTCCGCCGCGCGAATGTTCGATGAGACGCTCTGCGACGGAGTATTCGTAGCCAGGGGCGCGTTCGGCAACCCGTGGATATTCTCCGAAATAGAGGAATACCTCAAAAGCGGCTCGTCGCCGGCAAAACCCGGGCTACCTCAAAGACTCGAGACATTGAAACGCCACCTCGCGTACATCGAAGAATATAACGACAGCCGCTCGTCCGGTAAAGTGGGTATTATGCGCAAGGTTGCGCTGTGGTACTTGAAAGGCTTTCCCAGCGCCCCGGAGACACGCGCCCAAGTTTCTGTTGTAAAAAGTTACGAAAAGATGATAGAATTGATCGATAGCCTGATGCAAACGGCGCGACAATAGACGGATAATCGATGAAAAACTTTTTGATAAAATGGTTCGTGAACATAATAACGCTATTCATGGTTATCCATATCGTCGCCGGTGTCAGCGCCGACAGTTGGGGCGCAATAGTAGTAGCGGCATTCATCCTCGGGCTACTCAACGCTTTCGTCAAACCTTTCATAATACTATTCACGCTTCCTTTCACGATAATGACGCTCGGCTTCTTTACACTCATAATCAATGCGGGCATATTTTATCTGGCATCGAAATTCGTTGTTGGCTTTGAGATCATAAACTTTTGGAGCGCGTTCTGGGCGGCACTCGCCTTTAGCGTCATAAGTTCCATCCTGAATTTTATTCTTACTCCAAAGATAAACATTGCCCGAACATCGTTTACGCGCAACTCCGGACGCGTCCGGCCGGATGATGATAATATAATCGACGTCGAAGGAAAAGTTGAAGATAAAACTTAGGAGGTAGCGTATGACCGGTAAATTCAAAATGATACTGACCCTTTTACTCATCGGTGCTGTGGCTTTTTGCGTTTATAAGTTTATCCTGATCCGTACGGTCTATTACGAGATAGGCGGTATAAAAATACCGTCGAGGTACAATATCATAACCGGTTCGGTAAGGCCGATCACCGGCTATGCCGGCAAGACGAACCTGCGCACCGTAGAAGCCGGAAAGACGAGCAAGATGGGGCTGACTGACGAAGAGGTCGCTATGGCTAAACTTCGCTGGGCGGTCTTTGAAGAGTGGGCCAACTCCCGGAAAGAATACCGTGGGTGGCAGAAGGACTCTGATATTTTTAAAAGAGCCAATGAGGCATTCAAAAAACAACTCGAAAGCTATCGAAGAAGTATGAAGTTGAACGTACCCGAAAACACAAAATAGGAATAAGACAAATGATCAAGAATGATACACGCAAGACCACAGCCACGATAGGATTCGATAACGACAAATACCTGAAAGAGCAGACCGCCGCCATTACCGACAGGGTAAAAAAGTTCGGCAATAAATTATACCTCGAGTTCGGCGGAAAACTCTGTTACGATTACCACGCCGCGAGGGTACTGCCAGGGTACGATCCCAACGTAAAGATACGCCTTCTTCAATCCTTAAAAGACAAGATCGAGATAGTCCTCTCTATTTATGCCGGGGATATAGAGAAGGGGAGGGTGCGAGGTGATTTCGGTATTACTTACGACGCCGCCACATTCAAACTCATCGATGACCTGCGCAAATGGGGGCTCGATATATCGTCGGTAGTCATAACGCGTTTTGCTAATCAATCAGCGGCGGTTATATTTAAAAATAAGCTCGAGCGCCGCGGCGTGAAGGTATATTTGCATTATCCGATCGAAGGCTATCCCGCCAATGTCGATACCGTGGCAAGTGAAAAAGGGCTCGGTAAAAACGATTACATTGAGACTACGAAGCCCATCGTAGTAGTAACTGCGCCCGGACCAAATTCCGGAAAACTCTCCGTATGCCTGTCCCAATTATATCAGGATCACAAGCGAGGCATTAATGCCGGCTATGCCAAATTCGAAACATTCCCGATATGGAACATCCCGTTGAAACATCCCGTCAATGTGGCGTACGAAGCCGCGACCGCGGACATCCTCGACTACAACCTGGTCGATCCGTTTCATCTGGCGAAATATAACGAAACGACGATTAATTATAATCGCGATGTCGAAAGCTTCCCGATATTAAAGATAATCCTCACGCGGATACTCGACAAGAGCGCGAACCTGCCGGTTTACAATTCTCCGACGGACATGGGCGTAAACCGTGCCGGATTCGGCATAGTCGACGATGCGGCCGTATGCGACGCCGCTATGCAGGAGCTTATACGCAGATATTTCCGTTATAACTGCGAATACGTCCTCGGTATTGAGAGGAAAGAGACGGTCGACAGGGTAGCGTCTCTCATGGAAGAGATGGGCGTTAAGGTTACGGACAGGCGCGTCGTAGAAGCGGCCCGTAAAGCCGCGGAAGAGGCGGAGAAGAAGAATAAAGGGTTTGCCGGTATATATTGCGGCGCCGCGATAGAGTTGAAAGACGGCAGGATGATAACGGGTAAAAACTCAGACCTCATGCATGCCGCATCCGCGCTCGTCCTTAACGCGATAAAGACGCTGGCAAATATACCCGACGAGATACTTTTGCTGTCGCCGCAGATAATCAATCAGATAAATAAACTCAAAGAGGGCATCCTCAAACTCGAGCCGGAAAGCTTAGACTTAGAAGAGACGCTGATAGCTCTTTCTATAAGCGCCGCCACAAATCACACGGCAGAAATAGCGCTGAAGAGACTTATAGAGTTACGCGGCTGTGAAATGCACTTAACCCATATACCGCCGCCAGGCGATGAGACGGGGATAAAGATGCTCGGCGTCAATCTTACTTCCGATGGTAAGTTTTCTTCCAGAAACCTTTTCGTCACATAAATTAAGATATAAAAAAGCTATATTTTTAGCATTGTTTTCATTTAATTTCATGTTATATTTATTCATAAACCATGAAATTAAATCATATAGTACGACCAATAAGCATTATCCTCGCCATATCAATGCTATGGCAGGAGGCCCTGTGCGCGAACCCAGAGCTACTGGAGACCCACGCCGGCACTCCCGCTCTGCAAGCACCCACTACATTCCAAGACCTTAACATCAATTCTTACGAAAATACCCTCGAAGCGCTCTTAAAGTATTTCACGCTGGCCGTTCCGGATATCAGGTCTTTTAAACTGCGCATAACTCCAAAGATACGAAACTCATCGCTTGAATTCAATTTTGAAAAGATGCGCATCGAAGACAACGGCACGATATTCGTACCATGCTCGATAACGACAGATCGGAGCTTTATGCAATATGATGCTGTGATTAACACGGCGGCCAAGTCTATTCGCATACAGGGGCACCTTAAATCCAAGGAGACGCAGGGGGCGTTAGTGTATCATTCGACTAAAGCACGTGAAAGCCGAAGAAATGGAATTCATGCTATCAAAAAAACTAATGTGCTTGTATTATGTAGTCATAACATGGAAAGATCCCCGCTCGTCGCCAGGCTATTGAGCATAAACACGCCCGAGGACCTGGAGGGGAAATTGGATATAACCTCGGGATCGATATACAAACTTCCGGATGCCAATTACGCGTGGGAATACAGGTCAAGAGATCGCGTATTAAGCGGACACACGCCTTATCGCGCAACACGCGAAGATCTTAAGAGCGCGGATCTTGTCTTTGTAATGACTAACGATCATATCAAAGATCTCTTAAAAAAATATCCGGAACTCGATCTAAAAAATAAAACATTTCTCCTTCTCGGGAATGAAGAATTGCGATTAGATACGGACGGAGATTACCCCGAGCCCGATTCTCTGTACATGCATTCCAAAATGCCTTATCAGGCTTTACGGAAAAAAATAACATCTAAAGAAAACCTGGATAAAATATTCGCACAAATTCGCAGTGTCGCGGCAAAACGGCATGAGTCATTCGCCGGCGGAGGGTCGCCGGTTGCGAGCATACGAAACATGGTGGAAGATATTTATTTAGAGAATAAAAAACAGCGCAGGCGCATGACTCTGACGGAATATTGCAATGCGGTACGGCGGATGATCCCGATTCAGGACGATGGCTCCATAGCTTCTGTATATCTTGATGGATATTCGGACATCGAATCCTGCGTAAAAGCTTATCTTTTAGACATCATAAGACCACCCAAGGTAATTATAGATGTGACTGAATCTCAGTCGCCGATATATAGCCCGGATGGAAGGATTGATAATATACGCACGATAGGAGCGACAAAAAGACTGATTCGCTGGCGCATAACAACAAAGCGAGCTAAGTTTTTGGTGATCGAAATGCTTGCTAAGCAACTCGGGAAAGATCCTGTAGAATTGATAGCTACGGATTATAAAATAACGCGCATCGCTGAACTCGGTGGGAGGAAAATATTTAGCTTACTGCGATGGGCAAAGAAAGAATTTAATACCGCTAATCTGAAAGAAGCGGTTTTAGCATTAAATAAGCATCTGGGCATTGATAAGCGCCCTAAGGCGATCGAGGACTGGACGCGCACAATAAGCCTTCTCGCGCCCGGGCATCCGGCTACGGCTATGTACCTGCCCGGTACGATAGGTGCTATTATGAGTGAAAAACTGTCAAACGATGAAATAGATGCGCTTGCCCTTGACACAAAAGGAGGAGAGTGTGTCGCGCCTAACTTGGCAAGCGAAAAGATATTGACGCAATTGGCCGAGATCGAACTGGGCGATGCTTCAAAAAGTTTCAGGCGTAAGTTTAAACTTTCGATTGAAGAAGTTTGTGAAATTATACCTTACAAATCTGTATTAAAAACCTGCGTTAAAAAATTTCGGAGGGCGAGTTCCGCGCATAATAATGCCACTTTTAAAACATATCTATACTATTCACTGAAGCTTGTTATCAGAACCGCGGCAACACATTCTGAAAAATGGAACAAAGAGCGCCAGGCCCCTGATTTTGTGTTTGATGATAATCAGTATAAAAAGTACATGGACGCTGATAAAGACGATGATAAGCATGGAGAAGTTCCTGACAAAAATGCCCTAATCTCATTATTACAGCGAGAGACCGGATGCAGTAAAAGAGATGCGGAGATATTCTACGATAGAGATATTACCGGACTTTCGGTGGTGAGATGTGGTTTGAATAATGGCATAACTAAACAGCGTATCAGCACAATCGTCATGGAAGTATGGGAGGGCATCGCCGATAACCCTTACATTAGGCCGATGTTTGCTAAAAATGATAAACTTCGAAAAGAGATCGAAAAAGCCGACGAGAGAAATCAGCAAAAAAAAGAGATACTGGCCATTAAAGATGCCCTCGATATTACGTGGGAAACATATGACATCGCGGCTGGTAATAAAGGGAAGGGGTTACTTACCAACAACCCTGCATCAAATCTAATAAAAGCCCGCGCTCTCTATCGCGCAAATGCGCCCAAAAGGCTTAGAGATATATGCATAGCTCTCGACATTGAAATATCTGAGCTCGGCGCGATGATCGGAATAAAACCATCGGACATCGAAAAAATAAGATCGTGCAAGGATGTTTATATTGACTACAACGCTATGATGGCGGCTAATAATATTTATCAAAAACGAGCGCGCGAAATTCTAAGATCATTGCGAGGCACTCCCACAAACGCGGAGTTCTGGAAACTAATAAGCCCGACGCATCCTCTGTCCCGGACGCAGATTAGGGGGATACTGAGAAAACAATACATCCCGTTATGGGTCATAGTAAGAGCTCGGGAATCGGCGGGCGGAACCGCTACACACGCAAACGCGATAGAGAAACCGTTCGTTTCACCGCAAATTACCGATGACCCGTTGGAAGACCTTCCTGCGGAAGGCCTGTCGCGCGGATTGCGAGGAACGCGCCCGGCATTCATGAAAACTCCAAAGGAAAGACTAAAGAGGCTCGGAAAAGCGCAACAAGCGAAGCCCGTAGAATATATTTCTCCCCAAGTCAAGCCTATACACGAAGAACCATCCATGCAGACCGTACCTGAAACATCAGCAAGCATCAATTCCTCCCAATCCGGGCTTGGGCAAGAAGATGCACTGCGTCTGCGCGATTTGACTAAACCGGACGAAACTATCAAGAACTTCTTCGAGACGGTCATCTCGATACTTTTATCCGGGAAGAAATTGAAGCTGATATTCGAGGACGGGATCGGGTCTTCGCAATGGTCGAGGGTTTTAGCCATAATTACGAAGCTCCAGACTCTCATGGCAGATAAGAACTGGCCGCTTGCGCGATTATTGAAAAATCTGGAGGTTAAGATTGTACCGGCGGAGAAGATACCGTATCTCTTGCGCGACATGGACAGGGATGAAAATACCGAGGTATTCGTATTCGCCAGACAGAGCAAACGGCAGATGTTCATAAATATGAGCGAGAATAGGAGTATTCACGTCCCGAACCCGGAAGATACGGCGCACGCCGTCTATATCGACGAGACGGATTTTCATGGCAGAGCGCGATACCCGCTCATGGAGATAATCACGCTGACGATTGTAAAGCACCACAATAATTACAGTGTGGAAGAGGTTGTTGAGTCATTAAATAACGAAGGCATTACACTCGACAAGTTAAATTTGGCAGACATAATCAACAAGGATGGAGACGGAAAAGAAGTACCATATCTTTTGTTTAAATTATTACCGAGAGCAAAAGAGTTGGAGACGCAGGAGTTACTAAAGACGAATGGCCTTTACAAGGAGTTTATGGCGGCCGCTTAAAATAACCGCGGAAATTATCTGCCGATCGGCTAAAAGTCAACCTGCGCGGTTAGCCTTGATTGCAAATGACCTTGACATAGACTGATAGCCGTGTTAAAAATAATAATATGATATCAAATAAAGATAAGGTTCTGATACTCGGAGGCGGGCCAAACAGGATCGGCCAGGGTATAGAATTCGACTATTGCTGTTGCCACGCTTCATTTGCGCTTAAAGAAGAGGGCGTGGAGAGCATCATGATAAACTGCAACCCCGAGACCGTATCTACCGATTACGATACATCCGACAAGCTCTATTTCGAACCGCTCACGGTTGAAGACGTCATGAGCATCGTCGACGTAGAAAATCCTATGGGCGCGATAGTGCAGTTCGGCGGGCAAACGCCTCTTAATATATCCGGCGCGCTTGCCAGGGCAGGCCTCAATATCCTGGGCACAAGCCCGGATTCTATCGACATCGCCGAAGACCGAAAACGCTTCCAGCAGATGTTGAAGAAACTCAAGCTCATCCAGCCGGATAACGGAACCGCCATCTCGCCTGATGACGCTATACAGGTTGCCAATAGAATCGGCTATCCTGTAGTAGTGCGGCCGTCGTTCGTCTTGGGCGGCAGGGCAATGGAGATAGTTTATGACGAAAAAGGCCTGACCGATTATATGGCTCGCGCCATAGAAGCGTCGCCTGAACGTCCGATACTTATAGATAGATTCCTGGAGGACGCCATAGAAGTCGACGTCGACGCCATAGCCGACGGGGAAACCTGCGTGATAGGCGGAATACTCGAGCATATCGAAGAGGCCGGTATCCATTCGGGAGATAGCGCCATGGTTATGCCGCCCCACACACTCGGCAAGGATATCCTCGATACGATACGCAAGAATACGTACGCAATGGCGATGGAGTTAAAAGTTAAAGGACTGATGAATGTCCAGTACGCGGTAAAAAACAACATCGTCTACATATTGGAAGTGAATCCCCGCGCATCAAGAACCATCCCATTTGTCAGCAAAGCTATCGGCGTTCCACTGGCAAAGCTCGCGACCAAAATAATGCTTGGGAAAAAACTTAAAGAGATTGGGTTTATAAAAGAAAAAACGATAAAACATGTCTGCGTAAAAGAATCCGTGTTCCCATTTTCGAGATTCCCGGGGGTCGACGCCATTCTGGGGCCTGAAATGAAATCGACCGGAGAGGTAATGGGTATAGATACGACTTTCGGCGCCGCCTACGCGAAAAGCCAGCTTGCGGCCGGACAGAACCTGCCGGTCGAAGGTAACGTTTTTATAAGCGTGCGAAATCAGGATAAGCGCAACATTATATTTGTGGCAAAGAAACTATTCGATCTCGGTTTTAAGATAATGGCTACGTCAGGAACCGCCGACGCGCTCAGGAGCAGTGACATAGACGTAGAGGTACTGCCTAAATTGCAGGAAGGCAGGCCCAACATGCTCGATCTTATGAAAGACGGTAAAATAGCGCTTATAATCAATACTCCGTCCGGCAAAGCGACCAAAGAGGACGAAGCTAAGATACGTTCGCATGCCATAATTCACAATGTACCACTCATCACAACCGTATCCGGCGCGCAAGCCTCGGTAAACGGGATCGAGAACATGATGAAACGCAAAAAAATATCGGTAAAACCGTTGCAGGATTATTATAATTCATGAAAGAATATTGCGGTGTAGTTGGAATATACGGGCACAAGAACGCAAGCCAGCTGGCTTACCTTGCTTTATATGCGCTTCAGCATCGGGGGGAAGAGTCGGCCGGCATAGTAAGTTTCGATGGTAAAAAGACCCATCTGCACAAAGGCATGGGGCTTGTAGGTGATCTTTTTAAGGAAGCGGATCTTAAGAAACTTAAAGGTTCGATGGCTATAGGCCACGTTCGCTATTCGACCACAGGGTCGAGCACCGTAAAAAACGTCCAGCCGTTACTCATAAATCACAAAAAAGGTTTTATCGCCGTAGCCCATAACGGCAACCTCACCAATTCCGTAGCCTTAAGAAATGAGCTCGAGGACAGCGGCTCCATACTGCAGACAACTATGGATTCCGAGCTCATCGTCCATTTCCTCGTCCGAGATCATAAAAATAACTATAGATCAAAAATACTACCGATCGCTCAGCATATGGAAGGCTCGTATTCATTTGTCATCATGATAAACGACTCCATATACGCGATGCGCGATCCTCATGGCTTCAGGCCGCTCTGCATAGGCAAGCTCGACGACGGAGCGTATGTAGTGGCGAGTGAGACGTGCGCTCTCGATATGGTACAAGCGCAGTACATACGAGATGTCGAACCCGGCGAGATAGTAATAATCGATAAAAACGGCCTTACTTCGTTAAAATCCCCGGAACAGAAGAAGCATGCTTTCTGCATTTTCGAATACATATACTTCTCCCGTCCGGATTCGAACATATTCACGAAAAGCGTATACCTTACCCGCAAGAATCTTGGCAGAGCTCTCGCCAAAGAGCACCCTGTAGACGCTGATATGGTAATGCCGATACCCGACTCCGGAACATATGCCGCATTAGGATATGCAGAGGAGTCGCATATCCCGCTCGAGATGGGGTATGTGCGTAACCATTACATAGGCAGGACGTTCATACAACCGAGCCAGCTGATAAGAGATTTTAAAGTAAAAATCAAATTGAACCCGATACGTGATGTTTTAAAAGATAAGAGGGTAGTTATAGTGGAAGATTCGATCGTGCGAGGGACAACGTCGCGCGGAAGGGTGAGGGCGCTTCGACAGGCCGGAGTAAAAGAGATACATATGCGCGTCAGCTGTCCGCCGCTCATATCGCCTTGTTTTTACGGTATCGATTTCCCCACAAAAAAAGAACTTATCGCATCCAACCACACTATAGAAGAAATACGCCAGTTCATAGGCGTGGATTCCCTGGAATACTTAAGCTTGGAAGGAATGCTCAGCTCCATGATGTTGCCAAAGGAAGAGTTCTGCACGGCATGCTTCACCGGAAATTATCCTACGGCAATATGTAAACCGCCGTCAAAGAAAGCATTAGAAAAAACGCGGTGCGCCGGAATGGAGATAAAATAAGATGGCTCAGGAGAAGATACTTATAATCGATTTCGGGTCGCAGTACAATCAGCTTATAGCGCGTAAAATACGCGAGTTGAACGTATTCTGCGAGATAGTTCCGCCGACGATTACGGCAACCGCGATAAACCCCGCAGAGACCAGAGGAATAATACTCTCCGGTGGCCCGGCGAGCGTGTACGCCAAAAACGCGCCGACATGCGACAGCCGTATATTCCAATTAGGCATACCCGTCCTCGGAATATGCTACGGCATGCAACTTATGTCGAAGACGCTCGGCGGACATGTAGAGCGGGCCCATTCGAGAGAATACGGCCGCGCCGCGTTCAACGTAACCGATCATCGCCTTTTATTTAGCGGCATCCCGCGAAAAAGCGTCACCTGGATGAGCCATGGCGACAAGGTAAAGAGGATGCCGCGCGGATTCAAGCGCATAGGCATGTCGCACAATACGTCTATTGCGGCGTTCGCGAATTTTGACAGGCGTCTATTCGGCGTCCAGTTCCATCCGGAAGTGGCGCATACTGAAAACGGTAAGGCTATATTGCAAAATTTCGTAAAGGACGTATGCGGCGCCCGATGCGACTGGTCGATGAAGTCATTTGTTAAAGAGACTATACGTGAGATAAGTCAAACCGCGGGCAAGGATAAGGTTATCCTGGGGCTATCCGGAGGAGTCGATTCTTCCGTGGCCGCCGTCCTTATAAATAAGGCTATCGGCCACCGGTTGGCGTGCATATTCGTCGATAACGGCCTTCTCCGCAAAAATGAAGCGAAGCTCGTTAGGGAAGTATTCCAGAAACATTTCAAGATCAATCTGAAGGTCGTGGACGCCTCCGTGGAATTTCTCACCGCTCTCAAAGGTGTCGTCGATCCGGAGAAGAAGCGCAAGATAATAGGCCGGACATTTATTAAAGTTTTCGATCGCGAGGCTAAAAGGATCGGCAATGTAAAATTCCTCGCCCAGGGCACCCTTTACCCGGATCTTATCGAATCGCGATCCGCGTTCGGCGGCCCCAGCGCTACGATCAAAACGCATCACAACGTAGGCGGGTTGCCGAAAAAGATGAATTTGAAATTGATAGAGCCGCTGAAATATCTCTTTAAAGACGAGGTAAGACGAGTGGGGAAAGAATTGCGGATACCCGCCGAAGTTCTTGGCCGCCATCCATTCCCGGGGCCGGGGCTCGCGGTGCGAATAATCGGGGACATAACCAAAGAACGGTGCGACATTCTGCGGGAAGTCGACGACCGCTTTATTCAGGTATTGCGGAAAGAGGGCTTGTACGATAAGATATGGCAGGCTTTTGCGGTGCTTCTGCCGATAAAATCGGTCGGCGTGATGGGCGATGAACGTACTTATGAGAGCGTAGTAGCGATACGCGCGGTTACAAGCGTCGATGGGATGACGGCCGATTGGGCGAAGATACCGTATGAGGTACTGGGTAAAATATCGAACAGAATAATCAACGAGGTCAAGGGCGTTAACAGGGTGGCGTATGACATAAGCTCGAAGCCGCCATCGACCATTGAATGGGAATAAAAATACGATTTAAAATTATACAAACGAAAGATTAGTATCGTGCTCTGGAGAATAGAAGTAAGGGAAAAAAGAAATTTCTACGATGCCGTGGGCGAAGGCGTCAAGAAGGATGTAATCGACCTCGGGCTTGGTAAGAAGATATCCGAAGTAAAAGCAATACAGGTTTATATCCTCGAAGGAACCCTCGAAGAGCGTGATACTAAAAAGATATGCGAAGACCTCCTCATCGATCCGATAACCCAGGAATACGCATATAACGGCAACATCGGCGACGATAAGAAATACAAAACCGTGGAAGTCGCGTATAATTCCGGTGTTATGGATCCGGTAGAAGAATCTGTCAGAAAAGCGATCTCGGATCTCGGGGTCCGAGGCATCCGTTCCGTCAAAACAGCCAAGAAATATCTGATCCGCGGAAATCTCACCAAAAAAGACATAGGCTCGATAGCCGAAAATATCCTATACAATAAAGTGATACAGCATGTTACGGATTGCGCCGAAGGCCATACGCCGGAAACCGAGTCATGCCGGTTCGAGTTAAGACACGTGGATATCCTCGGCGCTTCCGGAATGAAACTCAAAAACATCTCGAAAGATGGCCAGCTATTTTTAAATATCGAGGAGATGAGAACGATACAGAAATATTTTAAAAAGATGGGCCGCAACCCGACGGATTGCGAGTTGGAAACTATCGCCCAGACATGGAGCGAGCATTGCAAGCACAAAACTTTCCGCGGGAAGATCGAATATCGCGAAGAGATCCAAAATTCAAAATACAAAACTACCAATATAGATAATCTTCTCAAATCGACGATAATGAAGGTGACTAAAGAGCTTAATAAATCATGGTGCGTATCGGTTTTTCACGATAATTCCGGCATAATACGTTTTGACGAAAAAAACAACGTCTGCTTCAAAGTCGAGACTCACAACCATCCTTCCGCTCTCGAGCCGTACGGAGGCGCGGGTACAGGCGCGGGCGGTGTCATACGCGATCCGC
The DNA here is from genome assembly GCA_028699255.1 of Candidatus Omnitrophota bacterium. NCBI lineage: Bacteria > Pseudomonadati > Candidatus Omnitrophota > Candidatus Omnitrophota bacterium. The sequence goes on along the minus strand of JAQVUX010000001.1, from coordinate 103,852 downwards.
TGGGGACGGGACTCGGCGCCAAGCCTATAGTAAATACCGACGTATTTTGCTTCGGGCTTCCGGACTACCCGTACAAAAAACTGCCGAAAAACGTTCTCCATCCGAAACGTATAATGAAAGGCGTGGTCGCCGGCGTCCGCGATTATGGTAACAGGATGGGCATCCCGACCTCGAACGGTGCTGTCGTATTCGACGAAAGGTTCACGGGTAATCCTTTAGTATTTTGCGGTAATGTCGGTATCATGCCTAAAGAGATGTCATTTAAAAAAGTGCATAAGGGCGACCTGGTCGTAGTTGTAGGCGGACGAACCGGCCGCGATGGCATACACGGCGCCACATTCTCTTCGGGCGAGCTTACTCATGAATCCAAAGGCGTTTCCGGCTCCGCGGTGCAGATAGGCAATCCGATCCAGGAGAAGAAGGTTACCGATACCCTGCTACGCGCGCGAGACATGGGCCTCTACAGCGCCATAACCGATTGCGGGGCGGGCGGGCTTTCGAGCGCGGTCGGCGAAATGGCCGAGGAGTTGGGGGCCGAAGTTTATCTGGAGAAGGTGCCTTTAAAATACAAGGGTTTGAATTACGACGAGATATGGATATCGGAAGCGCAGGAGCGAATGGTCCTCTCGGTAAACCCGGAAAAGATCGACAAGCTAATCGATGTCTTCGCGAAAGAGAACGTCGAGGCAACGGTCATAGGAAAGTTCACAGGAAGCGGCCTATTAAAATTATTCTTTAATGATGAATGCGTTTGCGACATGTCCATGGATTTTATACACAACGGCCTTCCGGAAATAAAGCGAAAAGCTGTATGGAAAAAAGAATCCTTTCCGGAACCGCGTCTGCCGATACAAAAAGACCTGACCGCAGACCTTTTAGAGTTACTATCAAACCTTAATATCGCGAGCAAAGAATGGATAATAAGGCAATATGACCACGAGGTTCAGGGCGGCAGTGTTTTGAAGCCTCTTCAGGGCATAAACGAAGGGCCGGGCGACGCTTCTATAACACGGCCTGTGTTCGGATCAAACAAAGGCATAATACTTTCATGCGGAATAAATCCTGATTACGGCAAGATCGATCCTTACTGGATGGCGGCAAGCGTAATAGATGAGGCGCTACGACAGGTAGTCGCAGTGGGCGGCGATATTACAAAAGCGGCCATCCTCGATAACTTCTGTTGGGGCAATACTAATAAGCCGGACCGGCTCGGTTCGCTCGTCAGGGCATCACAGGCCTGTTACGACATCGCAAAAACATACGGCGTTCCGTTCATATCCGGCAAGGATAGCCTGAATAACGAATACTCTACCGGCACAGAAACAATATCGATACCGCCAACGCTCCTTATCTCATGCATCGCCGTAATGGACGACGTAACAAAGGCCGTTTCGATGGACCTGAAAAAACCGGGCAACGCGATATATCTTGTGGGCAAGACCGCTGACGAGCTGGGAGGTTCGCAGTATTACAAGATGAAAGGTTACCTCGGCAACGGTGTCCCGGTCGTCGACGCATTCTACGGGAAACGGCTCATGCAGACATTGGCGCGCGCCATCGACAGTGGGTGTGTACGCTCCTGCCACGACTGTTCCGACGGCGGCCTCGGTGTAGCGCTCGCGGAGATGGCTTTTGCGGGCGGGCTTGGCGTCGATGCGCAGGTCTCCGGCGCGCTCCGCAACGACACGTTATTATTTTCCGAATCGAATACGCGCTTCTTAGTCGAGCTTGCGGACGAAAAAGCGTTCCTGAAAAAGATGAAGGGCCTGCCGATAACGAAACTTGGCAAAGTAACCGAAAATGCATCGTTCAGAATATCCGACACAAAAGGCAGGCTTATAGTGCGCACGGATATACATAAACTTAAGGCGGCCTGGCAAAAGCCGTTCGCCAAACTATGAGAAAACCTAAGGTAATAGTCCTGCGTACAGCCGGTACAAACTGCGATAAAGAGACGGCCTTTGCGTTCGAAACGGCAGGGGCCGAAACAGAGCTTGTGCATATAAACGAATTAACCGCGCGGCGTAAGGATATAAACGATTATCACATTCTGGCCATACCGGGTGGATTTACTTATGGGGACGATATCGCTAGCGGCAAAATACTCGCCAATGAATTAAAGTTCAAGATCGAAGATAGCCTGCAGAAATTCATCGAAGATGGAAAATTAATAATCGGCATCTGTAACGGGTTCCAGGTTTTGGTAAAAGCGGGGCTTTTACCGAACCTCTCCGGCGACTTCTGCACCATCGAAACCACATTAACACTGAATGATTCGAATAAATTCGAAGATCGATGGGTTTATTTGAAAAACGGGGCGGGGAGCGGGAAAAGGAACAAGTGCGTATGGACCGGCGGCATCGAAAAAGTAATTCACTTACCCGTAGCCCACGGCGAGGGAAAATTTATACCGGCAAATAAAAAAATATTAGGCATTCTAAAAAAAGAGGGGTTGATAGCGCTGGAATATGTCGACGCTCATGGCAAAAAATGCGGCTATCCGGATAATCCAAACGGTTCGGTCGATAACATAGCGGGCATTTGCGACAGGACGGGCAGAATATTCGGCCTCATGCCGCATCCGGAAAGGCATATATCTATTTTTCAGGATCCGCATTGGACCAGGTTAAATGTAAAACGAAAAAAAGGTGAAGAAGGCGACGGTCTCGTAATATTTAAAAATGGCGTCAAGTTTGCTAAAAAATATTTGTAATCTTTTACATTTTGTTATATAGTATTACAAATGACGGCTTTTTGATAAATATAAGGAGATTGGCTATGAAGACGATATCGATAGCGAATCAAAAGGGCGGATGCGGAAAAACTACCACAGCGATAAATCTCTCTGCCGCGCTTGCTCTTTCCGGTAAAAAAATCCTTCTTATCGATCTCGATCCGCAAGCTCACGCAACTTATGGCCTCGGGGTTGCCAATCAAACTGCGGACAAATCGATCTACAGCATACTTACCGATAATGCCGATAGGCGCAGAAACCTGCGGGACTGCATTTTTAATGTATCCGTAAATCTCGATATTATACCATCCAGTATCCTCCTCAGCACCATCGAACAGGAATTAAAAGACAAGGAAGACGCTGTTTCAAAACTGCACGAAAGCTTGCGTTCAAGCCGGCTCGATTACGATTATGTCGTAGTCGATTGCCCGCCATCCTTAGGATTTCTCACATTCAACGCCTTAAGAGCCGCCGATCTGGTTTTGGTGCCGATAGACATGAGCGCTTTTTCTCTTATGGGGGTCGCGAAACTTCTCGGTATGCTGGAACTTATAAAAGTTAAGATAGGCCATGCGCCGCGCGTCAATGCGGTGGCTACTATTTTCGACAAACGTACAAAATATTCGCAAACGATGCTCGATGAGATACGCACGTTATTTAAAGAGCAACTCCTGGAAACGGTGATACGACTTAATGTCGCGTTAAAGAAAGCCGCATCTAAAGGCGTTTCCGTAATACAGTTCGACAAGGAGTCGAACGGCGCGGCCGATCATATCAGCCTTTCAAAGGAAATACTAAAAGGTGATAATGAGGAACGCGAAATAACGGAGGCATCCAATGCTCTGGAGATAGAGAAGATCGAAGAAACCAAACAAGCCATAGAGTCCGAAAAAGCGATAATGGTCATTTCGCAGGGGACCAACCGGTTCAAAGAAGATGGGCGGTCAAGCAGGATGGCGGCGGATTCGCCGTCTCTTATGGATGCGGTAGAATCCCTGGCAAAAGAAGTGATCTTCGCCATCGACGCACCCGGCGCCAAAGATATATACATAGTGGGAGACTTTAACGACTGGAAAGTAACGGAAGAACATCGCTTATCCAGTGTCCAGGATGGCAAATGGGAAAAGCGCATGGGGCTCGTCCCGGGTAAACACAAGTATAAATTCTTAGTCGACGGCCAATGGGTGCTCGATTCCCGGAATGCGGAACGTGTTCAAAACGCTTTTGGTACTTTCGATTCTATAATAAATCTTTAGAAGGGTATGATTACTGCAGTAAAAGGCTTCGTTGCCGACACCCCGCAGAAAGTTGTATCTATAAGAAATAACTTCTATAAAAAGTGTTGTTGCCGGTTTTTTACACAAAAAAAGGGATGGCAACAGCACTTTGCAGGTATCGAGTACCTAAGGCCCGAGAACGGGTCACTCTAGGCTGTTGTCATCCAATACAAGTATACCTGACGATTATTTAAAAAGCAAGGGCACGGCAATGAAAATTGTTTACGACGTTATAGTGATTGGCGCCGGACACGCGGGATGCGAAGCGTCCTTGGCATCCGCGAGATTAGGGTGCAAGACATTGCTAATAACCATGAACACGGATACTATCGGCGCCATATCCTGCAATCCCGCCATAGGCGGCCTGGCAAAAGGGCAGTTGGTTCGAGAGGTCGACGCCTTGGGTGGATACATGGGAATGGCGACAGATGCTTCCATGTTGCAATTCCGCCTGCTCAATACCAGTAAAGGGCCTGCCGTACAATCTTCGAGGGCGCAAATCGACCGCCACGCATACCAGGCATGCATGAAAGCTATAGTGGAGGGGCAGAACAACCTTGATATAAAAGAAGGGGAGGCGGTTCAGGTAATTACGGAGCGCGGCACCATATCGGGCGTTCGCACATCCATTAACGAGACATATCTTACAAAAGCGCTTATAATAACCACCGGAACGTTCCTCAATGGCCTCATACACATAGGGCTCGAGCACCATCCGGGAGGGCGAATGGGGGAGAAGAGCGCTTGCAATCTCTCTGATTCCCTGCGGGATTTAGGGCTTGAAATGGGCAGGCTTAAGACCGGAACCTGTGCCCGCTTAGACGGCAGGACGATAGACTTTAAAAAGCTTTCATCGCAAAACGGCGATCTTAACATCCTGCCTTTTTCATCCAGAACAAAACACATAGCGCGAGAGCAACTCCCGTGCTACATAACATACACAAATGAAAAGACTCACGATATTATAAGGTCTAACCTCGATCGTTCACCGCTATTCACAGGTGTTATCAAAGGAACCGGCGTACGCTACTGCCCGTCGATAGAGGACAAGGTCTTCCGTTTTCCGGAACGCACCCGGCACCACATATTCCTGGAACCCGAAGGGCTCGGCACAACGGAATATTACCCCAACGGCATATCGACAAGCCTGCCTGTCGATGTACAGGAGAAGATCCTTTTTTCCATCGAAGGCCTGGAAAAAGCCAGGATAACAAAGCCCGGCTACGGCATAGAGTATGATTTCATTTATCCGACCCAGCTATACCCGACGCTGGAGGCTAAAACCGTCCCCGGCCTGTATCTGGCAGGACAGATAAATGGCACGACAGGTTACGAAGAAGCCGCGGCCCTGGGACTCATGGCGGGTATAAACGCCGCCCTGAAGATAAAAGGCTCCGACGCTCTTGTCTTAAGCCGCTCTCAGGCATATATAGGCGTATTGATAGATGACCTGGTTACCAAAGGGACGAATGAGCCGTATCGCATGTTCACTTCACGCGTAGAGTACCGATTATTACTGCGTGAAGACAATGCCGATACGCGCCTTACGCCGATAGGCCATGCAATAGGCTTGATCGACGACGAATCGTATAAACGAGTGTCCGAAAAAAACAGGCATATAAATGACGAGGTGAAACGACTAAAAGAAAATAACCTCGAAAAGATTTTGAGGCGGCCGGGAACATCATACAATGAAATCGTGCCGGAAACAGCCGGAGAACGCATTTCTGCGGACGAAATAAAATCGGTAGAAATAGAGGTAAAATACGCCGGTTATATCCGACGGCAAGGGGCGGAAATATCGCGTCTCAAAAAGATCGAAAGGATAAAAATCCCGGCGGGCATAGATTATAAAAAGATAAACGGGCTGTCGGCCGAAATAAAAGAGAAGCTTGAAAAAATACGGCCGATAAACCTGGCTCAAGCCTCCAGGATTTCCGGAGTAACGCCAGCGGCGATATCCATACTCATGGTCTATCTACGGAAAAAATGAAACTCTACAACGACTACAATTCCGTCTTACGCGAAAAATACGGATGCAAGGTATACAGGATAGGCCTCGACGGGGGCTTCTCATGTCCAAATCGCGACGGCACTATAAGTACCAGCGGCTGTTTGTATTGCAGTGACGTTGGCGCAAGATCCTCTTACACAGATCCGAAAAATTCTATCAGGGAGCAGTTAATTTCACGGATTAAATATCTGCGGCAGGCTAAAAATGCGTCGAGATTTATCGCGTATTTCCAGGCATTCACTAATACCTACGACTCGCCGGAGGCGCTTAAGGAGCGCTACGATCAGACTCTCGGCATCGACGATGTCGTCGGCATATCCATAGGAACCCGCCCGGATACGCTGGATGATGCAAAATTGAAACTCATCTCCTCATACGCCGATCGATACGAGATGTGGATCGAGTTGGGATTACAATCTATACACAATCGTACGCTCAACGCCATAAATAGAGGGCATACTTTTGAGGATTTCCTGTCGGCTTTAAAACTTACGCAGAAATTTCATATCCCGGTCTGTGTTCATGTGATACTGGGGCTTCCCGGTGAAAGCAGGGAAGATATGATGAAAACGGCGAAAAGTTTGAGTGCTTTAAAAATAGATGGAATAAAGATGCACCTTTTGCACGTGCTGAAAAACAGTCCCATGGAAAAACTATACGCTCAAGGGGAGATATCTTTAATGACGCGGGAGGAATATGTTGAGCTTGCCTGCGACTTTATCGAGCGCCTCGATCCGGATATCATAATACAGCGATTGACAGGGGAAGGAGACAGTAAAACCCACGTTGCTCCTGCGTGGGCCATGAACAAGACCGGAACTATCAACAGGATCAAGCAAGTGCTTACAAAAAGAGGTACATGCCAGGGGTCTTTTTACGGGAAAACCGCTATATCTTAGTGCCGGGTTTTATTATCGCACCCTTCGGCACTATCACTATACCATCACGTATAAAATAATTTTCTCCGTCGAAATTATCTATATTACGCATATTTTTTATTGTTACATTTTTGCCTATGCGGGCATTCTTGTCTACGATGGCCTTGTCTATAAAAGCCCCATCCCCGATACCGACGGATATCACTTCCTTTGAGTCTTTAGCTTCATAATAATCGGCGCCCATCATTACAGTCCGCGAGATACGGCAATTTTTACCTATTATGGACCTTAATCCTATTATCGAATTAGTTATATCTGCGTCGGATATAACCGATCCTTCCGTGATCAGCGAATTCTTAATATCCGAATTAAATATCCTGGCGGATGGTAAAAACCTCGGCCTGGTAAATAATGAGCCATCGTAGAAGAACGAAAATTGCTGTTTCGACGCGGACATACCCATATTGACTTCATAGAACGACTGTATCGTTCCGACATCCTTCCAGTAGCCGCTGAAAGTATAACCGAAACTACGCGATCGTTTTATTGAATGAGGGATAACCTCTTTACCGAAATCCGCGTCATTGCCTGACAACGCCTCCGTAAGCGTCCTGGAATTGAAGACATATACACCCATAGACGCGAGATAATTGCCGTCGACACCACTACTTATCTTATATCCTTTAAGCTCCGCGCGGCTCTTCGGTTTTTCCTTAAAACTTGCTATCCTGCCTTCTTTCGACATCTTCAATATTCCGAATTCACCGACCTCTTTTTCGGATACAGGTATAGCCGATACGGTAACGTCCGCCTTGCGGGAAATATGATAATCAATAAGCTCCCTGTAATCCATATTGTAAAGATGATCGCCGGAGAGTATGAGTATCTGTTCATCGCCTTTTAGATCAAGATGGGAAAGATTGCGTCTCACAGCGTCGGCGGTACCCTGGAACCAGCTCGTATTATCCACCGTCTGCTCGGCCGCCAATATACGCACAAACGCGCGGGAGAAATAGTCGAATCTATAAGTATTATTAATATGATTATTCAACGACTCGGAGTTGAACTGCGTGAGGACATATATATCTTTTAAGCCGGAATGCAGGCAATTGCTTATCGGTATGTCGATAAGGCGATACTTACCGCCTATCGGAACCGCAGGTTTGGAGCGGTACATTGTTAAGGGGAAGAGCCGCTTGCCCTGCCCGCCGCCCAGTATCAATGCTATGACTTTTTTCATTATTGCGACCTTTCGTATTGTAAATTAATTATATCACAAGAATCGTCAAAAACAAGGGAGCCTTTTTTAAAAAATATTGTATTAATTCCTTAAGCGATATATAATACTTTGCATATGCACAAGTTCCGACTGCAGGTTAGAGTAACTCTTCTGATAGCGGGGCTATCCCTCTTATTCATTTCTATTTTTACTTCTATACAACTCAATAATCATCTCGACCGCCTGAATTCCTATAATAAATATCGTGCCCGCGTAGGTACCATCATAGTCAAAACCACTCTCGAGATGCTATTAAAAGGCATCGATACTGACGAAACCGTACCGGCTATATTCGAAGCCGCCGTTGAATCTTTTTCAAAAGAGGGGATAGCGGACAGGATATCCATAATGTCGATGGACGGAAATGCCATAGCTACAAACGATCCTATCGCAAAAGAGTTCGGAGAAACTAAAGAAGATATAAATACATATTTGCGCTTGTCAAAAACAGCGGAGGGTAATGACTGGTTCTATTCTACCGTCAACGGAAAAACGAAGATGATAGATATTTATATACCGATATGGCTTGGTAACTCGCCGAAATATATCGCTAAGCTTTCTTTTTCTATAGCCAATATAAGCAAAGCTGTTGCCGATATTTTAATACCGATCGCATTAACAGCAATCGCCGTAATAATCGGCAATCTATTCCTGGGATTCATGCTGGTTCGTACGATCGTCTGGCCTATAAGATTGCTCAATAAAGCTACTAAAGAGATATCTTCCGGAAACCTCGACCTAAATGTAAAGATAAATACACGGGACGAGATACAGGAGCTGGGGGATACTTTTAACCTAATGACGATAGCCTTGAAAAAGATGAAGGAGCGGGCGGAGAACGTCAATCCGCTCACAAAATTACCGGGTAATACGATAATACGTGAAGAGGTGGAGCGAAGGATCAAAATTAACGAAAAATTTGTAGCTGTGCATATAGATCTGGATAATTTTAAAGCCTATAACGACCACTACGGCATAGCGAAAGGCGACGATATAATAAAGTTTACATGCGATGTCATCGAGAATGCTGTGAAACTAAAAGGAGCTCCCGGGGATTTTGTCGGACATGAGGGCGGCGACGACTTTTTCATGATAACAAGTCCGGCAAGAGCAGATGCCATCGCGCAGGAGATAATCCATCAATTCGATACCAAGGTCAGGGCTTTTTATAATAAAGAGGATCTCGACATAGGGTTCATAGTAGAGAAGAGCCGAAGGGGAGAGCTTATGAAGTTTCCCATAATGACGATATCTTTGGCAGGGGTAACCAACCAATTACGAGCCATTTCAAGCTACGGCGAGCTCACCAACATCGCTGTAAACATAAAAAGCCGCGTGAAACAGGTGCAGAAAAGTACCTTCCTCTTAGACCGCAGAACACAGTAAGTGGAGCCTCCTCGGTCTACAGGCCGAGGCTCCGAATTAAAAATAAAAAAGTCAGCCATACCCCTATTCCTTTTCCTTGGATATAGTGTATACTTTAGTTAGAAGAATAGAAACGATGAATTATAGAGGTGCGAAAATGAAAACAAAAATTTTCGGTAGAATAGGGTGTGTACAAATCATTGGTGTAACTATAATGTTATTCCTTGCAGGTAATGCTATGGCTTATACCAGTATAAGTGAAAATGATCGCACTAGTAATAGTAGTTCATCGGTATTCTCTCCAGGCTATTTAAATATAGCAAGGTATCAGGCTGAGGCCGTAATGCACCAAAATAACGGAAAGCAACCCGGAATGCTCGATAAAATACTTGAAAAGATCGGCCTCCTTAATAAGTCTCCAAACGCCGCCAATCTTAATTTAGCCAAAAAAAAACCTGAAAGTAAAACACCGGAAAAGATTACCCCGGTACTGAAGCAAAAAAGTAGCGCGCGGGGGCAAAAGGCAACTGCCACCGCCACAATCATACTTGCAGATGGTACTCCGGCCATAATACTTGGTAGTGGCAATATACTTCACGCATATAAGGAAGGGGAGAGCTACTACTTTGATATAATCAAAAATGACGGAAGTAATGAGGTGCTTCTCTCTAAGCAAGCCATAAGCACGACCACGATCGATGATTTCTACTACCAACGCCTATCCTTTTCCAGTGATGACTATATAGATGTGCAAGGGCTACTCTTAAGTAATGGCTCTCTTGCGCTGGTAGTACGTAATAGCGACTCTACTACCTCCGTTGAAGTATTGAATTCTTATGGTAATATAAGTAATCATTTCGCGTTTGATGCAAATACTGAGGTTACATCTGTCTACTTTGCAAGTGATCCGGTATACGGTGATCGTATAGGCATTGACATATTGGACAGGCTTAATAATAATACGATTTCGACCACGGCCAGTTTAAACTCCGGCGATAGCACGTCCATTGGTCGGATATGGTCAGGCGGATATTATGAAACGGGGCAATGGCATGAAGGAAGCTACGTAGCAACATCGTATGAATCAGTTGATCTAGGATATATGGATGTGCAAGTGGCTGGTTACGGAACCGCCTATGGTAATGTTAAAGGACTTCTTGAATATTACACCAACGGTACGGGCGAAAAAGTATACACTGGAGTAAGCTGGTATACAGGCGGAATGTTCGTTAATGGTACATTCTGGACCGATTATTCTTATGATGGGGAATTCTTTCATAAAGGGTACTTGAGTAATACTTGGGATGGGATGGATAATTCCTATTACTCCTGGAGTGAGCTTTCGGCTGATGACTGGTATAGTCTTTCTCCCGACTCTACCATAACCATGTCTAACGAGTATGGTATAACTCAAAGTTACAATTCGGTATATCTTGATGCTTATTCCGATCCAGATGTATGGATACCGGAAACATATACATACGACAGTATAACCACAACATCTATCACACCTATTAATGATTACGGGGTAGCGACACTCGCCGTAACAACAGGGGAATTAATATCACTATATAACATAGCAAGTGAGACAAGTAATGTTGCGGATGGTTACTCTTTATACTTTGGCCAAGATACCGAAAATGGTAACAGATTATACGATATAACGGCAAAAAACAATTTTTCCGGTAATCAATCAACATATCAGGATGGCGTCAAGATGATGCCGAAGGACGAGGTATTTAATATGATAGCGTTAGCGGCGCTTAACTCTGGAGCTATAGCCCCAAATGGCGAAATTGCCAGTAAAGAAGAAACGCTTGGGGTTATGTCCGCGCTTATGAAAATAATGAGTAACCCTTCGGAAGATCAGAAGACGATACTTGACGCCATAAGGGCACTCGTAGGAGACGTTAATAAAATAGAGGCTGGCGCGGATGGAAATATGGATCCGGAGCTGAAGAAAGCCCAAAACGATCTATTGCAAGCAGTTACAAACATACTTTTGGCTCAAGCTATGCCAGATTTATTGAAAAAAGGCGATATGGCAAATATAAAAGAGGTTTTCTCGGAACTGGAGAACGCTAAGTGCAGGATAATAAATGAATATGCGAAATCGACTAAGCCATATTACGACAACATACTAAAAGACCTGGCAAAAAACATGGCTTTACTACAGCTTCGTAGTATACTCAAACCGAACATAACTCAGGAAGAACTGGAAAAACTACCGCCAAGCGAACTGGATAAAATACTGGACAGAATACGTAAATCAAACGATAGCGCGTTCGAGGTCGGCTACATACAGCAACAGGAAGCTAAATACCGTCAAACATACCTTGATCCAAACAAGCGGAAATTACATGAAGACATGAAAGGCATGATGCAGGACTTCACAAAGAAACTCGGTAATACGCTTAAAGATGCAGAAGCGCCCGCCAAGAAGTAAACACTTATTCACAGGAAACACCATATTTTACATAACATATTTATTTACAATATGTTATGTCTATTCTTTTCCATACATCAAGTTAACATAAGATATATTATAGGACGTAGACATATAGCCAATATATGGGTTCATAGGTATGACTTACTCCTGTTACGTTGATGATTTTGCGTGATTATAGATTATTATATTGCGGAAGCTTGCAAAGGATTAATAATTCCGGCCCATGTCAGCAGTAATAATGCGACGCTATAAATTACGATCGCGGCTACAATACCAAATATTTCCCTGGCCATGCCCTTACCCTGGCGCGCTATGTTCTTTCCGGCTACATACATCATGGCAAGGCCAATGATGTTACTTACCCAGTAACAAGCGACCACCAATACTCCGAAATTGATATGGGTAAAACGCACCAGAAAGCTTGCCGTCAGATACGATATTGGTATGTTTACGAAGATGTCGTTCCAAAAAGTAAGCGGCGAAAGCAACCATCCTATAAAAAATACGGACTTGTTTATGAGCCTTTTCATAAACAAAACCGGCGATTATTGATCAACGGCCTTATCGTTCTCTTCTACGAATCTTTTGATCTCTTCTATGTTTTCCAGCATCATTTTTGCTTTATTAAGCCCGAAAGCAAACGGATACTTATCGTTCTCATCCCTTTTCAATATTAAAACCGGCTTCCCTTTATACTCGCTTCTTTCAACCATCTCTCCCCTCCTTTATTTTTTACTGGCTATGGTACGGCGGATCCTCTTTTCGTATATCCAGAAGATCCATACAAATGCAAATATTTCAACAATGGTAAATGATATAGCGGCACCAATAATACCATATATCGGTATAATAATAAAGTTTATTAAGAGGCTTAAGGCCGCGCTGGCGGCAGTTTGTATCATAACGTCCTTTTCCATACCGCATGCAATAAGACCTGTGGAATACGGCAGGTTAAACAGAACGAATACCAGGCCGACTATCATAATATTCAACGGAAGAACTGCTGGTAAGTATTCCCAACCTACTGCCATCAAAATAACTCTCTCGCATAAAAAGATAGCCGGCACCAGAACAAATATTGTCACCGCTACGCACATTCTGAAAAACTTTCGAGTGGTCGACTTAAAAAGTTCCGGGTCATTGCAGGAAGCGTGAGACAGCCTAGGCAAGATCGCATTGGTTAAAAATACCATGAACATGATAAAGGCACCGATAACCCTGCGGGCTATGGTAAAGTAGCCTACGTCCTCGATAGGCCTGAAAAGTCCTACGATAAAAATGTCGAGCCCGTTATATACCTGAGCAAATATCGATATCGACCATATGACAACGGCGCTTGACAGATACGAAAAAATCTTCTTTACGTCCGCCTTTTTTAAAAGTACCCTGTATTTGAAGAGACGTAAAAAAACTACGATGATCGGCAACGTTGCCAGAAAGTATATGACCGGAGCTTTCAACAGGTCTGAAGGTCTTTTAACAAAAATCAGCGTCAATCCGAGCTGTAAAAATGATGTTACTGCGCAGGAAATAAACACCATCCTCATCTTCTCTACACCCTGAAACGCCCACTCCGTACCTACGGCAAAGGTAAATAGCATCAACCCCGATGCTAATATAACGGCTTTCATCGATGATGAATGCGATGAGATGAGAGTGACAGCACAAAGCATTGCAAATAACGCGCTTGCTATAAGAAAACGGAAAGAGACTATCTCAGAAACGTAATCGTGCACTTTATCCGGTGTTTTTGCTATCTCGCGTATGCCGTATGTGGACAGCCCTATATCGACAAAATTAGCAAGAAAGAATGCTATCGTAAATGCATACGATATATACCCAAATGCATCCGGCCCCAGCATCCTGGCAAGATATACGAACAGAACCGTACTAAAAAGGCTGCTCACGATATTCGCGGCAGCCAACCATGTCACATTTTTCGAAAGTTTTTCCATCAAAACCTTTTTTATTTTTTGATCAGTCCTCTAAAAAGCTCGATGTAATCCTGCGCTTTTTCGATATCGGACTTTGCGCCCTGACCATTGCCTGACGCGGCAGTTTTTTGCATTGCCTCTGATATCTTATCGATCGCCATGGCCACGATCGCTTTTTTTGATTTAGGGCCGAGATAGAATTTTGGATCTGCCATATCTCCTTTTATCTTAAAATCAAAAATTATGTCTCCGTATGGGGATGTGAAATACTTCACCAGGTCGGGAACGGTGGTCTCCCAGAATGTCGCGTTTTCGTATCCGGGTTTTACAAAAAACTTTACTCCCGACAAATGGAGCTCATCACTTGACCCTATCATGCCATTATCAAAATCAAAAATAAGAAGCCCGGAGAATCTTCCGGATTTAAAAACTAACGGAGAATACTTATCATAATATGGTTCGAATAGCGGTATAAATACGCCGGAAACCTCGAACCTGTTGGACATCGTAAGGCGCTGTGCCGTTGGATCCATACCTATGGTCCATCTAACGGATTGAGCTCGATCCCCCATAAGATTACCGCCGCCTACGGCTGTAACCGATAATACTCTGGTACATTGCCTGTTCATCTTCATCGTAAGCACCGTGTCGATATTTTCCAGGGATATAACATGGGGCCTATCACCGACCATGCCGTCTGAAAAAGTCATCTTCGCGTTCTTTAGCGTAAATACCTCGGGCAGGATAACCCCGGCATTTTTATCAGCTTCTTGTTTGCCCTTATCTGGAGTGGCTTCTTCTTCAAGATTTCCTTTAGAGGAAGCGGCCGGATTCTTTATCATAATCGATTGCGCCTCAAAGAGGTTAAGTCTGCCGTCGCCAAGCCTTTCGATATCAAGCGATGCGTCGGTCAAAACCGGATTTGACAGAACAAAACCGTTCAGCATGTTTTTGCCCTGAAGCGCATAATGACATGTGATCTTATTTATCTCTATCAAGTTAGGATTGGAAAATCCGGGTGGGTTTGACATGCGGAATCCTGTAAGGATTATATCCGATTTTGTAAAATCGAATTTAATAGTGTCGATACTCACGTAGGCCGGGAGATACTTCCTGATAAGCGACTCAGCGGTATACTGCAATATCTGGTAGCGGTATATAAAAATAGAAGCGGCCGTAATAATTATGATCGCCGCCGTTATAATAACCGGCTTCTTCAGCATAAACGGCCCCCCTTTTTTATATTTGCTATTCTATTTAAACAGGTCCAGAAATCTATCTTCGTATGTTTTAAAAAGATCCCATCGGTCAAGCTCGCTCTTAAGCAAAATGGCTTTTGCTTTATCTCCTGCGGCCTCTGCAAACAACTTCTCGATTCTGACTTTTATATAAGGCGGTAGAATTTTACCTGAGGATAATGGCTGAGCGCTTGCTTCTTTAGTCTCTACGGACATAACATCCTTCATCTTGTCCTCGATAACCATCATCTTTTCGTCCATGTCCTTTATGCATTCGCTTAATTCCGCCATATCCGGTTCAAAGCCAAGGATCCTTCGTAAAGCCTCTATTATAGCCGCCGTTGCCCTTGGGTTAGGCAAGCTTATCGCGTATTGAGGCATAGTTGCCAGAAGGCAGGCCGCCTCCATCCCCTTCTTTTCGGCAAATCCAAGAAGTAATCCGTTAAGCCCCGCTATGTGCCCGCTCTCCATAGGAAGCAAGCCGAATCTGGCAAGGGGGGCCTTTAAAGACCTCTTATTAACCGCGGAATAAACCCTTGAGGGCTCTTTATGGCTAACGGGAACTGGGAATGCGGCACCGGTATATATCCGTTTCACCTTTAACTTGGAAGCCAGATCGAGAACCTCTTCAAGTAACAGAATACCGTCCTGGCCGGGCAACTGCGCCTCGCCTTTAAATATGATAATATCCGGATTTTTTGTATAATAGAATACATTTTTTGGAGCTGGCCCAAAAGAAGCAATGCCGTTCTCCACAGAAACCGAATCGATTACCGACATAGGGTCGATTTCGATCTCGGCAAATTTAGCGGCGCGCAGTTTACGCTGTAAATAATCAACGACACCGAGAGCCACATTACCCATTCCCGGCCATCCCGCTATCATAGAGGGATTTATAAGTCCAATGTCTTTACTGTATTTCAGTTTATCTATATTCACATGACATCCGTATCTGCCCACAGGCCTATGCGCTTATTCCTGGCTTCGCGTTGCAAATTATAAAAATATTCCGAGTATTTTACATTCGGAGGTATCGTCATAACCTGGCCGTAGCCTTCTTTTATTATTTCGGCATTCACGAAAATACCGTCTTCAAGATAAACATAGCCCAAGATCCTGCCATATCTATCCAACTTAGTAATATCCTTCTCGATTTTTATCGCCTTGCCTTCACATAGCCGCCTGGTAAAATCCGCGGATCTTCGTCCCAGCGACCTGATAACGTCGACATCTTTATGCGTTCTCTTCGAATCGCGCAGAAGCTTCTCGCTGTAATGCACTTCCGGCGTATCCACGCCTATCAGACGCACCTTCCTGCCGTCCGACAGCCGTAGCGTATCACCATCGACAACTCTGGCAACAAAAGATGACTCCCGCTTATTTACCGATGTCTTGTCGACAACAGGTAAAAGTTTAATGCCGGCGTATATCGCAACCGCTATGATTAAAACCGCCGTTTGTATTAAAACAAATTCTTTTGGTGTCTTCATACGCTAATAAAAAACCTCCTTTTCGGATCGTTTGACAAGAAGGAGGTTTTTATCCCGGCTCCGCGCTTATTATCTTTTGATTTATATTAGTAATATACCTCTTCTTCGGAGACCAGTTTCCCGGTTGGATCATATTTTTTTATGATCTTCTTCTTTCCACCCTCCGACCCGGCCTGTTCTTCCTCCACTTTCACATTCTGCTGTGTTTGAATTTGCTGGGTAACCGCTTGTGGACGACGTTTGTATACCTTTTTAGGTTGCGAAGGTTGGGTCAAAGAGTCCAGAAGGATGCCGCCGATTATACCGGTGCCCGCGCCTATCAAAGCGCCCTGCCCGGCATTACCACCCGACGCACCCGATGCGATTGCGCCGGTGCCCGCGCCAAGCAGGCCCTGTTTTAAGGCTTTCTGCGTACCTGATTCCTGCTGTGGCTCTTCGTAATATTCTTCCTGCTGATCATCGTAGTATTCATCCTGCGTGGCCGCGGCGGTGCGCCGCGATGACGACGAAGGTTTAGTTATAGCGTCCAAAAGTATGCCGCCTATAGCGCCTGTACCCGCGCCTATCAAAGCGCCCTTACCGGCATCACCACCGGAAGCGCCGGAAGCTATAGCCCCCGTTCCTGCGCCCAGCAAGCCTTGCTTTAATAACTCACGCGATGAATCATCGTCCATCGAATAAACCGAACCTGATACCGATACGATCAAAATCGCCGCGACAAATATTACAGACGCTATTTTTACCATGACAATCATCCTCCTGATAACGTAATCTGAATTGTAATAGTTCAATTATACCTGTAAAAATCAAAAATTCAAGGCTAATATTGCGCTTATACAAGCAATTCTTTATCAAATATATTATCCAGCCCCAATATGCATTTTGGGTCAAGCGTTTTTTTGAGCCGCGCCATTTCCAAAACACCTCTTCGGCCGTACATCGTCTCAAGGTATCGGTGTTTTAACTTTCCCACCCCATGCTCCGCTGAAATCGTACCTCCAAGAGAAACACCTTTTTTCACAAACTCTGCCGCAAGCTTCTCCGCGACCCTTACTTCCTCCGGAGATGTCGGTAGGATATTGACATGCAGGTGACTTTCGCCTATATGTCCGAATATGACGTGGCCGATACGTTCACGGCGAAAAATCTTCCGGTAAAATTTTAGCATCTTCAAAAAATTGTCGTCCGGCACAGCTATGTCGGTACTGAATTTTTTGAAACCACTGCGCCGAATAATATCATTGATCGTTTCAGGAATCGCATATCTGAGGGCGGTAAAGGCTTGCGCCTCTTTTTCATTCATGGCAACCCAGGTATCGTCGAGAGATGAAGAGTGCCGCGATATAGCCGCCTCCCACCCGGACAATACAGACTCAATCTTTAGCTCATCCATGTCCTGTTCGAAGAATATTGCCGCTTCCGAATCGCGCGGAACATTACTATTTTTCGCCATCAACATCCGGACAGCGTTCATGTCAAAGTATTCGACGGACATAACACCCATATTACGTCTTTTCTTTATTTCTTCGGAGAAAAACCACGCATCCTCCTCTTTTTTAAAAAAAACGAAACAACTCAATACTGCGGCCGGTTTTTTAACGAGTCCCATCTCCACCTCGGTTATTACCGACAGAGTCCCCTCCTGTCCTATAAAAAGGTCGATAAGATCCATCCCGTCCGTAATATAATATCCTGCGGAATTTTTTACCGCCGGCATTACATAGGAAGGCATTGGTATTTTTACCGAGCGGCCTGATGGAAAACTTATATATGAATCGTTCTTTGAAAGAAATTTCTCACCGCGCGTAATTTCAAATATTTCCCCGTCGGCCATAACCATCTTAAGACGTTTTACATACTTTCGGGTCGGGCCATAGCGAAACGATCTGGCGCCGGAAGCATTTGTCGCGACCGTTCCGCCGATCATCGCCGATCCCTCGGTCGGGTGCGAGACGTAAAATAATCCCATGGCTTCCGCGGCGCTTTTCAACGCGTCTACAAAAACTCCGGCGCCCGCAATTGCGGACATCCCGTCTACGGACACTTCGCGTATAACGTTGAATTTTTCCATTGATAGCGCCACCCCGCCGAAAGGTATACGGGATCCTGTTGTGCCTGTTCCGCCCCCGGAAACAGTAACAGGTGCGCCTTCCGCCGCGGCAGTCTTGATAAATGACGACAACTCTTCGGCATCCTCCGGAACTACCACTTTATCGGCATGGCCGCCTTTAAGGTTCGAGCTGTCCTCAAAATAATTGCGGATAGCATCGATATCGGATTTTATTACCATATCGTTAAATATACCATACAACATTCTATATTTGAAGGCATAAAAAACAGGCTTCGCGGTATTTCGCAAAGCCTGTCCTGTGTTCGTTATCTTTAAAATGTTTTACTTAGGTATAGATCCCAAAACTTCAGCCGAATGCCGCATCTGCCACTCCTGCTTAAAATCAGTATACTCTCTATAAACTGCCGATGTTTTGAGCGGCGCCTGAACAGCATAGTCGGCGGAAATGTCATACGAGAACATCTTTGATTGCTGTCGCATATGAGTCATATTCGCAATAAGAGTTCCGGATATCGCGAAAACAGCTAACGCCGCTACCGCGATCTTTCTATTAGTGTTCACGGAGGTTGTACGCAACTTCATATCGATGCCGGTCATTAAGTTACCCGACAGATACTCGCCGGCTATATCCATAGCCTCGTTCTTATCCTTGGCTTCCGTCGTGATGTTTATCGTGGTTTTAAACCTCATACTTTTTCTCCTGTAAGCTTAGTGTATACTAACAGAAAAAGTATGTCAATAGGCAAAAACTAAATATTTTATATCTTAACCTGAGTATTTTAGGAGAGGTACGATTTGAGAATGTATCCTGTTGTTCGTGGCAAGCATATAGCGGTCGCCGGGGAAATAGAGTGTACCGTCAAATCTCGTGATCATGCCTTTTGCTTCTTTTACTATCAGATATCCAGCCGCAGTATCCCAGGCGCGAAGATCCATCTCCCAGAATCCATCAAAACGTCCACAGGCAACATACGATAGATCCAATGCCGCTGAGCCGGCGCGCCTGATAGCCATCGTTCTATTTAAAAGGCGTCTATAATTACCAATATTTTTATCCTTGCGTTGTATGCCGTAAGAAAATCCCGTGGCAAGAAATGCCCCTGAGAGTTTCCTTACTCCGGAAACCTCAATTCGCTTTTTATTGAGATAAGCGCCGCGGCCGGATTCGGCAAAGAAAAGCTCGTCACGACAGGGATCGTATACCGCGCCCATAACGATCTCCCCCGACCTTTCAAGCGCTATCGACACGGAAAAGAAAGGAAAGGCATGAGCAAAATTGGTCGTACCGTCAAGAGGGTCTATTATCCATCTATATTCCGAGCGATTATCCATAACTCCCGCCTCTTCGGATAATATAGAATGACCCGGAAAACGCGAAGTTATCATTTTTATTATTATGCGTTCGGACTTTTTATCGACATCCGTTACGATATTGTCGCGGCCTTTGTAAGATATCGTGCTTATCCTACCAATGGACTTCTTTATAAGAGAACCGCTCTTAAGAGCGGCCGCTTTAATTAAATCCCTAAGCTCTTTATCCACGCCATAATCCTTCCGCGAGTTTCGCACCCGCCCTAAACGCTTTCGTCATGACGGATGTTTTTTTATTTATCTCGCCGACAGCGTCCACTCCGCCGCAGAATATGCCGCCCGAATACTCAACATCGAGCGTTCTAAAAAAGATACTTACTATACTATCCGCATTTTGGAAAAAGGCTGGTTTGTTAAAGGAAGATACGCAGAGGAATAGCCCTTTTCTGCGGCTATTCTTCAGTACAGGTTTCTTTAGAGCGTATTTCGCTATCCAATTCGGCTGGAACCTATCTATCATGGTCTTGAGCTGGGCGCTTATGCTACCGTAATATACCGGTGAAGCGACTATCAACACATCTGCCTCGCTTACTCTGGCGCGAATCAGGCGCATATCGTCTTCAACTATACAACTGGCCGTATCAGAACAACCGCCGCAAGACCTGCAAGGCCGCAAATCCATCTCGTCCAGGATTATCTTCTCAACCACAACCCCTGCCGTCGCCGAGGCGCCTTCGAGCGCCTTATCAAGCAGAGTTTCGGTATTACCATGCCGTCTCGGGCTACCGCTTATACCTAAAACCTTTATCATTAACGCCTATTGAACGCTTATGGCGCTGACCGGACACTGATCGGCCACTTCTTTAATATCACAGGTAGAGCAAGCGGACGCTATTACGTGCGCGATGTTATCGTCGCCTATCTCAAAAACCTCGGAACAATTCGACGCACACAACCCGCAACCCGTACATAATGAATCATCTATAGCGATCTTTGCCATCTTTCATCTCCTTTTTTTTATCTTGATTCTTCGTCGTCAGGTATTTTTAAACCTATTGCCCTGGATATATCCTTAAACTCTTTTTCGTTTATTTCCTCGATATTTTTACGCCGCTTTTCAAGTTGTTCGTTGAATTTTATCGCCTTCTCCTGCATCATCTCGTGAGTCTCTTCCGAGCCGCCATAAAGACGGAAGTTCTCGCCCTTAGTTATCCTAAGATGCCCATCCTTAGAGTCAAAACCCAGGCCGAGGAGAAGCTTTTTGTAATTTCTATTTATCGCCATATGCCCCTTACGCTATTGCCGTTATTTGTTACCGACTTTATAAACGCTATCCCCTATCCTAACACGCTTCTTTACTAAAAGCCCTATCTCCTGCCCCTTCCTGCCTTCTTTTATTGGAGCACGATCAAGCTGTATAGATACGATCTTCTCCTTAAAATCACTGGTATGCCCTTTTATATATATCTCATCGCCGATCTTGATACTGTCCTTCAGGATAAGAAGCGCGGCGGCTTTAACGTGCGGAAAATAATGCGTAATCTCGCCAACCTTGATCATGTTCTCAATCGGAAGCTTTTTCTTTATTGTTCGGGCCTTAGCTTTAGAACGCTTTTTTACGGGCTTGGCTGTTTTTTTTACAACCTTAGCCTTCTTTGCCGGCTTCTTCTTTTTCTTAAGCATCACGCACCTCCGATTTGCTGTTATTTGATTCAGGCAAATCGCCCTGCCGCTTGGATTTGCGTTAACAAATCTGGCGGGGCTAATGGCTCATATTATATTATCACGCCTTGCCTTTTGCAAGAAATTTTGAGAGGACAATCGCCGCAACGCGGACTCTTTCTGCAGTATTCTTTGGCAAGACGCACGATTAATGCGTGATATTCGTTAAATAAGATACTCTCCGTCGGAAGATTTTTCATAAATAAATCCTGCACAAATTCGTACGTGGATTCCTGGCTGAAAAAACCATGGCGTGAAAATATCCTTTTTGTATAGGCATCCACGACAAAAACAGGCCTTTTAAACGCGTACAGCAGTATGGAATCGCACGTTTCCGGCCCGATACCATTTACACCTAATAATTCCCCGCGCAATCCGTCGGTCGGAATGTGGGACAATCTGTCAAGCCTGCAAGCGTAACGATTTAGTAAAAAATTCGTAAAATTTTTAAGCCGTTGGGCTTTAACATTATGATAACCGGCAGGGCGTATAATGCGCGAAAGTTCAGGCGCGTCGAGATCGCATATTTTTCGCGGAGACGTCAGATAACCCTGCCCCTTAAGGTTTCGTATAGCACGCTCCACGTTGGTCCACGCAGTATTCTGAGTAAGAATGGCTCCGACAATAACCTCAAAGCGGCTCCGTGCGGGCCACCAACCCTGCGGGCCATAAAATTTATATAGCTTATTGTATATCCTGATAAACATTCCGGGTGGGATGCTAACTGAAGAATTCCTCATCGCTATCTTTGGCCTTGCATATACCGCGCTTTGAGGATTGAATAAACTCGATAAGATAGTTCATCTCTTTTGTTTTGTTTAGCTTCTTTATATTTTCCAATGCCTGCACGGTATTCAAATTAGATAGATATAATTCTTTAAACGCTTCTTTAATATCTCGTATCAGCTCACGCGGGAATTTCGCTCTTCTGAGCCCCACGAGATTAACAGATCTCACGACGGACGGCCCCCTGACTAGCATATAAGGCGGCACGTCCTTGTTTATCCCCGTGAACCCTCCTATCATGGCCAGCGCGCCTATTCTGCAAAATTGATGTATAACGACATTGCCCGATATAAAAGCTCCGTCTCCAACCGTAACATGCCCTGCCAGAAGAGCGCCATTCGCGACAATTACATTGTTCCCAAGGTGGCAATCATGGCCCAGGTGCGAAACCGCCATAAGGTAACAACCATCGCCGATGGAAGTGGGGGCCTCTTCTTTCGTGCTCCTGTGCACAGTAGCGTATTCACGAATAACACAGTTTTTTCCTACCACTACACGAGTCTTCCTGCTCTTATCAAAACCCAGGTCTTGAGGCAGATGTCCGAGAACTGCCCCCATATGCACCTCGGTGCCTTCGCCAATCACCGTATCCTTGCATATATAGGCATGAGCCCATATCTTAACTCCGGATGAAATCTGGACACCATCTTCGATTATCGCAAATGGTCCTACGGACACACCGTCGGCAATATGCGCCGATTTACTTATCTGGGCAAGCGGACTTATATCGTTCATTTCTGTTTTTTCTCCACGCTCTCAAGTAATACGTTTACGGCATCCGCTATCGGTTTGACATCGTCGCCTTTTCTTATGTGCACTCTCGCCTTGTAATCATGATGAGTCGCGATCCTCTTGATCTCTTTCTCGAGCCGTTCGATCGGGCCTGCGAAGCGATGAGACAAAACCACGCCCCACAGAACCAGGACAAGAAACAGCGGCGGCACACCAATGATCAAAATCATATTGATCTTTTGTATTACCGGGAATAGATTGAGCGCTATATACTCCGGTATACCAATCTGTTCCGCCATTATTTTAAAAATAAGATAATACAGGCATGCGGCGGAAAACACGAGCGGGACTATTATAGACACCATCAAAAGCGTAAGGTAGTGGAGCTGTATGCGACTGCCCGTCAAATATTTAGTCCTCAAAAATTTAGTTCTCACGCTTACCGCCTCCTTTTGTTTCGGTTGCCGCGAGATATCCTATTCCGACATCATCGTACATGGCATCCGCGGTACTCCCGGTATGTTCCGTATTGGTCATAAAAGCTATGGCGCCCACATTATATTCCGGAGGGCGGCCAAAAAGTTTTACATAGTCGGAATATATATCTCTCTCCTCGGAAAACCATTTCTTATCTTTATCCAAACCTTGCTGAAGAACTATAAGTTTTATATTACCGGAATACGGGCTGGTGCCGGTCGTTCCGACAGGTAAAGACTCCGACCATACATACTCCAGAACCTTTGAGTTGGTTATAAAGAGTGCCGGGAATATAACGTAAATCCTGGCCGCGAAGTCGTCCACTTTTTCGGTCTCAAGACTCTCGGGGGCAGATTTGACAGGAAATTTCTCAACACGCCACTTCCAGAATATAACGGGCCGCCTATTTTTCGCGTCGATATTTTTACGGTAGTATAACGCCGACGCCGCGTTTTCACTTACCGCCCTTACATACGATAGCTCGCCGTCTTTCTCTATCCGATAAGCAACTTTATTTTTAAATACCTTTTCTTCCCATTCCTTCAATGAGGCGCTATCTGAAAACGAAAATTTCTTGATTATCTCACACCCAAATCCGGCCTGCGGTTTTACCGCGCCGCGCTGGCGCCCTATAAATATTATAAAAAATAGCGCAATAGCCAAGGCCAGAAAGGCAAGCCAGCCAATAACTACTCTCTTAGAATGCCGATATCTCATATATCGTAGTATTGTATTTTGACGCCGGTAAAAAGTCAACAAAAAAGCCCCGCTCTTATATAAGAGCGGGGCTTTTTTACTATCGTGTTACTTAGAAGCTTACCTTCACTGACCCAACGAGATCAGTCGCTACGGCGGACTTACCATCATAATAAACATCGCCGGGTATAAACCATCCCGCGAGTAAGCCGAAGCTGACATCTTCTGTGTAATCCCAGTTGGCCTGTAAGTCGATTTCCTGGCCGACAAAGCCCTGGCTCTTGTCAACAGCTTGATCATACTGTTCCAGGTTCCAGAACAGGTTGTAGTTACCTTTTATCGTCAGGCTATCCATCGGCTGTATGCTACCGAGGAAAATAACCTGGCTCTGATTGGTGCGCGAATCATCCGCAGTTGCCTGCGTGTAGTTCGTTCTCACCGGGTATCTCGTGCTCGCGTAGAACTTACCTACGAATTCACGAATAGCGGAATCGAACTTGCCGCGATACATCGAATCCCAACCACGATAAAGACCACCAGCAAGCTCCGGCGTATTATCGGAACTAGGATCGCCCGAATAATAAATATACTCTACGCCAAATTTCGGCTTCCACGCGAATTTATCGGTGAAATACCTGACCTCTCCGCTGAAATCCATAGCAAACGCGGAGCGGGCTCTGGAATTAACCTGGTTAATGTTGCCGATATACTGACCCCCCTGCCAAGCACCTTCGCCGGCAAGCGTTACCCAGCTGATAGGATCGAAACTTCCTCTTGCGCCTATCGTGTAGACATCATTGCTGTTTGCCTTAAGATCCTTGTTCGGTATAAGTGTGCCGCGATCGGTCTTATAGAACCAATAACCTTCGGCTTCACCGTTCATTTTATTGAACTTATAGCCGACGTTAACGCCCCACAGGTTAATGTTATCACGGACAGAAACCGAACCTTCATCGATCATTGCATATACGCCCGTGATCGTCCATGGGTCGTAATCCAATACCGCTTTCACCGCATCAAATGAATTGATAGCGGTATATTCCGGCGCTGACAAATTGCCGGGAACAAACGTCGAATCGGTCGCAGTGGCAGAACCGGGGTTCTGCTGATTAGCGCCGATGATAAAGCCACGGCCGAACCATAGGTTCTGACGGCCGATCGTCAACGTGAGCGGTGAATAGATGAAGTTCTTCAACTGCACGTAAGCTAGATCGACCATTACGTCAAACTCGTCTTCATTCGCCGTAGTGGTAGTGCTCGTTACCGAAGAGGCAACATTCCAGTCTCTCTGGTTCAGCAAGCGGATTACGGTAGTGACGTTATCGGTAAGATCAGCGTCTACCTCAACTGCGGCAACGGTCATCGCCCAGCTCTTATCGGTTCCATCAATAGAAGCCGATTTCTCAACCTGGCTGATCATGCTGTAGTCGTTCCTGTAAATACCTCTCATGGTGAGATCACCGCTTACCTTCACGCTCTGTGTTTCGGCGTACACGTTTGCTGTTACGCAAAGCGCTAACGCGAGAACGCAAAGAAATCTTAAAAATTTCATGCTTCCTCCTTTTAAGGATTTGTCAGAACAAATATATTTTAAATTTTGGGCCGTTCTATCACAATGTTTATCAAGTTGTTCGACCCGCTATATATGTATCATTACTATATCTATATCATCACGTTTTGATAACCTACAGCTTAGTAATTCACCACCTCCTCCTTTGCCAAGATTTAAGTTATCTATGATGTTATAGGCGCAACTAACTTTTTATTAAAAAAGTATACCACAGCACAGATATTTGTCAAGTGCAATTGACTATTTATTCCTAACCACTCTTTTCACTATATCCTGTGAATTCATAAATACCTGTTGTATATCATGTTGCGACATTCCAATGGCTATTAAAATACGCTTAGCTTGCGCCTCCGTAACCTGATCAGAATCGTTATGAGCATCGTTGTTAAGAACCAAACTCGTACCGGACTTTTTTGCCAAATTGAACAGGCGCCTATTTGTTCTGCAATGAGTTTTGCGTGTAGTTATTTCCAGGCATACCCCGCGCTTCGCGGCAAGTTCAACATCCTTTTGAGTGATCAGTCCCGGGTGCGCCAGTATGTCGCATCCCGCCTCGATCGCGGCCCTATTCGTTCCGGGTATTACGGGCTCTGCTATGGTTTCTCCGTGAACGATCACTACCTTGGCCCCATTTTTTCTGGCGAAGCGCACAAGCCCCCCTATCTCCTGAACAGGCACGTGCGTTATCTCAACTCCAGGAATTGCGCGTATCTTCCAGAAGCGGTTTAAAACCTTACAAACCTTGACGATACGGGGCAGAACAAAATCGATATTGGATGAATCGACATGGTCTGTCAAGGCGATAGCCGTATAACCCTTTACCTCGGCACGCCGGACCAGTTCACTCGGCAATAATTCGCCATCAGAAAATAACGTATGTGTGTGAAGATCGATCATGGATTATATTATTACATATAACAAGTTTTCATTGCAAGAATTTTTCTTTCTTGTTATAATCTCTTCACTTTTCATTACGCCCCTGTAGCTCAGATGGATAGCGAGCGTAGCGAGCATCCAGTGCAGTAATAGAGTAGCTCAATTTAATTCAGTGCCCCTGTAGCTCAGATGGATAGAGCACAGGTTTCCTAAACCTGGTGTCGCCCGTTCAACTCGGGCCAGGGGCGCCATAAAAAAACACCCGCGTTTAATTGCGGGTGTTTTTTTAATAAAACTTTACGCCTGCTAAAACTTATATCCTAATCCTATGCTTATGATATCCGCGGCGGCGGTTATTTTCGTACCTGAACCATTAATACTATATGTGTCCCCCGCGCCATCATCTGCCATAACGCCCATAAAATGATGTTCCCACGTTAAGTCGCATGACAAGTTTTTCGTAAAAAGATAAGAGCAACCCGTAGTAACATGATGTTCCATGGTTGCGGCGGACAAAAGCGCGTTTGCGAATACAACTTTCGATCGGATAGGCGATTTACCGTAATTATAACCGAGACGTAGTTTAAGTTTCTCTTTATAGGTATATTCACCGCCTACGGCGAAAACCCATTGGTCCTTCCAGCCGAAGCCGCCTTCTATCGGCGACCTTTCCGCAGTCTTCACGTTCGTCCAATTGATATACCGTGTATCATAGGTAAGCTCGACATTTTTTGTAGGTTTAAATGACAATCCAACGTTTATTATCGGAGGCTCATCTATGAACGGCAGAGCGTCCTTGTACTTATGATGATAGCCGAACCATCCATGGCTTTCGTATGAAGCGCCAACATTTAGCATCTCGTTGAATTTATACAGGAGGCCGACCGTAAACCCCGCACCCGGCGCGAAATCCCAATCCCCGGCTCCGGCAGTTTCCGGATATTGCGCTCCATTAAAAGTTGATGTCGCCATATTTGTTCGCAATCCCTGCAACCCTATATTGCCGGTCGCGCCGAAAGAAAACTTATCGTTAAATGCAACCGCTATACCAGGCGCGATGCGCATGCTTCTCAAGTCCATCATTTTGTCATAATCGCCGGTCAGGGCGCTTAAAATCCGCGATGAGGGGAAATTCAATGCCACGCCAGACATTGTGAAAACTCCGCAACCTACCGATATAGGATATTTATCTGTTCCCGGGATACGGTAACTTACGCCTGCATTGCCTCCTGGTAAATAATCTATATTACTCTTTTGGGATAAGCCGCGATTAGCAAGGCCTCCGGCAGGACCGTCGGTGCGCATTGTGACATCATGAGGGAATATATTTTGATAGTTCAAGTCGATCCTGTTTCCTAACCACACAAGTCCAGCGGGGTTACGCACAAGACAGGAGGTGTCTTCCGGTGAAGCCGTAGTAGCGCCAGCCATGGCCGAATCTCGGGAACTAAATCCAAGCTCCCGAATTCCGTTTGTGGCATAAGCAGGCGTACTCAAAATCAAACAAACCGCAAATAATATAAGTATAGCCGCAAAACTTTTCCGCATTTTCTGTACAGCCATTTTCTTGACGTCCTTTCTTTAAATAGCCTTCACTATTTAACTTTAGTTTTGCATAAGTATACCTGAATAATCATTAAGCGTCAAATCGAAAACATAAAATTTTATTTAATTCGGAGAGGTTGGTCGATTAACAATATTCGTCCTGGATGAGAGTTATGATATCGTAGCCTTTGAACTTCTCGCGCCCCTTTAACGCTGTCAGTTCTATGAGGAAAGCTATGCCGGCGATCTTGCCGCCCATCTTCTCGACAAGCCCTATAACGGCTTTACAGGTACCGCCTGTGGCGAGCAGATCGTCGATTATCAGTACGCTATCACCTTTTTTAAACGCATCCTGATGTATCTCGAGAGTATCATTGCCATATTCTAGTTGGTAGGTAACTGAATAGGTTTTATACGGTAGTTTCCCCTTTTTTCTTACCGGGATAATCCCGGCACCGAGTTTATAGGCAAGGGCGGCACCGAAGATAAAACCCCGGGCTTCGATGCTGACAACGGCATCGATCTTTTTACCTTTCAATTTTTCCGCAAAGAGATCGATAGTCTGTCGAAACTTTTCTTTATCTTTAAGAAGGGTGGTTATGTCTTTAAATATAACGCCTTCTTTCGGAAATCCCGGGATGTCACGGATCGCTGACTTAAGCTCGTTCATCGAGTAACCCCTTTCGCTCACCCGCGTTTCAGGACGGCCTCGCGCTCCTGCTGAAGCATCATCTCGCGCATCTTGCGCATCGCGGCCGACTCGATCTGCCGCACCCGTTCGCGCGTAATACCGAAGTGTTTCGCGGTATCGCGCAGAGTGTGAGAAACTCCGTCTTTAAGCCCGAACCGGAGGGAGAGTATCTTTTGCTCTCTCTTCGACATCTTCTCGAGAAGGAGATTTATCCTCTCCTGTGTCAGGAAGTTCGACAGCTCGTCAACCGCGGAGACCATATTCTCATCTTCGATCAGATCAAGAAACTCTGTAGATCCCTCTTCGCCTACCGGCGCGTTAAGGCTCGACGTGCCGGATACCATCTTGTGGAGCTGTTTGGCGCGCTTCATAGGAAGGCCCATCTTCTTCGCGATCTCATTAAGGCGCGGTTTTCTTTTTAAGGAATTAGTCAGATGATCCTGTATCTTTTTGAAACGCATCAGAAGTTCGATTATATAAACCGGCATGCGCACAGTCTTGCCCTGATTCGCGATGGCCCGTGAAATATACTGGCGGATCCACCAGGCCGCGTAGGTCGAGAATCTGTAGCCCTTTTTGGGGTTGAACTTCTCGACCGCCTTCATGAGCCCCATATTGCCTTCTTCGATCAGGTCGAGCATCGACACGCCGAGGTGTGAATACTTCTTGGCGATATTGATGACAAGCCGCAGGTTGGATTGTATCATCTTGGCCCGGGCGGCTTTGTCCCCTCTCTTTATCTTATTGGCGAGAGTTATCTCTTCCTCGGCAGTAAGGAGCGGCAGTTTCTTTATGTCCTTCAGGTATAACCGTATCGCATCCATATTATTTTTTCTTTTTGTCTTCCACCGCCGCCTGGGCCGCCGCCAGACGCGATATCGGCACGCGGAATGGCGAACAGCTGACGTAATTCATACCAACGCGATGGCAGAACTTCACGCTCTCCGCGTCACCACCATGCTCGCCGCAAATACCTACTTTTAGACCCTTACGCGTCATACGGCCGCGATCTATGCCGAACTTTATAAGCTCGCCCACACCGTCCTGGTCGATCGTCTGAAACGGATCGGCAGGCAACAGCTTTGAGCTTAAATAATCCGGCAGGAAGCTACCAATGTCGTCACGGCTGAATCCGAACGTCATCTGTGTAAGGTCGTTGGTGCCGAACGAGAAGAACTCCGCGGTCTCGGCCATCTTACCAGCCTGCAATGCCGCCCTGGGTATCTCTATCATCGTTCCGAACATATATGGCAGTTTCTTTAAACCGAACTTTGCCATTACCTCTTTATGAACCCTTTCAACAATCGCTTTCTGATTGTCAAGTTCGGTCTTGGCGCATGTTACGGGGATCATTATTTCCGGATCCGCTTTTTTACCTTCCTTAATAAGCTCTGCCGTCGCCTCAAGGATAGCGCGAACCTGCATCTCGGTGATCTCAGGATACGTAATACCGAGACGCACCCCGCGATGGCCGAGCATGGGATTATTTTCGCGTAACGATTCGGCGCGCTTGTTGAGCTCGCTCATATCGACATTCAGTTCTTTTGCGAGCGCTTCCAATTTATCCTCGCTATGAGGAACGAACTCGTGAAGCGGCGGGTCCAGAAGGCGTATCGTAACAGGGTAACCCTTCATCGCCTCGAGGGTCGCTTTGACATCGTTCTTAACGAACGGGAATAATTCCGCGAGCGCTTTACGGCGTTCCGCCTCACTCTTCGACATGATCATCTTGCGTAGAAGGAAAAGTGGCTTGTCAGCGCCTTCCCCGTAGAACATGTGCTCTGTACGGAAAAGGCCTATACCCTCGGCCCCGAACTTCATGGCTTGCGCGGCGTCTTTCGGCGTATCCGCGTTCGTACGGACTTTCAGGACGCGCACTTTATCGACGAGCTTCATAAGTTCCGTGTAGGATTTATTATGCTCGACGTTAACATCCACGAGCGGTAATTTACCTTGAAAAACAAGCCCCTTCGTACCGTTAAGGCTTATCCAGTCGCCTTCTTTAATCGTATTGCCCTTCTTAGTCTGAAATGACTTATTGTCATCGCCTATCTCTATATCCGAGCATCCGACTATGCAACACTTACCCCATCCGCGCGCGACTAAAGCCGCGTGAGATGTCATCCCGCCTTTGCAGGTAAGTATCGCCTGAGCTTTGTGCATACCATCGACGTCTTCCGGAGATGTCTCTTCGCGGACGAGTATTACCTTCTCACCACGCGAGGCCCACTCGACGGCATCTTTCGATGTAAACACAGCCCGGCCTATAGCGCCGCCCGGGCCGGCAGGAAGACCTTTAGCCATCGCAATCGTCGCCATTTCGGCTTTGGGATCCAGCATCGGGAGAAGTAGCTCGACGAGCTGATTCGGCCCTACACGCATAACAGCCGTCTCAGCATTAATAAATTTATCTTTGTACATATCGACCGCCATGCGCACTGCGGCAACACCGTTACGTTTTCCGACACGGCACTGCAACATGAATAGCTTACCTTTTTCGATGGTAAACTCGATGTCCTGCATGTCTTTGTAGTGATTCTCGAGACGGGTTTTAATGCTGTCGAGTTCTTTATATATCGTAGGCATTATCTTCGAGAGTGTCGGCATAGTCTTTGACTGGTCGTTCTTGGAGTAGTCGTTGATCGGACCCGGAGTCCTGATACCGGCGACGACGTCCTCGCCCTGAGCGTTTACGAGATACTCGCCGTAGAACTGGTTTTCACCGTTACCGGGATTGCGGCTAAACGCCACACCCGTCGCGCAGTCATCGCCCATATTACCAAACACCATCGTCTGCACAGTCACAGCCGTGCCCCACTCATCAGGTATCCTCTCGATGCGACGGTATTCGAATGCGCGCTTGCCGTTCCAACTGGCGAACACAGCGCCGATACCGCCCCATATCTGCTCCTCGGCATCGTCGGGGAATGGCCTGCCCAGAACCTCTTTAACCTTCTTCTTGAAATCCGTCACAAGTGTTTTAAGATCCGCGGCTGTAAGGTCTGTGTCGATTTTATATCCTTTAGAATGCTTAACCTGATCAAGCATCTCGTCGAGGACTTTGCGTATACCCTTACCGCCTTTAGGCTCAATGCCGGCGGCTTTTTCCATAACTACGTCGGAATACATCATGATGAGCCTGCGATACGCATCGTAAGCGAAACGCTCGTTACCGGTCTGCTTTATCAAACCCGCTATCGTCTTTTCGGTCAGTCCTACGTTTAAAACAGTTTCCATCATGCCCGGCATGGACTTGCGCGCTCCGGAGCGCACTGAAACGAGGAGCGGGTTTGAAGCATCACCGAACTTTTTCCCCATTATTTTTTCGACCTTCTCCATGGCTGTGGTTACCTGCGCCTTGAGCTCAGATGGATATTTGCGTTTATTTTCGTAAAAATAATTGCAAACTTCGGTAGTTATTGTAAAGCCGGGCGGCACAGGCAATCTCAATTTAGGATGCCCTGCCATTTCGGCCAGATTTGCGCCTTTGCCTCCGAGGAGGTTTTTCATTGATTCATTACCATCGGCCTTGCCGCCGCCAAAGAAGTAAACATACTTTTTACTTTTACCGCCCATCGTACCCCAACCTTCCTTTCCTTAATCTATCGTTTAAATTTCCCGACAAGGTATTCTTCCACCTTATCAACCCCAACCCTATCCTGTTTCATAGAATCTCTATCGCGAACAGTCACCTTCCTGTCGCTCAAACTGTCTACATCGACAGTTATACAAAATGGCGTTCCAACCTCGTCCTGCCTGCGATATAACCGGCCTATGGAAGCCGTATCGTCGTACATAACTTTTCCGCCGAGCGCCGGGCACGCCTTAAGGCTCTGTAAAATATCTTTTGCCAGCTTCACGATCTCCGGCCGGTTCCTTAATAAAGGTAATATCGCGACTTTGATAGGCGCCAACCGTTTATCAAGAGCAAGCGAAACGCGTTTCTCGCCCTTCACCTCTTCTTCTTTATATGAATCGGTGAGAAAAGCCAATATCGACCTATCTACACCGCCTGAAGGCTCGATAACATAAGGAATATATTTTTCTTTAGATTCGTCGTCAAAATACTGGAGGTCTTTCCCGCTTAAACGCATGTGCTGTTTTAGATCGAAATCGGTTCTGTTGGCTATGCCCTCTAATTCTGACCATCCGAACGGGAACTTATATTCGATATCCGTGCAAGCTTTCGCGTAGTGGGCGAGCTCCGTCTTTTCATGCGCCCTCTTTTGCAGATTCTCTTTTTTGATGCCCAGATCGATATACCACTTAAACCTTTCCTCTACCCACTTCTCATACCACTCTTCATCCGTACCGGGCTTAACAAAAAACTCTATCTCCATCTGCTCGAATTCGCGGGAACGGAATGTAAGATTGCCTGTGGTTACTTCATTGCGGAATGATTTGCCAACCTGGGCTATGCCGAACGGAAGCTTGCGACGCATCGATGTTATGACGTTCTGGAAATTCACGAATATGCCCTGGGCGGTTTCCGGTCGCAGGTAGGTAAGACTGCCGGAATCCTCGACCGGGCCGAGATGGGTTTTAAGCATAAGGTTGAACTGGCGCGCCTCGGTGAGAGCTCCGCCGCATTCGGGGCAAATCTTGCCCGTTACATGTTCGACCTTGAACCGTTTCTTGCAGGATTTACAATCGACTAGAGTGTCTTCGAAACTGGTAATGTGGCCGGAAGCCATCCACGTTTCAGGGCGCATGAGGATCGAGGCATCCAGCCCCTCGATATCGTCACGGCCATAAACATTGGAAGCCCACCAGGCATTCTTCAGGTTCCGTTTAAGCTCGGCTCCCAGAGAACCGTAATCCCAGGTGCTTGCCAGGCCGCCGTATATTTCGCTCGATTGGAATATAAATCCGCGCCTCTTGCAAAGCGAGACTATCTTCTCCATCGTATCTTGCTTCTGATTTTCCTGCATAATTTTATTTATAACTCCGAATTGCCGATATCTTAACACGCGCCGTTAAACAAATCAAGGAATTTTTCAGGTAGACACATGCCTCCACAGCGCAAAAACTTTTATCTATCGATAACTTTTAAAAATTCTACCGTCTTGAGGCGGCGCTCGATATGATAATCGAGGAACCTGCGCAGGGTGCGCTCGAGTTCGTGACCCACCTCCGAGGTAACTTTTATCCGCGCAACGCGCTCGAACGGAAGCGCGCGTATATGCTCAATAAATTTCACCGTCCCCTGGAGGATCGGCCGCGCATCACGATCCGAGGACAAGCACTTCTTACAGATGAGCCCGCCGTTACGCAAACTGAACCGCGCGACGCTATCCACTTCCCCACCGCACGCGGTACAAGAACTCAGAGTCGGCATAAGCCCCAGTATATTGAGTAATTTTATCTCGAATATCCTGACGACCCTTTTCGTGCTGACATCACCACCCAGGAGCCGCAGACTATTAAGTAGAAGTTCGAACGCCTCAGCGCTCTTGTCCCCGAGAGCCGTTATGGAATCAATAAGTTCGATAAGATATGCCGCATACGCCGTCTTCTCTAAAGATTCCCGCACGGGCGCGAAAAAATCGAGGAGGTCACATTGCGATATGGTAAATATGTCGCTCTTACGGCGCTCGTAGAAAACTATGTCATCGAGCGCAAATATCTCCATACTTGCTCCACCGATAGTGCCCGGACGAGAGCCCCTGACACCTCTGACTATACCTTTTATTTTGCCGAAATCGCGGGTATAGAAAGTGAGTATAAGACTTGTCTCGCGAAGGTCTTGCCGCCTTAAAAGTATACCTTCGGTCTTCTGGATGGCCATTATAAAAGCTTTCAGTTTTTAACTATCAGCGCTGTTGGCTTAGTTTATCGAAACACCTGGAATACAAGAATAGTAAGGAGAGCTCCAAGGATACTACCGGCAACCACTTCCCATATCGTATGGATGGAATCTTTTATCCTGTGCCTGGCTATCAGGAGCGCCATGAGGAACGAGAGGACTATGACTATCGAATTATCGGCGAGGAACATTATTATCGTCCATATCGAGAACGCTATGGCCGCGTGCCCCGACGGCATACCGCCTCGAAGCGGCGTGCCTTTACGAGACAACATTTTCCCGATAACAACAGACCCAAACACCAGTATGAGCGTTATAAACGTTATGTGCCATGGCGACCGGCGCACGTTTTCCATCGCCGCGCTGACATTAAAGGGAAGTTTGCTCAAAAAAAGCATATACCCCACTATTGCGGCGTTTACGGAAGTTAATAGCACTGCCCCGGCAGACACATCCTTGATCACTCTCGCTATCGGATGAAATTCGCTTTTTACCAGATCGACGGTAAGTTCTATGGCGGTATTAAGCATTTCGGCGGCAAGAACGAGCGTAATAGTAATGCAGAGCGCTAAAAGCTCAAGGTAGGTAAAATTAAGATAGATACCTAATAATATAAAAAAGAGGGCCGTCAAAAAATGGATGCGCATATTACGTTCCGTCTTCAGAACGTATACGAACCCCTCTACCGCGGCGTTAAAACTTTCGACAAGTCTTCTCTCTTGCATATGATATCCAGCACCTCTTCCTGTCGCGCCTCCATCCGGGATCTCTGCTTCGCGGATAGATCATCGTAACCTGTCAAATGGAGAATGCCATGTATGACATACAGTACGAATTCTTTTTTAATATCGTTACCGTATATTTCGGAATTTTTCCTGGCCTTATCGATAGATACTATTATCTCGCCCAGGCGCCTGGTTCCCGGCGCCTCTTCACCCAATTCAAAACTCAATACATCCGTCGAAGAGTCTTCGCCTTTATACTTCTTATTGAGCGGGCGAATTTGTTTGTTGGATAAAAAAACCAGATCTATCTCCATCCTGCCGCGAGCGCCGCAAAGTTTTAAAATATGCGCCGCTATCTTTTTTACGAGACGCTCATTTACGCGGTAAGAAACGTGGAGATTTATTACGCGTACTTTTCCCACCCTACTTCGTCTGCTCTTCTGCCGCAGTGGCGGTCTTCTTAGTAATAATAGTGGTTGGTTTCGTCGCTTTTCCCTGTATGCTGATCAGATCCATGTCGACCGCTATAAGTGGTCTCGTTAAGCCGGTTCTATCTTCTGACGGTGGCGGAGTTCCTTTAATATAACCCCTGTTGCCGCTTACTTTTTGATCCGCGCGATCGACGGTCATCACATATGGCTTGCTTATCGATTCGCACCCGACGAGCGCCATGGCGGTACACGCAACCAATATTCCGTAGCCTATCCTCATACACCCTCCCCTGTTTTTATTCTGCCTTTATCTTTATTCCCAATTCGTCTAACTGCTTTGTCTCGACATCGGACGGAGCGCTCGTCATCGGGCAAAACGCCTTCTGCGTTTTAGGAAACGCGATAACATCCCGTATCGAATCGCAACCGGTCAGGAAGGTCATGAGCCGGTCGAGCCCGAAGGCAACGCCGCCGTGCGGAGGCGCGCCGTACCGGAATGCGTCGAGCAAAAAGCCAAACCTCAGACGCGCCTGTTCATCGCTTATACCTATAGTTTTAAATATAAGCTCCTGCATCTTACGCTCATGTATCCTTATACTACCCGAACCAATCTCGGTGCCGTTTATCACAAGGTCGTAAGACCTAGAGCGGACTTTGTCCAGGTCTTTGCCGGTCTCAAGAAGCTTGATATCGTCGGGATGGACGGACGTGAACGGGTGGTGCTCGGACTCCCACCGTTTTTCTTCGTCGTTATATTTAAATAACGGGAAATCGGTAATCCACAGAAAATCGAACCGTTTCTCATCGATCAGGCCAAGCTTCTTACCGAGATGTTTGCGCAATGCGGCCATCGCCTCATACGCAACCCTCTCTTTATCGGCGACCATAAAGATCATGTCGGCGTCGACTGCCGCGAGGCGGGATTTTATCGAAGAGAGTTCTTCTTTTGTGAAAAATTTGGCTATGGGGGATACAAGAAGATCGCCCTCACACTTAAAATTGGCAAGCCCCTTCGCGCCGTACTCCTTTACAAACTCCACCAGCTGGTCGATCTCTCCGCGTGAATATCCACCACAGCCTTTCGCGTTTATGGCGATTATTCGTCCGCCCTTTTTTAGGACATCCTGGAATATTTTAAACTGGCTGTCGGCAACCAGACCGTTTATTTCGGCCAACTCGAGGGCAAACCGCGTATCGGGCTTGTCGCATCCGTAACGCGCCATCGCCTCGGAATATTTTAATCTCGGGAACGGCACCCTTAGATCATACCCGATAGATTTTTTAAATATATCCTTCATCAGCCCTTCGGAGAGCGCGTATATATCCTCCTCGGTGACGAATGACATTTCGATGTCGAATTGCGTAAACTCCGGCTGTCTGTCCGCCCTGAGATCTTCATCGCGGAAGCATTTCGCTATCTGAAAATACCTGTCGAAAGACGATATCATTAATATCTGTTTAAATAATTGCGGAGACTGCGGAAGCGCGTAAAACATCCCGTGATTTACTCTGGACGGTACCAGGTAGTCTCTCGCGCCTTCAGGCGTCGATTTGGTGAGTATCGGCGTCTCCACTTCCACAAAACCCTTTTCGTCGAAATAATCCCGCGCGACCTTGCATACTTTGTGGCGCAGTCGCATACTTTTCTGCATCGTACCTCGCCTCAAATCAAGGTACCTGTATTTCAACCTCGTCTCTTCGGTAACGGATATATTGTCGTTTATTTCGAACGGCGGAGTGTCAGCCTTATTCAGTATACTGACTTTCTCGGCGTGAACCTCGATGAGGCCAGTCTTTAGCTTCGGATTCTCGGTCCCGGCGGGACGCAAAGCAACCGGCCCCTCGATC
Organism: Candidatus Omnitrophota bacterium; assembly: GCA_028699255.1. Lineage (NCBI taxonomy): Bacteria > Pseudomonadati > Candidatus Omnitrophota > Candidatus Omnitrophota bacterium. Next base: position 65,907 of record JAQVUX010000001.1, on the reverse strand, counting down.
CTCACCACAAATTCGGCCCTGAGCTCTTCGGCTATCCCGTGGACCTCAACCGTCGCCTGTGGATTAAACACAATTTGTGTCAATCCGTAACCGTCCCGCAAATCTATAAAAATAATATTGCCGTGATCGCGGCGGTTGGCCACCCATCCGCAAAGCACGACATTTTTACCGACCGACTTATCATTCAGTTCACCACAGGTATGCGTGCGAAGCATTAGTTTAAACTCTCCCGTATCTTTTGAGCGACCGCATCAAACCGCACAAGTTCCTGCGGCTTGTTCTTATCTTTCATGTATTTTACAGTAGCGCCGCCTTTTGTCAACTCATCATCTCCTATAATAAAAACCATCGTCGCATTCATCTTATCGGCCTCTCTCATTTGAGCCTTGAGAGATTTGTTCTCGTAATCGATATTGAATGATACGTTTTTCCATTCACCGCTTCGTAAGGAATCGATCAGCTCAAAACCTTTTGCCTGTGCCGCCGGCCCCATAGTCGCAACATAAACAACCCGGACAACCGGCCCAAGCGACATATCCGCGCCCTGTTTACCGGCCACCATCAGGATACGCTCCACTCCGAGCGCAAACCCTGCCGCGCCGAGCTCGGGACCGCCCATATCGCTTATCAGATTGTCGTACCGGCCACCAGCCCCCAAAGCATCCTGGCTTCCCAGACCGGGATGCGTAACCTCGAAAACGGTCTGCGTATAATAATCGAGCCCCCGCACTATATACGGATCCAGTTCGTAATCTATACCTAAACTTTTAAGGCATGCTAAAACTTTTTTAAAATGTTCGCCGCATTTTGGACATATGAATTCAACGTCTTTAAAAACGCCCCTTACCAAGGCGCGGCACGATTCGACTTTGCAGTCCAGGACGCGCAAAGGATTTATCTCGAGGCGTTTTTTACAATCATCGCACAGCGCGCTCTTATCTTTCGAAAGGATTCCCCGCAATGTTTGCGAAAGGCGCGCTTTATCCTCTTTGCATCCTAAATTATTGATCTTAATCTTATAACCTTTTATACTCATCGCGTCGAGAAGCGCGGTCAATAATCTGATAACTTCGGCATCTATTTCCGGACTCATAGAGCCAATCGCCTCGGCGCCTATCTGATGGAACTGCCGCATGCGTCCGGCCTGCGGCCTTTCAGCCCTGAACATCGGGCCTATATAACAGAACTTCTGAAAGGTATCGGTTTTATGAAGATTCGCCGCGAGGTACGCCCTGACTATCGGAGCGGTACCTTCCGGGCGTAAAACTATTTCTCTGTCACCGCGGTCTTTGAAAGAGAACATTTCCTTGGTAACTATGTCGGTCTCTTCTCCGACGGACTTTACAAATAAGGACTTCTCTTCCATCACCGGCGTCCTTATTTCGCGGTAGCCGAATTTCTGGAAAACATTTTGAGAAATCGACTCCATGGCCCGGCGAAGTTCCGAATTACCCGCAGGCGGTGGTAGTATATCTGCTGTCCCTTTTACCGGTTTATATTCCATTTTTATTTTACAACTCTCGCCTTCATTATCATGCCGGATTTAAACGTTACAACCTTGCGTTCCGGTATTGATACCGTAACTCCGGTCTTCGGATTTCTACCGATCCTGGGCTTGCGCGTTTTAACTTTGAACACGCCAAAATTACGCAATTCCACCGTCTTGCCCGCGGCAACGGAATTCGTGATATGATCGAGCGTCTTCTGCACTACCAATTTCACGTCTATCTGCTTTAATCCCGTCTCTTCGGCTATCTTCATCACAATGTCTTTTTTTGTCATAAATCCTCCGATTGATGTTATCTAACTCATGCAATCGCCCCGCCCTTATTTTCACTCCCGGCGGGGCTATTAATTACACCGTCTGACAACCCACCCCGCCCTTATTTTCACTCCCGGCGGGGCTATTAATTACACCGTCTGACAACCCACCCCGCCCTTATCTTCGCTCCCGGCGGGGCTATTAATTACACCGTTTTTCGTTCCCTGAACCTTTTAAAAAAAACACCCAACGCGTTAAAATCCTCGAAACGGCGGCGCCTGGCCTTTAGCCGCTCAAAGATATTATTCAGGAATATGTAAGAATCCTTCCAATCATTATTCAGTCTCTTCAGGTTATCTTCGGAGATAAAGCGTATCGTCTGCATCGACAGAAGATCGCATACAGGATCGGTCAAGCGCCCATGCGGCATGTAGCGATATTCCAAAGAGCCCTTCAGCTCCTCATACTTGGTACGTATCATGCCTTTCGTTTCGAAAAACTTATCCTCGTCCTCTTTCGTTATGATGTCCTTCACAAGGATGCCGGAATATATGGAATGGAACTTGCCCCAGAACTCGAGAAAGTCCCTCATCGTCCTTATATCAGCCTCGGTCTTTTTATCCTTCATGATTCGACTCGTTTCACTCGCTCGCCATTAACCTGAGCAAGGCTTTGTTTTTAGTGTGTGACGTGTCGAAGGGTCATAACATTTTATATCGTAACGAGTTACTGTAACATCGGTAATTAGAAAAGTCAAGCGAGAACGTATTCGCTTAACCTATGTCCTGAACGTTACCACATCGCGGCCGAATATCTTTTCGATATCGCGCACAAGACCTTCGTGCGGTTCCACCGCGAGGGTGTTATTGGCATTCATGCGCATACGCTTTCCGTCCGGTTTGGTGAATGTAAGATAGACGGGTATGCCGCCAGGGTATCTGCCGAGTACTTTTTTGAGTTTTTCTAAAGCCCCTGCCTCCAATCCCGCGGTCAAAAGGTCTATGCTAACCACCTTAGTATACTTCATCTTAACGGATTCCAGGGAAGCGACCTCGTTGGCCACTATCTTCGGCGCGTCCTCTCTCAAACTAAGCCGCCCTTTTATAAAAAGTATCGCGTCCTGTTTTACAAGATTCGCCACCTTCTGGAATGTGGCCGGGAATATCAATACCTCCACAGTGCCATTCAAATCCTCGAGAGAAACGATCGCCATCTTCTCATTCGTCTTGCGCGTAACTGTAAATTTAACTTTAGATATAATGCCGCCTATCAGCACTTCCGCGCCGTCCGCACAGCTCTTCAATTCTGTCGTAGGGCATGTAGAGTACGTCTTCAATATCTTCTCGAATCTCGCCAGCGGATGGTTCGTTATATAAAATCCAAGCAATTCTTTTTCAAACGCAAGGAGCTGGTTCTCGGGCCATTCCGGTATGTTCGGCACTTCCTGGTAACTTTTTTTAAAATTATCCTGGTCCTCAAACTTGTCGAAAAATGAGAGTTGCCCGTTTGCGCGGTCCTTTTGTATGCCGCCGGCAATCTCAAGCGCTTTATCTATCATCGCTGAAAGCTGAGAGCGGTAGAAACCAAACGAATCCATCGCCCCGCACTTGATCAGGCTCTCCACGACTTTACGGTTCACAAGACGTGAATCGACCTTTTCGGTAAAATCGTAGAGCGACTTGAACTTGCCGGAACTCTGCCTCATTTTTATTATAGAGTCGATCGCGCCCTCGCCTACGTTTTTGATGGCTAAAAGCCCAAATCGTATGGAATCCCCCACCACCGTAAAATTGGCATAGCTTTCATTTGCATCCGGCGGCAGTATTTTTATCCCCATCTTCTGCGCTTCGCCTATATACAGCGCGATCTTGTCTAAGTTATCTTTTTCGCTTGTTAGAAGCGCAGTCATGAATTCAACAGGAAAATTTGCCTTAAGATATGCCGTCCTGAAACTTACGAGCGCGTACGCGGCCGAGTGCGATTTATTAAATCCGTACCCGGCGAAATATTCTATCTGGTCGAATATCTTACCCGAAGTCTTCTGGTCGATACGGTTCTTAGAGCCGCCGGCTATGAATAATTCCCGCATCTGTGTCATAACTTCCGGCACCTTCTTCGCCATTGCGCGGCGAAGATTGTCGGCTTGAGCAAGTGAAAATCCGGCCAGCGACGAAGCGACCCTCATAACCTGCTCCTGGTATAGGATAACGCCGTTAGTCTCTTTCAAGATCGGCTCGAGGAGCGGGTGGTCATAACGGATCTTTACCTCGCCGTGTTTTCGTTTCATAAAATCGTCGAGCATGCCGGATCCGATCGGCCCCGGACGGAATAACGCGAGGAGCGCTATAATATCCTCGAACCGCTCGGGTTTAAGTTTTTTGAGCAGGTCTCGCATGCCGGATGATTCGAGCTGAAAAACGCCGACGGATTCCGCATTCGCCAGGAGTTTATACGTCTTCGGGTCTTCGAGCGATATCGCGTCGATATCGAGATCAACGCCTTTTGTGCGCCGAATTATCTTGAGCGCCTCGCTTATGACCGTAAGCGTGCGAAGCCCCAGGAGATCCATTTTAAGAAGGCCTATCTTCTCGAGGGAGGTCGCCGGATACGCAGTGGTAATCTGCCCTTCCTGTATCTTGTAAAGAGGAGCGTAATTCACCAGCGGCTCCTCGCTTATAACTACACCTGCGGCGTGTGTCGAAGCGTGTCTGGTAAGTCCCTCAAGAACAAGCGAAGTATCGATAAGCTGGGCGATCTTCGAATCCATCTTGTAGAGATTCCGGAGCTCCGATTCCTGCTCGAGCGCGTGGTTAAGCGTCATATTCAGGTCGTTTGGTATGAGCTTGGCGATCCTATCGACATCGGCATACGGCATCCCGAGCGCCCGGCCGGTATCCCGGATGACGGCTTTCGCCATCATGGTGCCGAACGTTATTATCTGTGCGACGTTATCCTTGGAATATTTCTTTACGACGTAATCTATGACTTCGCCGCGCCTGACATAGCAAAAATCGATATCTATATCGGGCAGGCTTATACGTTCGGGGTTTAAAAAACGCTCAAAAAGCAGATCATACTTCAAAGGGTCAATGCTCGTTATCCCGAGCGCGTAACTTACTACGCTACCGGCGGCGCTTCCTCTGCCCGGCCCCACAGGTATGCCGCTATTCTTCGCGTAGTTCACAAAATCCCATGCGATCAAAAAGTAACTCGGATACCCAAAGTTCTCGATAACTTTCAGCTCGTGCTCCACCCGGTCATAAACGCTCTTTTCGGCTACGGGATACCTTTTTTTTATACCCTCGAAAACGAGCTCCCTTAAATACCCTTCTCTCGTCTTACCTTCCGGCACTTTATAATTAGGGAGGTGGTGATGCTTGAAATCAAGCTCAAGATTGCATTTCTCGGCAATAACCATGGTATTTTTAATAGCCTCGGGCGCCACTCCCCCGAAACTGCGCATCATCTGGTCGCGTGTCTTGAAATAGAACTCATCGGTCTGCAGGCGCATCCTGTTCGGGTCGTCCATAGTCGTCTGGGTCTGAATGCACAAGAGTGTCTCATGCGCCCTGGCGTGCTCTTTTTCCAGATAATGGATATCGTTTGTGGCAACGAGCCCTACGCCCATCTCTTTACCCATTTTAATAAGCTCTTTGTTTACTTTTTCCTGTTCGGGTATGAGATTATCCTGTATTTCAAGATAGAAATTTTCCTTACCGAAAAGTGAACGATATTCGTCTATCGTTTTCCTGGCCTGTTCTATCTGATTGGTATGGATAAGGTGCGGTATCTCGCCTTTAAGACAAGCGCTCATGCAGATAAGCCCGTCCTTATGCTTGGCGAGTATCTCTTTGTCGATCCTGGGGCGGTAGTAAAAACCTTCGAGGAAACCTGCCGAAACAAGCTTCATAAGGTTCTTATACCCTGTTTCATTCTTAGCGAGCAGAAGGAGGTGGAACGAGGCATCATGAATGCCGTGGCTAGATTTTTCGAATCTTGAACCGGGGGCTATATACACTTCACTGCCGATGATAGGCTTTATGCCGTTTTTCATCGCCATGGTGTAGAACTCTATGGCGCCGAACATATTTCCGTGATCCGTAATAGCGCATGCGCCCATGCGGCAGTCGCGGATCTTCTGCATAAGGCTGTCAAGCTGGCAGGCGCCATCAAGCAGGCTAAACTGCGTATGTAGATGCAGATGGACGAAGTCAGAGTGTTGCATTGTTACTGTCTATTTTCCCATTCCAACCCGTTGAGCGACTTGGAATACTTTTCCTTCTGTCTGTATCGATGGTGCGATGATGATATTGGTCTTGTGCATCTCTTTTATGGATTTAGCTCCGACATTACCCATGGACGTCTGTAAAGCGCCCATAAGATTTTGCGAACCATCATCGACTTTCGCGGGGCCGTAGAGTATCTCTTCTAAGCTACCGGTAACACCGACGCGTATCCTGGTGCCTCTCGGTAGATTCGAGTGCGGAGTGGCCATGCCCCAGTGACATCCTCTGCCCGGAGCTTCTTTCGACCTGGCGAATGCGGAGCCGACCATTACCGCGTCCGCGCCGCAGGCGAACGCCTTGCATATATCGCCGCCGGTAGACATTCCACCGTCGGTTATTATCGGAACATATCTCTTTTTCTTTTTGTAATATGCGTCCCTCGCCGCCGCGCAGTCAATAGTGGCGGTAACCTGAGGCACGCCTATCCCGAGAACGCCGCGAGTCGTACATGCGGCGCCGGGGCCTATACCTATAAGAAGGCCGCTACAGCCGGTGTCCATCAAATCTAACGCAACCTCATAAGTAACGCAGTTGCCGATAACGACCGGCACCTTCATCATCTTGCAGAACTTATAGAAATCTAGAACTTTGTAACTCTTCGCGACGTGCTTGACCGTGGTCACGGTCGATTGAACTAAAAACGCGTCGGCTCCGGCTTCCTGCGCGATAGACCCGAACCGCTCCGCTCTCTGCGGTATGGCGCTTACGACAGCCGGTACCTTGGCGCGCTTTATCTGCTCGATGCGTTTCGATATAAGTTTTTCTTTTATCGGCTCTTCGTAGATGGTTTGAACAAGTTGAGTGGCCTCTTCCGGGGTAGCGCGGGATATTCTGTCTAAAACTTCTTCGGGATTTTCGTATCTTGTCTGCACGCCTTCAAGGTTCAGCACAGCTATGCCACCGAACTTTCCCATAGCGATAGCGAACTTTACGTCTACGACTCCGTCCATAGCCGCGGCAAGTATCGGAACATTGTAGGTTTTTTTACCAAGAGCCCACGACGTATCGACCTCTTCCGGGTTGTATGTAACTTGGCCCGGGACGAGCGCTATTTCATCAAAACCATAACACCTTCTTGCTTTTCTCTCAACGCCTATAAAAAATTGTGCCATTTTTTCATCTCCGTTAGTGAAATAAAAAACCGCACGCGTTCTTAACCATAGTGGTAGCGTGTGGTTATCTATAATATAGAATTAAAGCGGTTTTGTCAACTCATTCTACGTAACGCGACAATAAGGACATGGCCTTTTCATTGTCGCTGGTCTGGAGCACCATCCTGGAGGAAGAGCCTGTTGCCGATGACGTTATGTAAACGTACTTTATGTCTATCTTATTCATCTTAAGCTCAGTCGCCACCACTTTCAGCGACCCCGGTTTATTGTCGATCTCGACCATCAAAACTTCCGTCTCGCTTATCGTCTTATACTTCTTCTTTTTTAGCTCATTTAGTACCCGCAGGTTGCCGTTTGTAACTATAAATAATTTCGCATGGCGACCCGATTCGTACCCCAGGAAAGCGTCGATATTAACACCCTCATTGGCCATGATGATCGCCGCATCGGCAAGAAGTCCGATTTTATTCCCGGTAGAAACAACTATCTCTTCTCCGATCGTAACGCTCCTTATCACGCTTAGCGCTCCTATCTTGTGGGGCCGGACTTTATCTCTTTGACCTGGTCGGCCGTGCACTGAAATATCCCTATCTTCTTTAACGGCTTGCCCTCGATCTCGTACTTACCGGTTATGAGATCGCCGAGTTTCTGAAACACTGAATCCTGCTTCTCTTTCCCCTGATAGTCGGACGCGTACGCGCTGACAGCCAAACCTACAGCCATTACCATTATAAAAAATATTGTGATAGCTTTCTTCATCTTACTTCCTCCGGTTTGTTTTTTATTACCATTACGTATTTTCTCTGTTATATATCTCCTGCCACATCTTTCTCGTATTTGGATCGGCGATAAATACCCAGTCCCCATCCTTGGATATACTCTTGCCGTTAATAAGCACGGACGTGGGGTTTTGCCATACATATTTTACCTCGCCCGTGATGCGATTCACCAGTAGCTTCTGATTGTACATTTGCAACTGCACTTCTTTGTACAGCACTTTGTCAACGATGCTGACCGCATGTACGGGCGCACAAAAAATAGCGATTATAATCATTACCGATAACGTAATCTTTATCTTCATTCTGCCCTCCTCGTTAGAGTATATATCTCAAAATGTATTTTTGCAAGCCGTGAAAATAAAAAAATGGCCCGGAGAATTTAACCTCCGAGCCATTTGATCATTAACCGTACAACCGCGTAGGTTATCCGGTTGCAAACACCTGGCTAACCTACGCGGTTGACTGACATTAATCTTAATACATTCCGCCCATACCGCCCGGAGGCATGCCGCCCGGCATTCCGGCCGGCGCTTTCTCCTCTTCAGGGATATCGGTAATAACCGTTTCTGTCGTTATCATCAAGGCCGCGATCGATGCCGCGTTCTGGAGAGCTGAACGGGTAACTTTCTTCGGATCGATGACACCGGCCGCTATCATGTCGGTGTAAACATCTTTATCCGCGTCGTAACCTTCGTTCGTCTTCATCTCTTTTACCTTGTTCACTACGACCGAACCCTCCTGGCCCGCGTTATTCGCGATCGTCCTGATGGGTTCCTCGAGAGCCCGCTTCACTATGTCGACGCCGATCTGCTCGTCACCCGACAGTTTAAGCTTCGAGAGGCCTTCGATGCATCTCAATAGCGCTACGCCGCCGCCAGGGACGATGCCCTCTTCGACAGCCGCTCTCGTAGCATGCAGAGCGTCTTCAACGCGCGCTTTCCGCTCTTTCATCTCGGTTTCCGTCGCCGCTCCGACATTGATGACAGCCACGCCGCCCGCCAACTTCGCGAGCCGCTCCTGTAGCTTCTCTTTATCATAATCGGAGTCGGTATCTTCGATCTGCTTGCGGATCTGCGCGATGCGCGCCTGCAGGTCGCTCGTCTTGCCGGAACCTTCCACTATAGTTGTATTATCTTTATCGATCCTGACTTTCTTGGCACGGCCAAGATCTTCCAGTTTCACATTCTCAAGCTTTATACCGAGTTCCTCGGTGATCGCTTTTCCTCCGGTGAGTATAGCGATATCTTCCAACATCGCTTTTCTCCTGTCCCCGTAACCCGGAGCCTTTACAGCCGCCGTCTGGAGAGTACCGCGAATCTTATTCACTACCAGAGTCGCCAGAACTTCGCCTTCGGTCTCTTCCGATATTATAAGAAGCGGCTTACCCGCTCTCGCAACTTTCTCCAATAAAGGCAGAATGTCCTTCATGCTCGATATCTTCTTCTCATGGATAAGTATGTAAGGATCTTCGAGCGAAACTTCCATCTTCTCGGTATCAGTCACGAAGTAAGGCGAAAGATAGCCCTGGTCGAACTCCATACCCTCAACGAGCTCGAGTTCAGTCTTGGACGCTTTGCCTTCTTCTACTGTAATGACGCCGTCCTTGCCGACTTTAGTCATCGCTTCTGCTATCTGGCTTCCGATCTCCTGATCGTTATTCGCCGCTATCGACGCGACCTGGAGTATCTCTTTCTTGTCTTTTGGGTTGACCGGCTTGGCGAGTTTTTTCAGGTCCTCGATAACTCTCTCAACCGCCTTCTCGATCCCGCGGCGGAGCGCCATAGGATTGGCGCCGGCGGTAACGTTCTTCATTCCTTCTCTAAATATCGACTCGGCGAGTACTGTCGCGGTCGTAGTGCCGTCTCCGGCTATATCTGAGGTCTTCGACGCTACTTCTTTTACCAGTTCCGCCCCCATATTCTCATAGGGATCTTTCAACTCTATCTCTTTTGCTACGGTAACGCCGTCTTTCGTAATAGTCGGCGCACCGAATTTTTTGTCGAGGACTACGTTTCGGCCTTTAGGCCCAAGCGTAACCTTTACCGCCCTGGCAAGCTGTTCGACGCCTCTTAATATTGCCCTGCGCGCCTCCTCGCCGTATAGTAATTGCTTTGCCATTTTATTCACCTTCCTTTATTAGTTTTGTTATTTCACTATCGCCAGAATATCTTCTTCTTTAAGTATCAGATACTCTTTGCTATCCATCGTTATTTCGGTGCCGGTATATTTTCCGAACAATATCTTATCGCCGACCTTCACCTCGGGAGATACCGTCTTACCGTCACAAACCTTACCTTTGCCTACCGCGATCACTTCGGCTTCCTGCGGCTTCTCTTTTGCCGTATCAGGCAGAAGTATACCGCCTTTCGTCACATCTTTGGCTTCGAGGACTTTAACCACTACCCTGTCCGCCAATGGCTGGATCTTCATGCTACACCCCTCCTTCGTTATAAATTTGATTTTTCGAACTTAGCACTCACTACCGTTGAGTGCTAACAGCATTATACGAAATCCGGGAATTTTGTCAAGATTTTTTAATTTCTACGAAACCCTGCGGGTACTCAGCTATTGAAGGGCATGACAGAATTATGAAAAATAAGATAAAGGCCTTTGAGGGTTATATCTTCGTCGAGGATCCGGATAGAATGGGCATATCGCTTTATGAGCGCGGCGTTACCGCCGGTGGCGATAATCTTGACAGATGAGCCTAAAATATTTTTATACTTCGCGACCAGGCCGTCGCACATCGCACCAAACCCGAAGAGTATCCCACCGCGCATACTATTAACCGTATCCCTGCCTATTATGTCCGCGGCGGCCTTCAGGTCTACCTTTGGCAATAGCGCGGTCTTTTCGTAAAGGCTGGAGAGCGATATGCCTATGCCCGGCAATATCAGCCCGCCTAAATAGTCGCCCCGCGCGGAGACGACATCAAATGTTATGGCGGTACCGAAGTCGATTATGACGGCGGGCGCCCCGTAAAGAACACGGGCCGCATAAGCGTTCACAAGCCGGTCTTGTCCGACCTCGGACTTTACCCGGTACATATTCTTCACCGGCACTTTTATGTCACGGCCTAACACCGTTATACGGCAGTCCGCGACCTTGTTCAGATGCATTATAAAACGGCTTAAGGCTACCGGCACCACGCTCGATACGATTACATCTATTTTTTCCCGGCGCCCTACGCCGGACTTCGCAAACATTTTTTTTAGATACGATTCGTATAAAGAATATGTATGGGTAGGTATCTTGATTTTAACAGTTAAACTTTTACCTTTAAAAACGCCCGCCGTTATGTTGGTATTACCTATATCTACAGTGATCAAATTATTCATTTTTCACTCCCCTGCCTCACCATAACTATGTCACCGGACGATATCTTCTCCAGTGTACCTTCGTCTCTTCGCACCACAAGCGCTCCGTCCGGATCTATGTCGTGCGCCAGGGCTTCAAAAGTCCGGTTCGGTAAAACAACCTTTATCCTCGAGCCAAGTATACCGGATAGGTGCTTCCACTCATCCATTATCCTGCCGGGGCCTTCCGTTTTCAATATAAAATAATATTCTTCGAGCCGCTCGATAAGCCGTTTAGTAAGTTCAATGCGGGAGACGCCCTCGCCTTTATTGTGGTGCGCAAGCTCTTCCTTTAATGATGTGGCGCCCTTAGGTAATTGTCGAACGGGCGTATTTACATTTATACCTATTCCTATAACGATAAAATCGGCGCTGTCCTGTTCCGCCTTCATCTCTGTAAGAATGCCGCAGACCTTACCATGATTGATCAAAATGTCATTAGGCCATTTTATCATCGCGGGTAGAGCTGTCACATCCCTTATGGTCCGGGCGACGGCGACAGCCGCCACCAGTGTTATCCTGGGTATCTCGACCGGCGCGATCCGCGGACGCAAAATAACCGAAAAATATATCCCGCCTTTCGATGGCGAAAGCCAAGTGCGTCCATGCCGGCCCTTACCCTGCTCCTGTTCTTCGGCGAGTATCACGGCGCCTTCTTTCAGGCCTTTTTCTGCCAGAGAATATGCGATATCGTTGGTCGAGCCGGCCTTCCGGTAAGAGATTATTTCGCGCCCTATAACTTTAGACTTAAGCCTCCACTTTATCTCGGCGGGAATAAGCCGGTCGGGTATGCCGTTAAGGCGATAGCCTAAATGCGGCGAAGCTTCTATCGCGTAACCTTCTTCCCGAAGCTTCTCGATATGTTTCCATATCGCGGCCCTGGAAACATCGGCGATTTTACACAGGTCCTCGCCCGATACATGGTCCGGGTTATTTCTCAGCCTGGATAATATCTTCTCGTCTATCATTTCTTCGCGCTCTCCGGTTCCTGCCCGCCCGGCCCTCCGGGGCCTTTCCCGAGTTTTTCCCGCAATTCTTTTATCTGATCACGCAGGATGGCGGCTTTCTCGAATTGCAGGTTGCGCGCGGCCACTTCCATGTCGTGTTGAAGCTCGCCTATCAAAGCGGTCAGGTCATACTGGTCATCCGTCTCCTCGACAACGCTCGCGATAACCTCCCGCGCCTTCTTATATGATTCGATGCCTTCCTTGACCGCCTTCTCTATGGAGCGCGGTGTTATGTTATTCGCCGTGTTGAATTCCGTCTGTATCTTACGGCGCCGGACGCATTCGCTTATGGCGCGCTTCATCGAGCCGGTAACGGTATCGGCGTACATTATAACACGTCCGTTGAGGTGACGCGCGGCGCGGCCGGCGACCTGTATCAAGCTCGTCTGGCTTCTCAGAAAACCCTCTTTGTCCGCGTCGAGTATCGCTACGAGCGATACCTCGGGCAGGTCGAGTCCTTCCCTCAGCAGATTTATCCCGACCAGACAGTCGAATTTATTCAGACGGAGATCGCGCAGTACCTCTACGCGCTCGATGGCATCCATGTCGGAATGGAGATATTTGACTTTGAGCCCGAGATCGCTCAAGTATCGCGCCAGGTCTTCGGCGAGCCGCTTGGTAAGTGTCGTGACGAGCACGCGCTCTTTTCTTTCCGCGCGGGAAGATATTTCCTTAATGAGATCGTCTATCTGCCCCTTGCTCGGCCTGACATCTATCGGCGGATCGATAAGGCCCGTGGGGCGTATCAACTGCTCAAATATCTTTCCTTCCGATTTGTTCAGTTCGTACTCATTTGGCGTGGCCGATACGAATGTTATCGGGCGCACGAGAGCTTCGAACTCTTCAAACCGCAGAGGCCTGTTGTCCAAAGCCGACGGAAGCCGGAAACCGTATTCGATCAGCGTCTCTTTCCTCGCCCTGTCGCCGTTATACATGCCGCGTATCTGCGGGATCGTAACGTGCGATTCATCTATAAAGGTGATGAAGCCTTTGGGGAAATAATCGATGAGGCACCACGGCCGTGAACCGGAAGAGCGATTGGACAGATGGCGCGAATAGTTCTCTATGCCACTGCAATAGCCTATCTCCCTCATCATCTCGATATCGTAATGTGTCCGCGACTCGAGGCGCTGGGCTTCGACGAGTTTATTCTGCGCTCTCAATTCCGCAAGGCGCCCGGCGAGTTCCTCTTCGATGGATTTGACGGACGACTCGATCCTGTCCGGGGTGGTAACAAAGTGCTTGGCCGGATAGATGCCGGCCTTCTGCAGACGATTTAACGCCTTGCCGGTCAGCGGGTCGATCTCGTATATCCCCTCGACCTTATCGCCAAACTGCTCTATCCTGTAAGCGGTCTTTGTATATGCCGGAAAAATCTCGACGGTATCTCCGCGCACCCGAAAAGTCGAGCGCTTGAAATCGTAATCATTACGCTCATAGTGTATGTCGATAAGCCTCTTCAGTATCTCGTCCCTGGAAATATCCTGCGCCTCTTCCACATGAAAGAGCATCTCGCCGTATTCGCCCGGAGAACCGAGGCCGTATATACAGGAGACGCTGGCGACGACAATACAGTCGTCCCGGGACATAAGTGAACTCGTAGCCGAAAGGCGCAGGCGGTCGATGTCCTCGTTTATGGACGAATCCTTCTCGATGTATATGTCCGTATGAGGTATATACGCTTCCGGCTGGTAGTAATCGTAGTAACTTACAAAATACTCCACGGCATTTTCCGGGAAAAATTCTTTAAATTCGCTGTAAAGCTGGGCGGCGAGCGTCTTGTTGTGAGAGATTATCAGGGCTGGACGGCCGATATTGGCGATGACGTTGGCCATGGTAAACGTCTTACCCGAACCGGTAACTCCGAGGAGAGTCTGATAGCCGGAGCCGCGCTCCAGCGCCTCGGTCAATTTTCGTATAGCTTCAGGCTGGTCGCCGTCGGGTTTGAATTTGCTGACTAATTTGAAGTTCGCTTTTTTCACACGATTTCCAGCGACATATCTATCGATTTTATCGATGCCGTAAGCGATCCTATAGAAATAACGTCCGGCTTCGTTTTCGCGAAGGATTCGATCGTATCCAGGGTTATGCCTCCCGAGACCTCGATAACAGGCTTCACCTTCGACAAGCGGCGTATCTCGACGCACGCCCTGACGTCCTCGGGCGACATATTGTCGAGCATTATGATGTCCGGTTTCCCCGCGAGTGCGTCATTGAACTCCTCGATCGACGCGACCTCTATCTCGATAACCGTTCCTTTTACACTCTTCCTTCTCGCCGTCTCGACTATTGTTTTTAATGCAATCTTCTTATTTTCACTACCGGCAGTCTGGCGCAATACGCCTATATGATTATCTTTTATTAAAACCTGATCGTACAATCCCATCCTGTGGTTCGCGCCGCCGCCGGTAAATACGGCATATTTTTCCAAATACCTCATGAGCGGCAAGGTCTTGCGCGTATCCATAATCTTAACTCCGTACGGCCTCGCTTTGTCGGCGTATGCTTTCGTTGTCGTAGCCACGGCGCTCAAGAACGACAGGAAATTGAGCATCGTCCTCTCCGCTCGCATAATAGAACCGGTATGCCCCTCGAGATAAGCGATCTCCTTGGTGTTTCCCACAAAACTTCCGTCGTCGCAGTTCGGCTTAAATCTCACACTGAAGTCGATCTGCGCCATCACCCATTCCGCTATCTTGAGCCCGCAAACCACACAGGTCTCTTTGGCGATTATGCTCGCCTTCGAACTCGTAGTACCTGAAACAAGCGCGGTGGTCGTGATATCGCCTTTACCTATGTCTTCTTTAAGCGCGGCCTTGATTATCGGTAGCGCCCTTTCCTTCTCGAGCTTCATTACCAGCCGATCTCCCCTTCTTTATCGCTTTCAACGACATTCGGTATGCCCGTATTCTCGTCGTAAACCTGCGCGGGCGGCACCCTCCTGGACTCGCGATCCTCAAAACCGTCGTCATCGCCGGCGGGGGCATCGTTCGAATCGACTACTATCGGTTTTTCCACTGCGCCCTGCGTGGCGGCGCTCTTAGCGTCATCCTGAGCCACTGCTATACCGGCATAAGACATCGCAAATATCGCTACGACTACAAATAAATACCTCATGTGCCCTCCCTTTATTTGGCCAACCGCGTAGGTTGGCCATGCATTGATCGGTAGATAACCTACGCGGTTATCCCCTTTAAATTACTCTTCAATTTCTTAAGCCTGTCTTCAAGCTCCAGCTTGTGCCCCGCCTGTTTCTCGACCACTTCTTTTGGCGCTTTGGCGGTAAAGTTCCTGTCTTTAAGCCGCGCCCCTATAGCCTTGATCTCGGCGGAGATGCGCCCCTCTTCCTTCTCAAGCCTGGCGCGTTCCTTCGCGAAATCTATGAGCCCTTCTAGCGGCACATATACCTCGATCCGCCCGATGACGCTCGCGGCGGCGTTCGCGGGTTTGGCGAGAGCACCTATCGCAAGGCTCGACGAGCGCGCCATGCGTTTTATAAGCTCCGCGTTTTCCTGAAGCAATTTTTCCGTCGCAGTGTCGCGGACATTAACCATGACCTTGACAGAAGTCTGCGGGTCGATATTCCACACCGCGCGTATATTGCGTATGGTCGTTATGATCTCGATGAGCTCCTTCATCTTTTCTTCCGCTTCTTTCGATATCATATCCTGCTGGACGTGCGGCCACGATTGTATCATTATGGAATCGCCTACGACGGCAGATATGGATGGAAGCTTCTGCCATATCTCTTCGGTAACGAACGGCATTATGGGATGGAGCATCCTTAAACTCTTCTCCAGCACTTTATAAAGTATGACCTGCGACGTCTTTTCACTTATAGTCGATTTCGCCGTCTCGATGTACCAGTCGCAGAACTCGTGCCAGATGAATTCATATATAGAATTGGCCGCTTCATTAAACTTATACTCGTCGAGGCATTTCGTTACATAATCGAGCGTGGAATAAAGGCTCGAGAGTATCCACTTCTCGGGAAGCGTAAGGCGGGCGCCTTTAAAGAATACGCACAGGTCGGCGTCTACCTCGTCGGGCTTCAGGTTCATGAGAATGAAACGGGAAGCGTTCCAGAGCTTATTGGCGAAGTTCCTTCCAAGCTCGAATTTGCCCTCGGCGAGGAATACGTCCTGCCCCTGGGCGGTGATCGATATGATGCTGAAACGGAGCGCGTCGGTGCCGTATTTGGCTATCATGTCGAGCGGGTCGATAACATTGCCTAAAGACTTCGACATCTTGGTGCCGGTAATGTCCCTGACCGTACCGTGAATATATACGTCTTTGAACGGCGCCGCGCCTCTGAATTCGATGCCGGCCATTATCATCCGCGCCACCCAGAAGAATATTATCTCCTGCGCCGTCGCCAGCGTATTCGTCGGATAGAAATACTTCAGTTCCGGCGTTTCCTTAGGCCATCCGAACGTCGAGAAAGGCCAAAGCCATGACGAAAACCACGTATCGAGCACGTCCGGATCCTGTACTATATCCGTCGATCCGCACTTAGGGCACTTTTCAGGCCGGGCCTTTGCAACCATCACGCCCGCTTGAGTATCCGGATTTGGATTCTGCTTTTCCAGTTCCTGACATTTTTTGCAATAATATACAGGTATGCGATGCCCCCACCATATCTGCCGCGAAATGCACCAGTCGCGGATATTCGTCATCCACTCGAGATAGACTTTCGTCCAGCGCTCGGGATAAAATTTGACTTCGCCTTTGCGAACTACATCGATAGCGGGCTTCGCCAGAGGCTTCATCTTCACGAACCACTGCGGCGAGAGCCGCGGCTCGACCATCGTATGGCAACGGTAGCAGTGGCCGACCGCGTGGCGGTGCGGCTCGCTCTTTACGAAGAGGCCGTGCGCCTTCAGGTCTTCGAGTATCGCCTCACGCGCCTCGAAACGGTCCATACCCTCATAGTCTCCGCCCAGCGCGTTTATGCTGGCGTCGTCGTTCATTATGTTTATCTGCTCGAGCGAATGCTTCCGTCCGAGCTCGAAGTCGACAGGGTCGTGCGCCGGGGTTACCTTCAACGCGCCGGTGCCGAATTTGAGATCGACTATCGGATCGAATATTATTTTAAGTTCACGATTCACCAGCGGCAGGATCACCGACTTGCCTTTAAGATCTTTGTAGCGCTTATCCTTGGGGTTGACCGCAATCGCAGAGTCGCCCAACATCGTTTCGGGCCGTGTCGTCGCTACGATGATGTGCTCCTTCGAGCCTTTGATCTGATATTTGATATGGTACAGCATGCCGTCGACATCGCGGTGCTGGCTCTCTTCGTCGGACAGGGCCGTCTGGCACCTGGGACACCAGTTGATTATGTAGTTGCCTCTGTATATCAGGCCTTTTTCGTAAAGTTTTATGAATACGTCAACCACCGCGTCGGAGAGCCCCTCGTCCATGGTGAAACGCGTCCTCTCCCAATCGCACGAACAGCCCAGCTTCTTGAGCTGTCGTATTATCGTGGTGCCGTACTCCTCGCGCCATTTCCACACCTCGTCGACGAACTTCTCGCGCCCGAGATCCTGGCGCTTCTTTCCTTCCTTGGCGAGCTTGCGCTCGACGACATTCTGCGTCGCTATGCCCGCATGGTCGGTACCCGGCATCCACTCGGCCTCGTAGCCCTGCATGCGCTTGAATCGTATCAATATGTCCTGCAACGTGTCATTTAAGGCATGTCCCATGTGCAGTATGCCGGTTATATTCGGTGGCGGGATGACGATCGAATATGGTTTCTTCTTCGAGTTCGGCTCCGCGTGGAAATAGCCCTTCTCTTCCCAGCCCTTGTAAAGCCTGTCTTCAACTTCGTGTGGATTATACGCCTTCGGTAGTTCTTCCATTTCTCTCCTCAGTAACTCTGTAAACGGATACGAGGTAGGGGGCTTCGCCTAAATTTGCCATCGATGATGCTTAGGTTTTGTTAAATTACCCCTTCCACCTGCCTCCTTCTTCGCCCTTATTTTCCCTCTATACCATTCTTCAATATCTTTAGTGGTTGTGCCAAGCTTGGTAAATTTTTACGGCTCAACCCCCATACCTCGTATCCGTTTAACAGCTCAGCGATTTTCATCGCTCGGCACGGAGATTGCAATCTCACCCCACCCCGGGGTGCGCGCACTCATTCTTTTTAAACTCTAAACTCTGCGATAAACTTCCTTGTAAACATCTTTTCTATTGCCTATCATAATAATCACCACAGTAGTCGCTTCAACATGATAGATTACGCGCCAATCCCCCACTCGAAGTTTACGATGCCCTTTAAGACTTTGGCGTAATGGCTGGCCATATTGGATGGGATCGTTTTGAAGCCGGGCTTCAATGGCCTTACGGATACGCGCCTTTATGTTGGCCGGGATCTTCCGGATATCCTCTTTAACTTCCGGATGATATAGCAAGTCATACTTCATTACTTGCCCCACACGCTCTTATGGGAAATCGCTTTTTTGCGGCTGAAAGTGCGTTCGCGTTTTTTCGCTTCTTTAGCCCAAAAGCTATCCTCACAGAACTCCAACGCTTCCTTTATAAGGTCGCGGGCCTTCAGCGAAAGTGAAACCCCGTCCTTTTTTGCCATATCGACTATGGCAAAATACATCGGCGGTTCAAGCACTACATTGAGTCGAGGCATCTTGGTAGCCATATTTTTACCTCCATAATAAGTGTATCATAAGTGATGAACCCTGTCAAGAGCCCGCGCCTTCGCCCTGCCTTAATTATTCCTACCTCCGAAGCCCATCACACCTCCGAGGTAGGACCAATCTAAGTAATCCTTCCTCGGAGGTGAAAAACATTATTCGCTCCATCAGAAATGTGATGTGGCGATGTGGTTTGCGACGGCCTTACAATTTTTTATGGCTTGGTCTATCGCCTCTTCTCGTTTTCCGTGTAGCGGCGGAGCATAAAAAATTTTATGGAGCGAGACCGATCGCTGGAATCGGCCGAGCGTCCGGAGCAAACCACAGAGGCACAGCACATTTCATCGCTATGCTACAGAAAAATACGCAAAACCTTTGCCCACCTACGAGGAGAAAATACTTAGACTGGTTTCACCTCGTAGGTGATTCCGACCCTGTAGGTGATTCCGCGACTATAGATGATTCCGACCGAGTTACTCGTCTCGCTCTTCCCTGCTCCACCAGCATGAAAAAACGGTCTCGTGCAAAAATTTCGCGCTATCGGACGGCAGAACTTTCGGGTGCGTGCCGGAGCGAATCTTGAAATTTTCGATACCTTATGCCGATACAGGCTTCACCATCGAAAATTTCACGACAGCGAGCGAGGATGGCTAATCCGAGCGAGCGACGAGCGAAGGCACCACCCGAAAGTAAACGCCGCGGTAGTAAAGCGAAAAATTCCGTCATCCCGTTTTTTCCAGCGACATCTTCATGTTCTTCAAATCAATCTTGAGATTGAATCGGTTTAAGAATGTCATGCCGAGTAGCCCGTCCTTAAGGCCAACACCCGCGTCATCCAGAAGCACCCCGGCCATCACGCCCTTAACCTCAATGTCTTTGATCCGCACGCTCTTCAGCATGACTAATTTCGCGTCCACCTTGTGATCGCCCGCCAGCTGTAGAGTTATCCGGCCTTTACCCGGATCGCTTAAGTCGACCCCCAGTTGCTCGCCCATCCGCTTTGTCAGAACGACTATCGACGCGCCGGTATCGAGGACAAGTGTCGCTTTTATATTTTCGTTGAGCACCGCGTCGACCAGTATGCCCTTCGTCTCCTGATCGCGCGTCAAGTCTATCGTGCCCTCTTCCTTAGCTTCCCGCTCGGCGCGCTCGCGCTCTTCGCGATCCTGCCGCTCATATTCCTCGAAGCGCTTCTTGCGCTCCAACTCAAAGGCCGCCTCGCTCGCTTTCAACTCCTCGCGCCTCTTCGCCCATTTCTCCGTCAACATCCTGGACGCGGCGGGGTCGGAGCGCTCGATACTGCCGATTTCATTTCTGGCGCATGTTATCGTGCCGAACCCCACATCGATCTCGATAATATCGGCGTTCTCGCTTTTGACAATGCCCTCTATGGTGCCGCCGTTGGTAAAATATATCGTGTCCGCGAAAGAAAAACCCGCGGTCAACATCGTAGCGGCAAAGACTATCGGAATAATTTTTATATTCATCGTCGGTTATTTCAGCAGGCTGGCGATCCTGGCTAAAAGCGCTTCGATATCAAAAGGCTTTTCCATATAGGCATCAGCTCCGCAATCTTTGGCAAGTTTCAGGTTCTCTTCTTCCGCCTTGGCGCTTATTATTATGATGGGAGTCGCCACATAGCGTTTGTCCTTCTTGAGGAGATCGCAAACCCAATAGCCGTCCAGCTTCGGAAGCATGAGATCGAGCAGTATCAGATTGGGTTTTTCTTTGTGCGCCTTTTCGAGCCCTTCCTTGCCGTCAAAAGCGGTTATCACTTCGTAGCCATTCGTCTCTAAGCGCATCTTGAGAAGGTAACAGAGTTCGCGCTCATCCTCGACTATCAATATCCTGCGTGCGGCCATGCATTTAAGCTTTCATGTCTTTGAGCAATTTATATTCGACCGAATCGACGAGCGCCTGCCAGGAGGCCTCGATAATATTCTCCGAAACGCCCATCGTCCACCATGAATCGGACTTGTCCTGCGACTGAATAAGCACGCGAACACGCGCGGCGGTGCCTTCTTTTTCGTCAAGGACCCTTACTTTGTAGTCGGTAAGATGCATCTGCGCGATATTGGGATAAAACTTCGCCAATGCCTTTCGTAAAGCGCTGTCGAGCGCGTTAACCGGGCCGTCGCCTAATGAGGCGGTATGCTCGATCTCACCGTCGACTTTAAGGTTGATCGTCGCCTCGGTAACCATCTTGCCGCCCTTCTTCTGCTCGATTATGACCCTGAAATTTTCCAGATCGAAGAAATCTTTGAATTTCTTCATTATGCGTTTTATGAGAAGTTCCAGCGACGCCTCAGCCGACTCGAAATGATAACCTTTATTCTCGAGCGCCTGGAGAGTCTCGAGTATCTTCTTCGTCTTGTCGGCATCCTTGGGAAGATCGATATCGAGATCTTCCGCTTTTTTGCGTATCATCGAACGGCCGGACAGTTCTGAGATGAGAAGCCGCCTGTGATTGCCGATCGCATGAGGATCTGTGTGCTCATACGTTTCCGGATTCTTCAGGATAGCGTTTACGTGAACGCCCGCCTTATGCGCGAAGGCGCTGTTACCCACAAACGGGGCGTTGTCATTCATCTTAAGATTGGATATCTCCGCTACGAACCTGGCGACTTCGGTAAGTTCGCGCAGTTCCAGCCGGGAAATACAATCCACACCCAGTTTAAGTTTAAGATTGGCTATTATCGAGATAAGATTCGCGTTGCCGCAACGCTCCCCGTAGCCGTTGACCGTCCCATGAACCTGTAGGCATCCGGCCTGGACGGCGGCGATGGAGTTGGCCACCGCCATATCGCAATCGTTATGGCAATGGATACCGAGCGGCGTGCTGATAACGGCTTTGACCTCCTCGACGATCTCGAAAAGTTGGGACGTTAAAGTTCCGCCGTTAGTGTCGCAAAGTATTATCCTGTGCGCGCCGGCACCCTCCGCCGCGGCGAGCGTTTTAAGCGCGTAGGCTTTATTGGCCTTGTAGCCGTCAAAGAAATGCTCCGCGTCGTAAAAAACGGTTTTACCTTTTGATCTTAAAAATTTTATCGAATCCCCGATCATCCTGAGGTTCTCGTCGAGATCCACCTTAAATACGTCGCGGACATGCAGATCCCAGCTCTTGCCGAATATCGTTATGTATTTCGTATCCGCCGCGAGAAGGCCTTTGAGCACGTGGTCGGAGGCGGCTTTGGATTTGGCGTGCATAGTACTGCCGAAAGCCGTAATCCGTGAATTTTTAAGCTTCAATTTCTTTACTCTGGAGAAAAATTCCATATCCTTCGGATTGGCTCCCGGCCAACCGCCCTCGATGAAATGGATACCGAGCTCGTCGAGCTTCTCCGCTATCTTAAGTTTATCGCTGACCGAGAACGAGATGCCTTCGGATTGCGCGCCGTCACGCAGGGTAGTATCGTATAATTCGATTTTCGCCATATTAACCGCTCTTCTTTCCTAATCCGAATTTTTCGTGGATAGCTCTCACCGCTTCCTGGCCGTTCTTCTTGGCTACCACGCACGATATTTTTATCTCGCTCGTAGATATCATCTCGATATTGATGCCCTTGTCGGCAAGCGCGGCGAACATGTCGGCGGCAACGCCGGAGTGGCTCTTCATGCCTATGCCCACTATCGACACTTTCGCCATGTCCTTATCAAATGTTATGTCGCCGGCGCCGACCTTGCGCGCGATCTCCTTCGCGGCTTTGATCGTTCTGGCGAGATCCTCTCCCGGGACGGTAAACGACAGATCTGTGGCGCCTGTCCTGGAAACGTTCTGGACTATCATATCGACGTTTATATCTTTATTCGCTATGCCTTTGAATATTCTGGCGGCTATGCCCGGCTTATCCGGCACATCACATATAGTTATCTTGGCCTCTTCTTTGTTCAGAGCAACGCCCGAAACGACAATATCTTCCATCGCTTTTACCTCCTTGGAAATTATGGTGCCCATTTTATCGGAGAAGCTCGACCTCACATGAATAGGCACTCCGAACTTCATGGCAAATTCTATCGAACGCGGCTGGAGCACCTGGGCGCCCAGCGACGCAAGCTCGAACATCTCTTCATAACTTATCCGGTCTACCTTGCGCGCGTCCGGCACTATCCGCGGATCGGCGGTGAATACACCTTCCACGTCCGTGTACATCTCGCACGATTCCGCGCCCAGCACTTTCGCGAGCGCAACGGCGGTAAGGTTCGAGCCGCCGCGGCCTAATGTGGTAATGTCCTGACTTAAACTTAGCCCCTGGAACCCGGCCACTATCACTATCTTGCCGGCCTTCAGCGCCTCCACTATGCGTTTGGCGTTTATATCGACGATACGCGCTCGCGTGAAAGCATTGTCGGTCTTTATGCCGACTTGCGCGCCGGTAAAAGAGACCGCGTCTTCGCCGAGCTCGTGGATCGCCATAGTCAGAAGCGCGCACGAGACCTGCTCGCCCGTCGATAGAAGCATATCGAGTTCGCGCTCGGACGGATTTTCCGTCACCTCATGGGCGAGCTCGATCAATTTATCGGTGGAGTCTCCGAGGGCGGAAACGACCGTTACGACGTCAAATCCTTCCTTCCGGGACTTAACGACTCTGCGCGCGACATTCTTTATACGTTCGATATCTGCAACGCTGGTGCCGCCGAATTTTTGGACTATTATAGACCTTGCCATATCACACCTTTTTAATAAGTTCTTCCGTAAGTGCCGCGCCGGTTTTAAACTTGACCTTGCCTGCGACGGCATTTTTTTCGCTGAATGAATCAAAACCGTTGTGCTCGACCGACTTTCCAGCCATAACGAACGGCGCGGGATCGGAGACATGAGTCCTGAGCGCCACGGGCGTGGCATGATCCGAGAGCACCATTACCCTGTAATCCTGGGTGTTTTTGAGAAAATTCCATACCGGCCCCACCACGAATTTATCAAAGTTCTCGATCGCGGTTATCTTCGCTCTTAATTCTCCGTTGTGTCCGGCCTCGTCCGGGGCCTCGACATGCACGAATATAAAATCTTTTGTTTTCAAAAGCTCGACGGCATATTCACCCTTGCCCTGGTAATTTGTATCATAATAACCGGTAGCGCCCGGCACGCTCACGACTTCGAGTCCAGCTATCTTGCCTATACCGTTTACCAGGTCCACCGCCGATATCACAGCACCATCGATGCCAAACATACCTTTGAACGTCGGCATATTCGGATTCGTGCCCTGGCCCCATAGCCATATCATATTCGCCGGGTTCTCGCCGAGATCGACGCGGACTTTATTTATCTCGTGCTTCTCGAGGATACCCCTGGACTCTTCCATGAGTTCGTTTAAAAGCTCGGCGCCGCGGCCTTCGGGAAGGCTTTTGGTAATATCTTTGAGCGCTATATCGTGCGGAGGCACACAGTTCGCTTTTTTCAAATCGGCCAATTCGTCCGGAGATTTCGCTTTCACGACGAGAAGGTTGCGATAGCTCTTCCCGTGATAAAATTTCACTCTATCCGACCCGAGCTTCTGGCTCAAGCACTCGATAAGTGCTTTGGATTCCTTGTCGCTTATGTGGCCGGCGCTGTAATCGGCCATGATGTTGTTATTTATGGTAACGAAATTACAACGGAACGCCACTTCATCTTCTTCGATCTCGATACCTATATTTGCCGCCTCGAGAGGGCCGCGGCCCGTATAGTAAGCCTTGGGGTCATAGCCGAGTATCGACATATTCGCGATGTCGCTGGCCGGCTTCATTCCGCGCGGGATCGTCTTCACGAGGCCCACGAGGCCTTCTTGTGCCATCTCATTCATATTGGGGATCTTCGATACCTCGAGCGGCGTCTTGCCGTCAAGTTCCGCAATAGGGTAATCGCTCATCCCGTCGCCTACAAGAATAGCGTATTTCATCTTCAGAATCCTATCTCCTTCAATACCAATCCGATCTTCGGTTCCAATACAACCGGTTTCTCGACACTCGCTATGGCCCTGTCCGGGTCTTTCAAGCCATGGCCGGTCAGGACGCAAACGATTTTTGCCCGTCCGGTGTTCTTAAAATATCCGGTTTTAGCGAGCTTCAAAATCCCCGCGACACTCGCCGCGCTCGCCGGCTCGACAAAAACACCTTCCTTCGTGGTGAGAAGTTTATACGCTGAGAGTATCTCCTCGTCGGTAACCATATCGATAAGGCCGCCGGATTCGTCCCGCGCGGCTTCGGCCTGTTTCCAGCTTGCGGGATTGCCGATCTTTATCGCGGTCGCTATCGTAACCGGATTTTTGACCGGATGGCCGAGCACTATCGGTGCGGAGCCGGCGGCCTGAAAACCGAGCATCTTCGGGAGAGTCTTGCTTAAACCTGCTGATTTATATTCTTTATAACCTTTCCAGTACGCGGTGATGTTACCGGCATTGCCCACCGGGATAGCGTGAAACTCCGGGGCCTCGCCCAGCGCGTCGCAGATCTCGAAAGAGCCGGTCTTCTGCCCTTCTATCCTGTACGGATTCAATGAATTGACCAAAGTTATCGGGTACTTAGAGGCGACTTCTCTTACGAGCTCCAAAGCGTCGTCGAAGTTGCCTTTTATCGCTATGACCTTCGCCCCATGAATGAGCGCCTGGGAAAGTTTGCCCAGAGCGATGGCGCCTTCCGGTATCAATACCGCCGATCTTATACCGGCCCTCGCGGAGTAAGCCGCCGCCGATGCCGAAGTATTGCCGGTCGAAGCGCAGATAACCGCCTTCGACCCCTCTTCCGCGGCCTTCGAAACCGCGAGCGTCATGCCCCGGTCTTTGAACGAACCCGTCGGGTTAAGGCCTTCATATTTAAGATAGACCTCGATCCCTTTACCTATAAGCGAACTTACATGACAGGCATAAATGAGCGGAGTATTACCTTCGCTTAAAGTAACGACCGGAGTTTTATCGCTTACCGGAAGAAACTTCCTGTATTTATCTATTATCCCTTTCCACATATCGACTCTATCCCTCTATCCTTATCCTGACGGATTTTTTCTTTATGACGCTCATCGCATCTATCTCTTTAAGGGCTTTTCGCATATTGCGCTCGAGGGCTTCGTGTGTCATCATGATTATCGGCACTACGCTCGCAGACTTTCGTTGAAGTTGTGTCACGCTCGCGATGCTGATATCGTATTTGGCCAGCACGCCTGATATTTTTGCCAACACGCCGGGCCTGTCCATAGCCGAGAACCTTATGTAATATTTCGTCCTGACCTCGTCCATCTTTTTGACGCCGGAAACATCTTTCCGGAATGGAACGCTGTCCGACGATTTATAATCATCCGACATACTCTTCGCGATAGCCACTATGTCGCTGACAACCGCGCTTGAAGTGGGCAGACTACCCGCTCCCTGGCCGTAGAAAAGATTCTCACCGACCAGATCGCCTTTAACAAATATCGCGTTATAGACACCATTTACGCCCGCGAGAAGATGCTTCTGCGATATAAGCGTAGGATGCACCCGCAGTTCCGCGGACTTGCCGTCCCTCTTCGCGATAGCCAATAATTTTACCGCATAACCGTATTCCTTGGCGAACTGCAGGTCACTCGGTTCGATATCGCCTATGCCCTCGGTATATATGCCGTCCGGTTTAACCGCCAGGCCGAATCCCAACAATGCCAGCACCGATAGCTTGTGCGCGGAGTCGCCGCCGGTTATGTCGAGCCGCGGATCGCGCTCGGCGTATCCTTTTGCCTGGGCCGCGGAGAGCGCGGCGTCGAAACTTATCCCTTCGTCCATCATCTTCGAAAGTATGAAATTGCTCGTCCCATTTATAATGCCGTAAATAAGATCTATCCTGTTCGCGATAAATCCTTCTTTCAACGCGCGGATAATAGGAATGCCGCCGCCGACGCTCGCCTCAAATCCTACGGAAAGTCCCAGGGTATTTGCGAGAGTGAATATCTCGGGCCCGGAATCCGACAGGAGCGCCTTATTGGCGGTAACGACGTGCTTACCCTGCCGCAACGCCTCGAGAACGATGTCCTTTGCGGGAACTATACCGCCCATGAGCTCGACGACTATGTCGATCCTGGGATCGTACAATATTTTCCCGACGGACTTGGTTAATATGCTCCGCGAAACTTTGACAGGACGCTTACGCTTAAGGTCTTTGTCGCAAATCATGGCGACTGTAATATCAAGCCCGCTCTTCTCTTTCAAAAGCTTACGCCTTGAAATGAGCGCGCCGGCCACGCCTGCGCCTATGGTTCCGAAACCGATTATGCCTACTTTTATTTTTCGCATCTAATACCTCTTATAGTTCAAAAAAATAGAATGGTCGGGGGGAAGAGATTTGAACTCTCGACCCCTTGCACCCCAAGCAAGTGCTCTAGCCGGACTGAGCCACCCCCCGATAAAAATATTTTAAATCAAACTAATTCCCGTCTTCCACTTTAGGCGAGCGCGTCATTAGATCGCGAACCGCCTTTCTCGGGTCTTTGTTCTCATAAAGAACCCTGTATATTTCCAAAGTTATCGGCATCTCTACTTTATGCTTGATCGAAAGGTCGCGCGCGGATTTCGCGGTGGCCACACCCTCCACCACCATAGCCGTCTCATTCAAAATATCTTTCAGTTTTTTACCTTTACCGATCTCTTCACCGAGCCACCTGTTCCTGGAATGCGGGCTTATGCAGGTAGTGGCGAGATCTCCAAGGCCGCTCAGGCCATAGAATGTCTCTTTCTTCGCGCCCATCGCGACACCCAGCCGGACGATCTCCGCGAGTCCTCTGGTCAAAAGCGCCGCCTTCGCGTTCGCGCCGAAACCCAGAGCGTCGCTGGCGCCCGCCGCTATCGCTATTATATTTTTAAGAGAACCGCCGAGCTCAACGCCTGTCACGTCGTCACTCGTATATACGCGGAAACTCTCGGTCATGAACACATCCTGAGCCTCTTTCGCCAGCGCCATGTCGGGCGAGGCCGCTACAACCGTCGTCGGAGCGCCGTTCGCGACCTCGAGAGCTATCGTCGGCCCGGAGAGCGCTGTAAAAGGCCGCGGGCCCAGCACCTCGCAGATCACTTCCGAGATCCGCAGTAAAGTATTATTCTCGATGCCCTTGGTAACGCTTATAAACCTCTTCCCGCCGAGCTCCTCCATCTTCAGTATCGCGAGCACCCCGCGGGTAAACTGCGACGGCGCGGCCAGTACGACCAGCTCTTTGCCGGACAAAGCCTCGCTCATCGATGAGGTGAACCTGACATTGCGCGGTATCTTTATTCCGGGCAGGAACTTCGCGTTTTCACCGGTTGACTTGACAACCTCTATCTGCTCCGGAAACGCGCCCCAAACCGTTACAGCGCAACCCTTTTTAGCCAGCAGTACGGCAAGCGTAGTACCCCACCCACCGTCACCGATAACAGCTATATTTTTATTATCAGGCATAGTATATAATTTTATTATAGATAATAGGTTATGTCAATATCTCTTATATCGCCCCATCGCTTGAGCCTGGGCTATTATGTGGCCGGTCATAGCATTTTCGAGCTCCGCTTTGGTAGCGCGGGGTTTTAACGCGAGCAGTGTATCGAGCGCGTAAAGCTTAAAGTAATACCTGTGCACGCCTGATGGAGGGCACGGAGAGCCGTAACCTACCTCATTCGAGTCATTTATCCCTTGCGCGGCACCGTTTTCAAGAACCTCTTTATGTGGTACGCCTTCGGGTAATCCCGTCAATCGCGGCGGTATATTAAATATCACCCAATGAACCCACGTCCCCCGGGGCGCATCCGGATCATCGCTTATAAGCGCGATGCTCTTTGCCTGCGACGGGACGCCCGACCACTCGATCGCGGGCGACAGCTCGCTACCGTCACATGTATATTTCGCCGGTATCATCTCTCCGTCCTTAAAAGCGCCGTTCGCAACGACAATATTCATACGCACCTCCTGTATCAACCGCGTAGACTCCTGTGTCAACCGCGTAGGTTGGCCAGTAATTTCACTCGAATAACCTACGCGGTTATCCCACCCAAAAACAAGCATGAGCGCCGCCAGTGCCGGAATAACCGCTTCCATCCTCACCTGGCTATCTCCATCTTATACAGATCGCTATATGTGCCGGTCAGCCACAAGTTTTTTCCGTCCCACGATATTCCTGTCGTCCGTGACACCGGCGACCGAAAAGCCCCGATTATCTCCCGCTTTTTCATATCGATTTTGTACACCAATGGATCGTACCAGCTCGTTATCCATAAATATTTACCGTCCCACGCCATGTGCGCCGGTTCCTGAATATCCTGAATGGACATGACATTGAGAAGCTTCATTCCGCCGTCCATCTCTAAAAGATCGAACTTAGTGCCCATCCCTCTCGTCCAGGTTATTACGAATAATTTTTCGCCGTTCCATACCACGCCTGCCGGGTGCGCCGGTGAAAGCGAAACCCAGGCCTCCGGTTTCAGCTTATCGTTCTCTAATCGCGCTTTGTACAATTTCTTCTCATCCCAATCGGTAACAAAAAGCAGATCTTCTGATTTGCGGGATATGGCTTCGGTAAATCCCGCGATCGATTCTATGTCGAATACCCTCCTGCCCGACTCGGTATCGATAACCCAGACTTTGCCTTTTTCGCCGTTAGCAACCCATATATTGCCGCCGTCGGAAAAAAGCCCTTCGTGATACCCTTCCGGCAAAAGTATCCTCGCGACCACTTTTGCCGGGATAGCCTCGTAAGCCGGGGATTTCTTCAGAGCCTCCCGGGATGCTGAAAAAACAGGCAATGGACTTAGTATTAGAAGGCTTGCGATAAACGCGGCGATTTTATTCGGTCGGAGGATTGACAGTATCATTATCCGCGCTCTTTTCCACTAAGGTAAGCTTTGATCGTAGATATTTTATCTCTTCTGTAAGTATCTTATTCTCGTCTTCAAGATTTTTTAAACGCTCATTGATCCGCGTAAAATTGCGCGCGGCATATTGATCGGAGCTCTCTTCGACGGACGTGGAATTGTTGCGCCTCTGCATCCGCGCGCCCTGCGGCAGGAGGACATTCACCCCTTCTCCGACCTTACGGACTTCCATGCCCGACTCAGGAGATGATGCGTCATCCATCCCGTCGGTATCGTAAGCTGACGCTAAAATCGTACTGAAAATTATCGCGCCTGCCAAAAATGCGATCTTCACAGCGTTCATATCGTCATCCTTTCAGCGCCGCAACAAGCGTCGCTCCCGGCGCTTCCGTCAGAATATAGCGGCAGAAAAAGCAGTGATTACTTGTTTTGCCCGGGAATACAAAACCGAGTTCTATAAGTCGATTTCTGATGCGACTTAAGCCAAGTTTAAATATAGCATACAGGACGCGGTTTTTGCGAATATTTTTAAGCATACCGCGAACCGTATCCGTCTTTATGTTTCCTACGGTAAAAATATCCAAATCCGAAGCATAGCCACAGCACGGCTTTACCGATCCATCCGACTCAACAAAGAATACGTTGCCGGGGCCTTTACAGAAATCCTCCTTAAACCATTTCCCATCCCATGGATCTTTTAACCGGCCGGCGCGCCCTACCGGCGAAAGCTCGATTCGGCCTATCGATATAAAAATCCTGGCGGATTTTATATGCGGATGACTGCCGCCGAAACCATGAAGACGCGCGCCGAGAAGCCGGGCGAGTTTATTCAGCTTACTTTTCGTCTCCGCGTCCCGTCCTGTAACATATACGATCGACACCATGTCCGGGCGAGACCACATTTCCTGAGCAGTTTTAATAAAATGCGACAGCTTGTTGATATCCTGCCGATGATAAGCGTCGACGCTTACGCAGATCGAGCCGTCGTATCCGGCACGCGACAATCTGCCGAGCGCCTCTTTTAATTGTGAGCGGTTTTTATACCACACGCCGTTGGTGGTTATCCTGTCGAAAACAAAGCCTTCCTTGACGGCGAATTCGATAATCTTACATAAAAAATCACCGGCGAGAAATGGTTCCCCGCCGGTGAAGCCCATCCGATCTATACCGCGCTTCTTACTGTCGAGCAAAAACTTTTTCGTAAACCCTAAAGATAGCGCCTGCTCACCCTTTGTGGCATGGCAATGTACGCACGCGAGATTACAGCGCTGGGTAGGCGACAGCAGTACCTCTTCCGGTCTAAATGCCATCCTATTTTTAATAATTCCCGGCGAGAAGTTCATAGAACGCGCGTGGATGCTTGCATGCGGGGCATTCGGCCGGCGCTTCTGCGCCTTCGAATATATATCCGCAATTTATACAGTGCCACTTGACTGCCGCTTTCTTTTTAAATACCTCTTTCTTCTCTATATTCTGAATGAGTTTCCTGTAGCGCGCCTCATGAAACATCTCAACCTTCGCAATCTCTTCGAAAGAATGCGCTACGTCGGAAAAACCTTCACCCGCAGCGACCCTGGCAAAATCAGCGTAAAGCTTCGACCACTCCAGCTTTTCACCGGCCGCGGCCGATTCCAGATTAGATTTAGTATCCGCTATCTTTCCGGCGGGATAGGCCGCCGTTATTTCCACTTCCCCGCCCTCAAGATATTTAAAAAACACTTTCGCGTGCTCTTTTTCATTACCGGCGGTTTCTTCGAAAATATTAGCTATCTGTTCAAACCCCTCTTTCCTGGCGGCACTGGCGAAGTACGTATACCGGTTTCTCGCCTGTGACTCTCCGGCAAACGACGCGAGCAGATTCTTTTCCGTCTGACTTCCTTTAATCGACTTTGGCATACTTACAGCCCTCCCTTTAGTATTTATTCATATGATACATCATTTTGAGGTTAATTCAACTCTATTCTTTGGCGGGATATAACTATTTAGTATTCTTCAACATGCCGTTAATCTTGCCTGTGAAATCGTTCATCATACTCTTCATTTCTTCTTCAAGACGTTGTTTATTAGGCTCAATATATGCATTGCGGTATTTTACTTCCTGTTGCAGTATATATTCTGCTTCAAAAATACGCTTTTCCGTCTTTCTCATCTTATCAAGTATCTTCTCCAAATCACAGGGGGGCAGTTTCTTAAGATCTTCCCTGGTCATATTTGGGTTAAGGACATTATTAGATTTTAATATCTCTATGCTCTTTTCCATATCTCTAACGATATTATCATAATAAGGTTTTGCCGCGGACATAAACTCTGACACCATTTTCTCTTTTGCGCTGTTTAAATCCGAGAATATCGCTTTAACACTGGCTATATCCCCGCTATTTAAAAGATCCGGAACCGCCTGCGCCATAAGCAGATCGGCAACTGCATTTATAAGATCCTGCTTCGCCTGTTCAATCTCAGCGCTATCTACCCCTGCCATTTGGGCCCCGTTTATTTCCTCTAAAAACCCGCTAATTGAGATCAGTACCTCTCTTTGCGTCGCATCAGGATTTTTAACAATATCTGCGAGGACCGTTCCTATATTCCCATCCATAAGAACAAACATATCGGTACCTATGAAGTTTTCAGAAGACGGCTCTTTGGACACACCATCAAGAGAAAGTGCATTTTGTCCAAAAAGATTCATCGTAAAAAGAAGACTAGCATCTTTAGCATTTAAAGTGCTAGCACTTTGATTATAAAACGTATCATTGGAATTGGATAAAAGGTAATATCCAAATCCTATTACCGTTCCATCGCTCAGAACCGCGGCGGTATTATACGGTATACCCTCGGTAAGTTGCTCCGCCTCCCGCACTTCGAATGTGCTATGAAGTGCGGCATAATCGTTCGCCCATTCATTATTAATTACATAAGAATAATGCTCCTGAGTAGCAGTAAACGCCTGATTATTTATATATTCATACGCGTAGTTGGCGGCATAATCAGTGGTATCATTGGCGGCATTTACCCTTGCCACAGAATAAATCGTCTCCAGAAAAGCGGCATGCTCATCCCCAATGCGCGTGACGGCCGTAGAATAGTCCCATCCGGTCACTGTAGTAGTTACGTAAGCTCCATTGCTATATTGAAATGACTGCGATGCCTCATCCCAGTGCGCTTCTTGCACGGAAGAATCCCATACCGTTTCCGTCCACTCACCCCACGCTACCCATTTATACTGCGATTCATATTGCGTTATCGTCTCATACGTTGTTCTGGTGGCAAATTTCTCGGAAGAGATAGTTTGAGTAAGAACTATATTATATCCGATTATGTTTGAACTCAATGGATCGTCTGAATCATAAACAGCTACTGGCGAATAATCGCCAGAGGTATATTTACTGTTCATATACTCATAAATCCCGGGGGTATTTTCCACATATTCTACAATTATTTGCTCCGTACCATCGATAGACCATCCCAATGAATACGTTTCAATATGCTCTACGGTACTTTGCACGGCAACAGAGCCCACATCTTCTATCTTATATCCACTAAGCAGAAGATTCAGGGCATTCTGATATGCCTGTCCGGAGCTATACTCCTTCGCTACGGCAGAATCCCACAAAGTGAAAAAATTAGTGTCATATGATGCCTGCCATAGAGCATTATATTTGTTGGTATAATCCTCAAAATTTACTATTTCTCTTGCGCCGCTCTTGAGAGTAATCTCATAGTTGCCACTCCCAAGATTAGATATGCCAGTAACCAAGCCATCTGGTGACATGGGCGTTGTAATTGTGCTGGCGGTTCTCGCTATGGAGTTTCGAGCGCTTTGCTTCATTTGAAGTTTTGGCTTAGCAGGAGTTTTAACAGTACTCTCTTTTACATCTTTAGTTAATTTATTCTTGACTACCTCAATTAGGCGGCTGAGAAGCGATTTCGGTTGCTGTTGTGCTTTATTGCGCAACGCCTCAGATCTCTGCATAAACACATTCACATAAGATGGCCCAAATACATAGGAAGTCGATCGGTAGCTACGCTCAATGCCATCCTCAGCGAATGAGCTACTTATGTTCCATCCTATGAGCGACATCGTAAGCGCTATCGTTAGTATAATGAAACCTATTATACTTGCCATTCTCAGCGTTTTCATAATTTCCTCCGCTTAAAGCGCACTCACATCTCATCTCGTATATATAGGTAGTATTTTATTCTCCTAATATAAGTATAACATACTTTTAATAGATGACAAGCATATTTTTCTACATTTTTAATTTTTAACGCATTGGGCTATTTTCGTCAGGCTGGGAGGATAATGACATGATATCGTGATGAGTTGCTATGCTCTTAACCGATAATTTCAAATCTATCTTCTTTAAAATACCTTTTAGCACCTGTCCTGGGCCTATTTCAACGAATGATCCGATTCCGCTATTGCTTACGAGCCGTATCGATTCTTCCCATAGCGTTTTTGTATTTACTTGAGCTATGAGATTAGCCCTTATAATTACCGGGTCGGTCTGAACCTTGGCATCGACATTACTTATAAACGGGATCGACGGTTGCGATATTTGTATGGTTTCGATATAATCTTTCAATTTATCGCGCGCTGGGGTCATTAGCGAAGAGTGGAATGGCCCGCTCACATCCAGCAGTAACACTCTCTTAGCGCCCTTCTCTTTCGCAAGACCCGCGAATAATTCTATATTCGTGGTTTTCCCGGAAACGACCACCTGCCCGGGACAATTAAGATTGGCTATCTCGCACCCTATCCCCTTACACAATGTCTCTATCGTCACTGGATCCATGCCTATGACACAGGCCATCTTGCCGGGGTTCTTTTTCGACGCCTCTTCCATTAGCTCGCCGCGCTTCTTGACGAGAATAAGGGCATCCTCAAATTTCATGCTTCCCGCGGCTACGAGAGCGCTATACTCGCCGAGGCTCAACCCGAGTGAAAACTTCGGAACGATTTGTGAATAATATGGCGTTGTTTCCAATACCTTCAGCGCGGCGATGCTCAACGTCAATATTGCCGGCTGGCTTATCCTGGTAGTCGACAATTCTTCCTTAGGCCCTTCAAAACATAATTTCTTTACGTCGAACTTCAGGATCTCATTAGCCCTATCGAATACCTCTTTGGCTTGCGGGTAATTATCGTAAAGGTCCTTCCCCATCCCCACATATTGCGCGCCCTGCCCCGGAAATATTAAAGCCGTATCAACGCTTACCATTCGATAACTATCGCTCCCCATGTAAGCCCGCCGCCGAACGCATCAAGGAGCATCTTTTCGCCCCTCTTGATCCTGCCTTCTTTTACCGCCTCGACTAACGCCACCGCGCTTGAAGCGGCCGACATATTGCCGTACTTTTCAAGATTTAAATATATCTTATCCGGCGTCAACCCCATCCTCTTGGCAACAGCATTGAGAATACGTATATTAGCCTGGTGCGGTATTACCAATTTTATATCGGTAGCCTGCAGGCCTAACGGCTTGGTCACTTCCAAAGCGGCATCTGCCATTATCTTTACCGCGTGTTTAAATAACTCTGCGCCATTCATTTTGATACAATGGAGATTGCTTTCGACCGACTGTTTTGTGGCCGGTATCTTCGAACCGCCGGCGGGTAGCTTTATAAGGTCGCCGGCCTTACCGTTCGCGCCCAGATAAACTGAAAGTATGCCTCCCTTATCGACCGGCCCCAGGATGGCCGCGCCCGCACCGTCACCAAATAAGACGCACGTATTCCTGTCGGTCCAGTCGGTTATGGCTGAGAGCTTTTCGGCCGCCACCACAAGAGCATGCTTGTAGGTGCCGGATTTTATGAACTGGTTTGCAATGGCAATACCGTATATAAAACCGGAACAGGCCACGCTTACATCAAAAGCAGGCACCGTTCTTGCGCCTATCTTCTCCTGCACAAGACACGCCGTAGCGGGAAAGAACATGTCGGGTGTTATCGTAGCGACTATTATAAGATCAATGTCCGCGGCGGTAAGGCCCGCATCCTTCAGGGCGCGTTTCGCGGCCTCGGTAGCCATATCGCTGGTCGCCTCGTCTTCACGGGCGATACGCCGCTCTTTTATGCCGGTACGCGATACGATCCATTCGTCGGTAGTATCGACCATCTTCTCGAGATCCTTATTGGTCAGGATCTTTTCGGGAAGATACGCGCCCAATCCCAGTATTCCAACCTTTCTCTCTGCACACATATAAAACTCCCTATCTTATCCAAAGCGAAATCCCGCCCTCGCTGACTCCCGGCGGGATTAGTAACTCTCCAACTCCTCGACTATATGCTTATTAACACCCAGCGTCATGAATTCACCGGCAACTTTTATAGCATTCTTTATCGCCTTGGGATTTGAAGACCCGTGGCTTATAATACACCTTCCGTCGACACCCAAGAGCGGCGCGCCGCCATATTCCGAATAGTCCATCTTCTTCTTTAAACCGTTGAAAGCCGAAGCCGCGAGTGCGGCTCCTAGCGTAGCGATAACGTTCGCCTTTATCTCTTTCTTTAAAAGTTTTACTATCGTATCCACGACGCTCTCGGACACTTTAAGTATAACGTTTCCTACGAAGCCATCGCACAATATTATATCCGCGGTACCGGCATATATGTCGCGGCCCTCTATGTTGCCGATAAAATTAAGTTTTGATTCGCTGAGAAGAGTGTGGGTTTCTTTGATGAAATCAGTACCCTTAGATTCTTCCTCTCCCACATTTAATAACCCTACCGTAGGATTCGGTTTGTGTAGTATATATCGCGAGTAGGCATCGGCCATAATACCGTACTGCAAAAGATGCAGAGGTTTCGGATCTATGTTCGCGCCCACATCGGTAATAACCGAGGTCCCTTTCAGGGTCGGAATACAAATGGCTATGCCCGGCCTCTCTATGCCCGGTAAAAGCCGTAGCGACAGGGTAGCCGCGCACACTACTGCACCGGTATTCCCCGCGCTGACAAACCCGTCGGCCTCGTCGCGCTTCAGCATTTCGAGACCCATAACGATGGAGGATTTCCTCTTCCTCCTCACCGAAAGCGCCGCCGGCTCGTTCATCTCGATACGTTCCGGAGAATGCACTATCGATATCTTACCTCTACCGCCGCCGCGCTTATCGAGCTCAGCTTTTATAAGCGCCTCGTCTCCGATAAGTACCAGATCGTAACCAAACTCTTCTACGGCCTGGATAGCACCTTCAACCTCAACCGCCGGCGCCATATCACTGCCCATAGCATCGATTACTATCTTCATATTCCCCTCTTTATAGGTTATTTCTTCTTCTCAACCTTCGTCTCGATCACTATCACTGGCTTGCCTTTATAATAGCCGCAGAACGGACACACCCTGTGAGGTAATCTCGCCTTTTTACATTGCGGGCACGTCGAAAGATTCGCGGCGTAAACCTTACTATTTGCACTGCGCCGTTTGTCTCTCCTCGCTCTCGAATGTTTACGTTTTGGATTTGGCATTTCTCCTCCTTCGTATTATGTTGTACGTATCACGCGCGATCAAAAGTTCTTCGTTCGTCGGTATCACAAGAAACCGCGCTTTACCAGGAACTACACCTTTAAGCTCTCTTGATATCCTCTTGACTATCCATGGGTTATGTTCGCCTATGCCGGCAGTGAATATTACCGCGTCGAGTCCGCCCATTGCCGCCTGATAGGCGCCGATATATTTTTTGATCCTGTAAATGAACATCTCGATTGCGAGCTTGCATCGTTTTGCGGCTTGACCTTTAAGCCTCGCTCCTTTTAAAATATCTCTCATATCGTTACTGACGCCGGAGACACCCAGAAGCCCGCTCTCTTTATTCAAAATATCATTCACGCGCTCAAGTGTCAGGCGCTCTTTTGAAAGAATATACAATACCGCCGCCGGATCAAGATCCCCCGAGCGCGTTCCCATTAAAAGCCCCTCGAGTGGAGTAAACCCCATCGAGGTATCTATCGACTTACCGCCCGAAACCGCGGCCATACTACAACCGTTGCCCAGGTGACAGGTAACGAGCTTGAGCTGTTTGGCCGGACATTTCAATATCCGGGCCGCCTTTTCCGAAACATATCTGTGGCTCGTACCGTGAAAACCATAACGCCGAACACCGTACTTCGTATAAAATTTGAACGGTAAGCCGTACAGGAACGCCTCTTCCGGCATCGTCTGATGAAACGACGTATCGAATACTGCTACCTGGGGTATACCCTTCAATATCGATGAACAGGCCCTTATGCCGCAAAGCGATGGCGGGTTATGAAGCGGCGCCAATTCGCTGTATTTTCGTATCGATGCGACAACTCTATTTGTGAGAAGGATCGATTCTTTAAATTCTTCACCGCCGTGAACAACCCGATGGCCTATCCCGGCTATCTCTTCTTTGGACTTTATAACACCATAAGGCCCATGGATGAGCGCATCGACTATTATTTTTATAGCCACGGTGTGGTCACCGCACGAAACCCGCTTTGCGAACGCGCCGTTGCCGTTCGCCTCATGATTAAGCATGGCCCCCGTCGAGCCTATACGTTCGACTAAACCGCGCGCCAGCGACTTACGATTACGCACATCAAAGAGCTGGTACTTCGCCGATGAACTACCGCAATTTATAACCAGAATAAACACTTTATCAAGCCCTTACCGCCGTTATGGCAACCGCGTCTATTATATCATCCGGAATACAACCACGCGAAAGATCGCTGGCCGGTTTTGTAAATCCCATGAGAAGCGGCCCTACCGCCCGTGCTTTAGCCAGGCGCTGGGTAAGCTTATACGCTATATTCCCGGAATTAAGATCAGGGAATATCAGGACGTTGGCCTTACCTGCTACTTCGCTTGCCGGACATTTTATCGCGGCAACTTCCGGGTCCAGAGCACTGTCCACCTGAAATTCACCGTCTATTAATATACCGGGGGATACCTCTTTTGCGCGCTGTACGGCTTCCTTTACTCTATCTACGAGCGGCCCTTCGGCGCTACCCTTGCTGGAATAACTCAAAAAAGCTACCCTGGGAATCTTACCCGTTAATTTCTCAAATAGGTCCGCCGATGACACGGCTATACCCGAAAGCTGTCTGGCATTCGGCTCAGGATTAACGCCGCAATCCGCATAGATAAACGTACCGTGTTCGCCATACGGGGAATCCGGCACAACCATTAAAAATGACCCGGCGACAACGCCGATCGTTTTATCGATCCTGAGACAGCGCAATGCCGCTCTCACGGTATCGGCGGTGGTATGGGATGCCCCCGCCACAAACCCATCGGCTTCGCCGCGCCGCACGAGAAGTCCGCCAAATATAAGATAATCTTCCCTGACCGTTTTATGAGCTTCTTCCGGGGTTATGCCTTTGAGTTTCCGGAGCTCGTAATACTCCACCGCCATCGCGTCGATATCTTTATACTTTTCCGGATCAATTATCCTGAGTCCTGATCTGTTTTTACTTTTTATTGAGCCGGCAATTTTATCTTTACCTATTAAAATTATTTTGGCTATCCCGTTATCAAGTATGTATTCCAGCGCTTCCATAGTACGAGCGTCGTCGCTTTCCGGGAGGACTATGGTCTTTCCCGCCGCTTTCGCTCTCGCCCTTATCTCCTCGATCATCCCCACTTTCCTACCTCTTTCTATTTACTAGTGATCTTTTTCTTTAATGCTACTGCCGTCTTCTCCGGTATAAAATTACCGACATCCGCTCCGAGCGAAGCGGCCTCTTTTATAAGCTTGCTCGAGATGTAGGAATAGTCCTCGCGCGGCATCATGAAGATAGTCTCTATGTCGCCGGATAGCTTTCGATTCGTGAGTGCCTGCTGGAATTCGTATTCAAAATCAGAGAGCATTCGTAAGCCCCTTATCATGACCCTGGAGCCGCATCTTTTTACGTACTCTACAACCAGACCGTCAAAATCGTCGACCTCGACGTTATCCATGCCTTCAACTGCGTCCTTGAGCATAGCCACGCGCTCAGCCACATTGAACAGTACGCCTTTGGATTTGCTATGAGCGACCGCCACTATAACTTTATCGAATATCCGCGCGGCCCTTTTTATAAGGTCGATATGACCGTAGGTTACGGGGTCAAATGTTCCGGGATATACGGCTATTTTAGCTTTGTCCATATGTCTCTCTTAACGTAAAACTCAAAACTTATGCGCCGATTCGCGACTTTTGGATATTCAGGTCCGAAGGACGAAAGCGGCTTTGAGTTTTGAGTTTTGAGCTCAACCCTGTTTTCTGAATATGGTTATAACCGTGTCCCCGTACCTGCGTTCTTTTTCAGGGACAAGGCCGGAAAATTCTTCCTCAAGACTGTCGGCCTTAAAATGCTCCACTACAATCCGGCCATTTGGTGATAAAATATCATAATTATCAATATAAAGCAAGCACTTTTTGGCCATATCCTTATGATAGGGCGGGTCGACAAAGATAAGATCGAACACCTCCCCGTCTTTTTCCAGACGCTCAAGTACCATATATGCGCTGGATCGCAATATCCCATATTTAGACTCCGGTATATGCAAAGACTCTACATTGGCGGTTATCGTCTTCAGACAATGCGAGTTATTCTCAACAAATACCGCATGCCCGGCACCTCTCGATAAAGCCTCAATGCCATAAGCGCCGCTACCTGCGAATAAATCCAGTACCTTTAAACCGCTGACATCGGTAAGTATGTTAAACACCGCCTCTCTTACCCTATCCTGTGTGGGCCTTACATCAGCTCCTTTGGGCATCTCGATTATCCGCGACCTGTACTCTCCGCCTATTACACGCATGCTTTATCCTATGCTTAGCAGTCCCGGCACACCCTTAAACTTTTCCTTAAGCGCGCTTCGTAGCGGCTGGTGGTGTTCTTCGGCTAACGCCGGGTCTTTTTCTATTAATTCAAACGCCTCTCTCCGGGCGTGCTCCATTATATCAAAATCTTTCAATATATTGCCGAATTTTATTTCCGGCAGGCCATGTTGCTTCGTGCCGAAGAACTCGCCCGGGCCGCGAATACTGAGATCCTCCTCCGCTATGAGAAAACCGTCGAGCGTATTCTCGACGGCGCTGATGCGCTTGGCCGCTTCTTCCGTCTTCGGATCCGCAAGTAGTATGCAGTACGACTCATGCTCGCCGCGGCCCACCCTGCCTCTTAACTGATGTAACTGCGCCAGCCCGAATCTTTCGGCATTCTCGACCAGCATCACGGAAGCGTTCGGCACATCTATACCGACCTCTATTACAACGGTCGATACGAGAACTGCTATCTTCCCTTTTTTAAAATCTTTCATGGTCTTGTCTTTTTCCTGCAAGCTCATCCTGCCATGCAGAAGCGCGACGGTGTGCTCGGGGAATATTTCAGTTTTAAGTTTTTTAAATATCTCAGCGGCTCCCTGCCCGCGCGCATCGGATCCAATCTTGCCATTTATCAGCGGACAAACCACATATGCCTGGCGGCCCTTCTCAAGCTCTTCCTTCACAAACTTATAGGCTTCGGCGCGCTTGGCCTCTTCGACCCAATACGTCTCTATAGGCTTGCGCCCTTTCGGCATCTGCTTTATTACCGAGATATCGAGGTCACCATAAACGGTAAGCGCCAGCGTCCTGGGTATAGGTGTCGCCGTCATTACAAGTATATGCGGGTTACGCCCCTTCGCCTTCAGCGCCGCCCTCTGTGTTACGCCGAATTTGTGTTGCTCGTCTATCACGGCCAGTCCCAGATCTTTAAAACGGACCGTCTCCTGGATAATGGAATGCGTCCCAACTACGATATTTACCATACCGTTCTCAATTTCTTCCGCAACGGTTTTTTTCGTTGCGGGATCCATACCGCCTATCAATAACGAAACGTTGATGCCCAACGGCATCAGGAGTTCGCTCAAGGCGATGAAATGCTGTCTCGCCAATACTTCCGTCGGCGCCATAATCACGCCCTGGAATCCGCTCTGCACCGTCAAGACGAGGGCGTAGGCGGCAACTATCGTCTTGCCGCTACCGACATCGCCTTCCAAAAGACGGTTCATGGGACGCCCCGAAGACAGATCGCGCGATATCTCCGCCATCGCATCCCTCTGCGCGCCGGTAAGTTCAAAAGGCAGGTTATCTTTAAACGCGGCTACAAGCTCGCCCGATATTTTGTGCGCAAGGCCAGGCGCTATATTTTTTGAATGGGATTTTTTAACAGCGAGCGCCAACTGCAACATAAAGAATTCTTCGAACACGATCCTCCTGTAAGCCTTCTCGAGATTTTTGAATTTGGCAGGAAAGTGTATATTGTGTATGGCGAATTTTATATCGACAAGTTTTTCCCGGGCGATAAGATAGGTCGGTAGTTTTTCTATGAGATATTTACAGCATTTCGCCAGAGCCGCATCGGTAAGGACGCGCATATATCTTTGGGCAAGCCCGTCCGTAGACGGGTATATGGGCACGATCCTGCCGATATGGAGAGAGCCTGCGTCATCCGGTTCGAGTATCTCATATTCGGGCTGGAGTATCTGAAGTTTATCATGGGCTTCTATCTTGCCATAGAGTATGACGTGCTGTCCTTTCCTGAAATAATCCTTGAGGTACGGCTGATTGAACCATGTCGCGTGAATAAAACCGGTCTTGTCCGCCACGGCTATCTGGAAAAACCGCCGCCCCGACTTCGCGATGCGATTGGAGCACGTTACCACCTCACCTTCGACAGTGCGGTATTCACCCGGCGTCAGATCCCTAACAGCCGTCAGATTAGAGCGATCCTCGTAGCGCGCAGGCAGATAGTAGAGCAGGTCTTCGGCAGTGTTTATATCAAGCTTCGCCAATAGCTCGCTCTTTTTTGGTCCTACCCCTTTAAAATACCTAACCGGGGTTTTTAAAATGTCTTGTTTTTTCTCTTGCATTTAAAGGCTTCCTGTGTTACTATATGCCCTCACAAAAACGGAGCGAATAAAAATGTCAAAAATATGTTTGATCTGCGGTAAAAAACCTGTTGCCGGACGCACACTGGTCCGCCGGGGCCTTGCCAAGAAAAAAGGCGGCGTTGGCCAGAAGATAACCGGTATAACGGCACGCAGGTTCATGCCGAATTTAAAAACCGTCAGGGCGATAATCGACGGTACTCCAAAAAGAATCCGCGTTTGCGTCAAATGCCTCAAAGCAGGCAAAGTCGTAAAAGCCATTTAGAGCGATTATACATCA
Source organism: Candidatus Omnitrophota bacterium (assembly GCA_028699255.1). NCBI lineage: Bacteria > Pseudomonadati > Candidatus Omnitrophota > Candidatus Omnitrophota bacterium. The sequence goes on along the minus strand of JAQVUX010000001.1, from coordinate 23,020 downwards.
TTTCATTCATTTCTTCAAAAATAATCCTTACGGCTATTTTATGTCTTTTATTTCCAGCTGGATGGATTGGACGCCTTGCCAATTATTTATGGAAGGTATGTACGCGAGGTCTATATCGGAACCTGCCTTCGGCATATCGAAGTTGCCCCTGCCGAAAGTTATCGCTTCACAGGTAACAGCTTTATCTGTTACCCATAATTTAAACCCTGATTTACCTATCTGGCGCGGGCCGTCTTTAATATTCAACTTTCGGGATGAAAGCACCGGGCGCGGGTTCTCGGAACCGAAAGGCGCGAGCGCCTCGATTTCCCGGATCACTTCCTCATTTAAACTACCAAGCGGCACATCCATCTCTATCTCGAGCTTGGGGCTGAATATGCTTTCATCCACGTCCTTAAAAGCTTCCGCATTTATCAGTTCTGTGAACTTCGATATATTATCTTTTTCTATAGTTATTCCGCAAGCGGCTTCATGACCGCCGAATCCGGCCAATAGATCCTTACAGCGTAAAAGATATTCGAATAAATGAAAACCATCTATACTGCGGCCGGAGCCCTTCCCAACCTTACCGTCGAGCGATATAAGTATGGTGGGCCTGTAAAATCTGTCCGCTATCCGCGACGCTACTATCCCTATAACCCCGGGATGCCAATTTTCACTCGCGAGAACTATTACTCGATGATCCTTAAAATTAACTTCTCTCTCCACCTTATCGAGCGCCTCGTCCAGTATCCGCGCCTCTATCTTCTGCCGGCTCCTGTTCTCGGTACTCAATACTTTTGCCAGCTCTGTGGCGGTATCGATATTGTCGCTCAGCAACAGATCTATCGCCTTCTGCGGCGAGCCGATTCTGCCCATGGCGTTTATCCGCGGCCCGAGTACAAAACCTATGTGCCCGCTGGATATGTTACCATCCAGTCCAGAAACTTCCATTAGCGCCCTCAAGCCTACTCTCTCGCGCCTGCTAAGTTCGTCAAGCCCATGCTTCGCGAGAACGCGATTCTCGCCTACCAGTGGCGCGATATCCGCCACCGTCCCAAGACTTACCAGGTCGAGGAAATCTTCGGCAAAATGAGACGTGCCGTCGTACAGGGCTTTAACAAGTTTATACGCAAGCCCTACGCCTGCCAGGTGTTTAAACGGATATTTACAGTCTTTCTGGAGAGGATTTATTACGGCATAAGCCATAGGAACTTTCGCGCCTACAATCTCATGATGGTCGGTAATTATAATATCTACTTTTAAAGCGGCCGCATGTTCCGTTTCTTTGAATGAAGATATGCCGCAATCGACCGTTATAATAAGCTTAACACCATCATGATGCGCGCGTTTTATCGCGGATAAGTTAAGTCCGTACCCTTCCTCGATTCTATTCGGAATATAGGTCGTGGCATTAGCGCCAAGCGTCTTGAGGGCGGAATATAAAAGAGTAACGCTCGTCATACCGTCGACATCGTAATCGCCATAAACGAGTATCCGTTCTCCGGAGGATATCGCTTTTCTGATCCTCGAAACAGCTTTATCCATATCCTTCAGAAGAAACGGGCTGTGGCAGGACGCCAGGGAGCACTTCATGAAATCGGAAGCCACATCGATGGTCTTGATGCCGCGGTTTACAAGAAGCTGGGCGGTAACTTTCGAAATATTCAGAGCGGAAGAAAGATGATCCTGTACCTTAGGATCGGACTCTCTGATTTTCCATATCTTTTGCACAAAGATCCTTATAAACTCGAGATCGGCAAAATCCCGGATATAACCGCGTAGGTTAGCTATGGGTTAACCCGCATACAAACCTACGCGGTTAATCACGTTCGACTACGTCTTACCTCTTAACAGCGACTCTCGCCTGATGCCACGAAATGACCAGCGGGCTCGCGATATAAATAGTGGAATAGACTCCTACGAAGAAACCGACAAATATACAGAATGAGAAATTATTCAACACCGCGCCGCCGAATACGAGAAGGGCCATTACCGCAAGCATTGTAACGCCTGTGGTAAGGATAGTCCTGCCGAGCATCTGGTTTATGCTTAAATTGACGATCTCGTTAAAACTGCCCTTCTTAACAATACGCAGGTTCTCCCTTATACGGTCATATATAACGACTGTATCGTTTATCGAATAACCGGCGATAGTCAATAACGCGGCCACGATCGTAAGATCAAACTGCCTATGAGTAAGCGCCATCGCGCCGACGGCAAATAATACGTCATGGATCAGCGCAATTACACCCGCGATGCCATACTTAAGATCAAACCGGAACATTACATATATCGCGATACCTGCCAGGCCAAGTATAAGACTTATCAGGGCGTTTTGCCGGAGATTTTTACCGACAGCGGGCCCCACCGTCTCGACACGCAATACCTGGAACGAATTGTCTTTCAAATTCTCCCGGAATGCTCCTGATAATTTGGTAGCGATATCCTCCTGCGTGCGAACGATCACCTCTTTAGGATTTCCGTATTGCTGGATTGATGCGTTCCCGTATCCTATATCTTTTAAAACCTTCCTGATATCATCCATCTTAACCGGCTTATCGAACATGTACTGTTGCAATGTGCCGCCGGAGAAATCGACGCCGTAATTCTTATCGCCTCTCATTATAAATAACGCGAGGCCGATGATAATAAATAGGGCCGATATTATATAGCATATCTTTCTCTTGCCGATAAAATCGATATTGGTCTGGCGGGTGAAAAGATGCATGAATTTTAATTTGGCAAGATTGAACTGATCGCACATTACCTCAAATATAACCTTTGTGCACATAACCGCCGTAAATAGGTTGGCTAAAAGGCCTATGGTCAGCGTAACCGCAAAGCCTCTGATCGGGCCTGTCCCGAATTTGAATATAAGAGCGGCCGCTATTATAGTTGTCAGATTAGAATCCACTATCGCCGATAACGCCCTATGATATCCTGCGGCTATAGCCGCGCGCATTGATTTACCAAGCGCCATCTCTTCACGCATTCGCTCATATATAAGAACGTTCGCGTCTACTGACATACCCAGGGTCAATATCAAACCGGCGATACCTGGCAGTGTAAGCGTTCCTTTAAATAAGGCCAGGCATGCGAGTATAAGGAGAAGGTTAAGTCCCAACGCAAAAACAGCGACAAAGCCGGCCAGCCTGTAATAAAATATCATGAAAACTACGACGAGAGCAGTTCCTATAACCGCCGCCTTGAGACCGCTCCTAATGGAGTCGGCTCCGAGCAATGGCCCTACAGTCCTCTCTTCCTCTACGATGACAGGCGCCGGAAGCGCGCCAGCCCTCAATATGACAGAGAGGTCATTGGCCTGTTCCACGGTAAAATTCCCAGATATCTGCGCCTGGCCAGACGGTATCGCTTCGCGGATCACAGGCGCCGAAACGACTTTTCCGTCCAGGACTATGGCGAGCCGCTTACCTACATTAGTAGCGGTAACATTGGCAAAAATCTGGGCGCCCTTAGCGTTAAGTGTCAACGAAACATAAGGTTCGCCGAATCCGCGGGAGCTGAACTCCGTTTTCGCGTTCACTAAAAGATCGCCGGTAAGGCTTGCCGTTTTCGCGATCAAGAGAGGCTCGCTCCCTGCGCGTTCGCCTTCCATATACTTAAGCTCGTATCCTTCGACAGGCTCGTTATTGATAGCTTTCTTCAAGTCCTCGGTATTATCGGAAACAAGCCTGAACTCAAGATGCGCCGTCTTCCCTATTATCTCAAGAGCCCTTTCGCGGTCGGTAACTCCAGGCAGTTGTATTATGATATTGTCTTTACCCTGCCTCTGTATAGCCATTTCACCGACGCCGAACTGGTCAACCCTGTTCCTGATTATCTCCATGGCCCGCTCGACAGCATCCTTGCGAGCTTCGGCCGGAACCTTCGACGTATCTACTTTCAGGACAACGTGCATACCGCCCTGCAGGTCAAGCCCGAGGTTTATCTTCCCCTTCTGTACACTACCATCTTTGTCTTTTATAGTAAACGGCGGCCAGATAATCCACAGAGAAGCTATGACGATAGCGACTATGCCGACTATTTTCCACTGTTGCCCTTTATTCATTACTCCCCTCCTGCTTTACGCTTCATGCTCGCGATGCTTGACTTCTGTACCTCGACTTTTACATTGTCATCCACCTTGAGGGTAACCGTATGATCCTTCACATTCATTATCGTGCCGTGTATGCCTCCGGCAGTTACCACTTCGTCATTCTTTTTAAGTCCCGCTATCATCTTCTTATGCTCATCCTGCTGTTTTTTTTGGGGCCGGATAAGAAGAAAATAAAATATTATAAAAATAACTATTATCGGCAATAAATTAAATAACGGATTTGACGCTTGTCCCATTTTGTCTCTCCTTTTTTAGGTATAATCTTAAAAACTTCTTCCTGAAATCATCAAAAGCATCATCTCTTATCGCCTCGCGCGATAATTTGATTAGTGTAACATAAAAATGAATATTATGCAACGAAACAAGCCTAAGACCGAGAAGCTCCTGCGTATTAAATAGATGCCTTATGTAAGCGCGGGTATGGTTCCTGCAGGCAAAGCAATCGCATTTTTCGTCAATGGGTCGGAAGTCTTCCTTAAATTCGGCGTTCCTCAACTGAAGCTCGCCATCCCAGGTAAACGCCTGCCCGTTCCGGCCGTTCCTGGTCGGGACCACACAGTCGAACATGTCTATGCCGTTGGATATCGCCTCTATTATGTCGGGTGGCGTACCTATCCCCATCAGGTAGCGCGCCTTGTCCTGCGGCAGAAGTGACGCGGTATAACCTGCGATCTCATGTATCAGGCTTGCAGGCTCCCCCACACTCACCCCGCCTATCGCGTAGCCGTCAAATCCTATCGAGAGAAGATCCTCGACCGCCTTCTTGCGTAGATCCAAATACGTACTTCCCTGGACAATTCCAAACAATAGCTGGTGATTTATTGTTTGAGCGCGGTTAAAATTATCCTTATCTCCTGCGCTCGAAGAATAATTTTGCCCGGGTCGAAAAGACGCTAAATATTCTTTCGCCCGTCTGGCCCATTTCGTTGTCAGCTCGAGCGACTGCTCGACGTAATCGCGCGCGGCGGGATAGTGGACGCATTCGTCGAGTATCATCATGATATCACTGCCCAACACCTGTTGTATGTCGATCGCCTTCTCGGGCGTAATAAAATGTTTTGACCCGTCTATGTGCGATGAGAATTCGGCCCCCTCGTCGGTGAGTTTTCTAAGCGTCGCCAGGCTGAATATCTGGTAACCTCCGCTATCGGTAAGGATCGGCCGATCCCAGCCCATGAATTTATGCAAACCGCCTGCCTTGCCTATAATGTCGAGTCCGGGCCGCAAGTAAAGGTGGTACGCGTTGCCGAGTATTATTTCCGCGCCGCATGTTTTGAGCTCGTCGGTCGACATCGCCTTGACGGTGCCTTGCGTTCCGACCGGCATGAATACAGGAGTATTCACCTGGCCATGCGCTGTCGTAAGCACTCCGAGCCGCGCCTTCGTCGATTTGTCGTTATGTATCAGTTTAAAACTCATTCTTTTTACCTGTCCCTTCAGTAAATTTTTCGTTCTCAGCATAATATGATGTAGCGATGTGGTTTGTGAGGGCCTTAAAAGTTCGAGGCAGTGTACGAGAACTTTTACGGAGCGCAATTTTTGCATGGCCGAAAATTGCGCGCCCCGAACAAACCACTCGATACATCATATTCACCTGCTGTATCGACAAATTTACACTATCAACATCCCGTCGCCATAGCTAAAGAATCTGTATCGCTCGGCTATGGCTTGGCGATATGCATCGAGAATAAAGTCTTTACCTGCGAATGCGCTCACCAGTAGCATAAGCGTAGATTTCGGCAGATGGAAATTCGTAATTAAGCGATCGACGACTTTGAACTTATAACCCGGATATATGAACATTTCGGTGTGCCCGCCGGCACTGCGCGGAAGTTTCTGCGCGCAATGTTCCAAAACGCGTGTCGTAGTCGTCCCGACCGCGTATACCTTACCGTCGCGCTTCTTCGTCTCGACTATCGCCTCCGCGGTCTCGGCGGAAAGCTCGAAGGGTTCCTTATGCATTTTGTGCCCCTCGACATCTTCCGTCTTTACCGGCGCGAACGTCCCGTAATTCGTGTGGAGCGTCACATATTGAACCCGTACCCCGCGTCCTGCGATTTTGTCCAGCAACTCATCCGTAAAATGCAATCCCGCTGTCGGGCTTGCGGTCGCGCCTTCCTTCCGGCAGTAAATAGTCTGATAGTTCTGTTTGTCCGAATCTTCGTCGTTCCTATCGATGTATGGCGGCAATGGCATGTGGCCTATTTCTTTCACAATACTTTCGATCGGCCTGTTAAATCTTACCTGTCTTCCGATATCGCCGCGCCCCATAACCTCGACCTCATCCCCGGAATCGAGAATTATAATTTCTCCATCCTTAACCCGCGCCCCCGGTTTTACGAGCGCCTCGCAAATCGGATTCTTCATTTCCAGTAGAAACAACTCAACCTTCCCGCCCGACTTCCGCTTCCCAAAGAGCCGCGCGGGGATTACTTTCGTATTATTCAGGACGAGCAGATCGCCGGGTTTAAAATATCCGAGGATATCCTCGAACGTCTTATGCGCGATCGTCTTCGAAGCGCGATCGAGCACCATCAACCTGCACGCATCCCGCTTCTGGGCCGGATACTGCGCGATCAATTCCTTCGGTAAGTTATAATCAAACTCGGATAGTTTCATATTTCAATTTTTTATTTCATGAACATGTTGTCTCTGGCGAGGGGACTATGCTTCGCTCCGAACGCTCCATTTTTCCCGGCGTGAAAAATGTCGCTCGAAAAAAAATCGCTCGCTCTCCCTCGCTTACTTGCTAACCCTGGCTCGGGAACCATGCCCGCTCGCGATTTTTACGTCGTCGCGTAAGCATAGTCCCCTCGCCTAACATCGGTCATCTAAAAATATTCCGGAAACTTTCCTTATCACCACAGGTGCCAATACTCGCGCTAACAGATGCGGGCACCCAAAATTTCGGTTCCGGAACGGTGTTTTCTGCTCTCCCTCGTAAAATTTTTCGATTCCGCGGGAAAAGACCCCCGAGGGGTTGGTATGGAGCAGGGCGTAAAAATTGCGAGGCAACATCCGAGCAATTTTTCTCGAGCGAAATTTTCACATGGCTGAAAATTTCGCGTCCCTGCGGAATACCAACCCCGAGAGGGGATGCCTCCCGGGATCGAAAAATTTTACATCTTTATCTTGTCGATCGTCGAAATTTCCGCCCCGGGATAGTAGCGCCGTAATATCTCCGCCGCCTTAAAGCCTTTGCGCGACATGCCGTACGCGCCCCACTGGCACATACCAACCCCATGGCCCCAGCCTATTCCATCGATGCGCACTATGCCCGGCCTCAGAGTTATTTCAAAATTCGCACTGCGCGCTTCGTTCGGCCCCAGCATATGCCTGAAATCCTTCCCACTCATAACAACGCTCCTGCCGAACCCGTCCTTTATCTCGAGCTTGTCCACCCGTCCCGATCTATTCTTTGACAACACGGCGATAGACGACACATTACCGACCTTGTAACCGCCGCCCTTTAATTTCTTTTCAAGCGCATCAATAGGGATATCTTTTGACCATCTGTAATGTGGAGAATCTGAACAAAATCCGCACTCACTACCTTTGAGCGGCTCGATGTTCACGTTCCACAGATTGGCCGCATCTTCGGTGTAGCCGCCGCAGGTGGCATGATAATAGGCGGGGAATATATCTCCGTTGTAGACGAGGATCTGCCCCCTAGTCCGATCCACCGCGGTCGTCGTCGCCCATTTTTCCGATGTCCTGCCGCCGTACACCTGCGAATATATGTCGTTTCTCAGGTCATACAACTGCCCCTTGCTCTGCCTTATTTCATAAAGCGCGAAAGTTCTGGCAGTTATAGCCTGGGCCTTCAATACCTCCATCGGCCAGCGATGCGAAACTTCGTTATACAGGACACCGTAGAGGTATTCATCCAGGCCAAGCCGGTTCACAACCATCAGCTTGCCGTCGGACTTTTTTATTATATCGATAGCTCCTCTGAACCGGCGGGAATCGATATATACATTACCGTCGCGCACAACCTTTATAGTTATCGCGCTCTGCCCTACCTCTTTCCTCCCGAGAATCAATCCGTTCTTCGCCGCAGAAACCACCCCCGACAAGAACGGCCCTTCCGCCAGCACTTTATCGGAGCCCATCTCGCATATGGTATATTTGCCTTTCAGGGAAATAATAAAAGAATCCCGTCCATCTATTACAAGAACGCGGACTTCTGTGTCGGGCACCTGACCGGCGCCGGCACATGAGCACAGAAACGCCATCCCTATGAATAAACACAGGATAGCCGCGGACACCTTTCTCATCTTCGCCTCAGCAGTATCAATATTATCGACAGGATCACGGAGATTATCACCGAAGTCGTTATGGGGAAAAATAAAGTGAAGTTGCGTTTATGGATATAGATATCGCCCGGCAGGCGGCCGAACCACGGCAATTTGCCTCCGAGCGTAAATATGACTCCGAGCACAACGAGCAAAAGCCCGAACAGGATCAGCATCTTCCCAAACAATCCCATGTCGCTCATGCGCGCGGCTTCTTTCGTTCGATCTTTTCCTTCTCAGAGAATATACACCCGCAGTAATTCTGCAGGTAATAGTCTTCCGCCCTCGCCTTATCCTGTCCGTCTTTAAAACCGGCGCGAAAATCCGTATAATAAAATTTCAACCCCGCCTTCGAGGCTATGTCCGCGCCTATTTTTTGTATCGTATCGTGATCCTGGTATGGACTGCCGAGAAGCGTGGTGGTGAAAGCTTCGAAACCGTTTTCACAGGCAAATCTCGCCGTCTTTTCGAGGCGTAGCCACCAGCACACAGGGCACCGGTTACGGGCATCTTCGTTATCGGTTACATACTGAAAAAACTTCTCCATCTCGTAATCCGGATAAATAACGTTATACGCCTCCTTCTTTGAATGCTTCTCGACCTCAGCGCGGCGTTTAAGATATTCGGAGTACAGATGTATATTGGGATTATAGAAAAAACCGGCGAACTGATGGCCCTGTTTCTTCAGCTCCTCTACAGGATAGAAGGAACACGGGGCACAGCAAATATGTAGCAGAATATTCATAGTATCTAAAACATCTCTCTTTGAATTTCTTTAGACGTGCGGGAAAGCCCCATATGCTCGTAGGCCCGGCGCGTCAATTCCCTGCCGCGCGGCGTCCTTTTGAGAAGGCCTATCTTTAAGAGGAAAGGCTCGACGACATCAACGATCGTGTCGGGTTCTTCGTTGAGAGTAGCGGCTATCGACTCTATACCGACCGGGCCGCCGTTAAAGGACTCGTGTATTATATTTATGACCTTGCGGTCGATGTTATCCAGCCCCATCTTGTCGATGCCGTGGTTTTTGAGTGCCTCTTCCGTAGTTTCAAGCGTTATCTTCCCGTCCCGCTTCACCTGAACCCAATCCCTGACGCGGCGAAGAAGCCTGTTCGCGACACGCGGCGAACCCCTGGCGCGCCTGCCTATCTCTTCAGCGGCATTTTTATCTATCGGAATATTTAATAATTTAGCCGAACGAGTGATGATCTTTACCAGATCTTCTGTTTCATAAAAATCGAGGTGTTGGAATATGCCGAACCTTGAGCGTAGCGGCGCAGTCAGTAATCCCGCGCGGGTTGTCGCGCCTATTAAAGTAAAACGCTTCAGATTGAATTTTATCGTTTTGGCATAGGGGCCCTTGTCTATAATAAAGTCTATCTCGAAGTTCTCCATGGCCGGATAGATAAACTCTTCCACCGTCTTGGAAAGCCGGTGTATCTCGTCGATAAAAAGTATATCGCCATCGGCGAGGTTGGTGAGTATGCCTATAAGGTCCCCGGCCTTGCCTATGGCCGGCCCGCTCGTAGCCGTTATTTTAGAGCCCATCTCATTGGCTATGATATGGGCGAGGGATGTCTTTCCAAGACCCGGGGGCCCGGACAAAAGCGTGTGCTCCATCGGCTCTTTGCGCCGGAGAGCCGCCTGAAGCGAAACCTTAAGGTTCTCCACAAGCGCTTTCTGCCCTATAAAATCCTCGAGCTTGGAAGGCCTTAGGGATATATTTAATATCTGATCTTCTTCGGTCTCCTGAGATACTAATAATTTTTCTCGGCCGGCCGGTACGTTTGGATTTTGGGTTTTTGGATCTATTTGGGATTTAGACATTAACGCCCCTCGACCCCTTATATACCTCGTTAAGTACGTCTTCGCATGTGGATATTTTCGGATTATGCTTTAATGCCCGGTCGATCATGTCCTGCGCCTCACTCTTCTTGTATTGCAATTGCAAAAGCACGCTCAGCGCCTCTTCTCTTATATCGTCTTTACCTTCCACGACTGAAGAGCTAAATGTGTCTTTCATAAGAGCGAACTTACCTACTTTGCCCTGAAGCCTCGCGACTATCTCGCGCGCCTTCTGTTCGCCTATGCCCGGCAGTGATTTTAACACGGCCATGTCCCCGCGGTCTATGGCGGCGGCTATCTCCGGGATAGCCAGGGTAAGCGCGCGGCATGCCGCTTTGGGGCCGACACCCGAAACCGTTATAAACTGCTCAAAAAATTCTTTCTCGATTTCATTCAGAAACCCGACCAGAACGGGAAGCGCCTTTGACTGATCCATCTGGTAATAGTGGTATGTAACAAGGGATATGGTTCCGTCCTGGGCGCGGTTACTTTCAATGCCGCTCATGACCGCAGGAGGCACCATAACTTCGTAGGAAAATCCGTTAACATCTATCTCTACGCTCGAGATTTTTTTCTTCCGTATTTTACCGGATATGTGCGAGATCATCTTTTTTCTCTATGTAACAATAACTTATCGCCATCGCCAAAGCGTCACTCACATCGACCGGCTCCGGAGGATTTTTGAGTTTCAATAGACTCTGCACCATTCTCTGCACCTGCTGTTTCGATGCGTGGCCGTTGCCGGTTATCGCTTTTTTAATGCGTGTCGAAGGATAATTGACAAGCTGTATATCGAACTTTCCGCATACAAGACACGCCATAGCACGCGCGTGCCCCATAAGAATTGCTGTGGTCGGATGCTTATAGTGGGAATATATCTTTTCAAGAACAAGGACATCCGGCCGATGATCCTCAACTACTTTAGATATCTCGTCGAATATCCTGGTAATCCTGTCCTGTACGGGCGTCTTTGCCGCCGTCCTGATAAACCCGGCTTCGATAAGTTTAAACCCCCTGTCCTCTATTACTCCGTAACCCGTTATCTGTAGCCCGGGATCTATCCCAAGTATACGCATTATTCGCGGAATTATTCCTTCAATAAATCATCCGGTATGTCGAAATTGGCATACACGTGTTGTACGTCGTCGTGCTCTTCGAGTCCCTCAACAAGATCTAGTACCTTTTTAGCATCATCACCTACAACCTTGACGGTAGATTTAGGCAGAAGCGTTATCTCCGCGTCTTCTGTCGATATCTTATTATCATCAAGCGCTTTCTTCACTTTGAAAAAATCGGCCGGCGCGGTCTTTACAGCGTAGTTTTCATCCTCCACCACCAGGTCTTCGGCGCCTGCGTCCAATACGATACCCATCAGTTTGTCTTCATCGATCGTAGCTTTACTTACTACAAAGTAGCCCTTTTTCTCGAACATCCAACTCACCGAACCGGCGCCTGCCATATTACCGCCCTTTTTCGTGAATATCGTCCTGACTTCGCTGGTAGTCCTGTTACGATTATCGCTAACACCTTCGACGTATATCGCCACACCGCCCGGGCCATAACCCTCGAGTGTTATATCTTCGTAACTTACACCTTCGAGTTCTCCGGTGCCTTTTTTTACGGCGCGGTCGATGTTATCCGCCGGCATGGATGCTTCTTTGGCGCGTTCGATAGCAACCCTGAGACGCGGATTGGTGTCCGGTTTGCCGCCACTGCGTGCCGCTACCGTTATTTCTTTTATCAGTTTTGTAAACAGAGACCCTCTCTTCGCGTCGGTCGCTGCTTTTTTGTGTTTAATCGTCGCCCATTTAGAATGTCCTGACATATTCCCCTCTCTGTTTAGTGTTTTGGTTTTAGAGCTTACTTACTCTTCCACTTCTTCTTTTCTGTTTAACTTCGCCTTATCCGCTATCACCTGCGCTAAGTTAGGCGGCACAACCTCGTAATGCGAAAACGTCATCGTGTACGTGCCTCTCCCGCCCGTTATCGATTTCAGTTCGTTTACGTACTTATACATCTCCTCGAGCGGAACCTTCGCTTTTATCGTCTGCGAATTGTCCGACGGTTCCATGCCCATAACGCGGCCCCGCCTCGAATTAAGGCTACCCGTGATGTCGCCCATGAACTGGTCGGGCACCACTATATCGACGTCCATTATCGGCTCGAGCAGTACCGGTCTGGCCTTGAGGATCGATTCCTTGAATGCGTGACGTGCCGCCGTCTGGAAAGCAATATCCTTCGAATCAACCGGGTGCGTCTTGCCGTCGTAAACCACCGCCTTAACATCGACGACGGGAAAACCCGCCAAAGGCCCTGCGCTCAGAGCAGTTCTGACGCCCTTCTCACAACTCACGATGAACGGCCGCGGTATGGCGCCGCCCACAACTTCATTCACGAACTCGAACCCTGAACCTCTGGACAGCGGCTCGATACGCATCCAAACTTCCGCAAATTGTCCGGCGCCGCCGGATTGTTTCTTGTGCCTGTACTGCGCGTCGCCCCGGGACATGATCGTCTCTTTATATGCCACCTTCGGGGTTCCTATATCGACCTGAACGCCGTAACGCATCCTCATTCTGTTCAGCATCGTCGCGATGTGCATATCCCCCATACCGGAAACGAGCATCTCTTTAGTCTGCTCATCACGAGTAACTTTAAATGTAGGGTCCTCGGCGCTTATCCTGTGAATAGCGTTAGATATCTTGTCTTCATCGGCTCGAGTTTTGGGCTTAAGTGAAAATGAAATGGCCGGTTCGGGAAATTGTATGTCATCGAATTTTACCGGCATCTTCTCATCGGTAATAGTGTCGCCCGTCATCGTATCTTTCAATTTAGCGACGCACGCGATATCGCCCGCCTGAACCGATTCCATCGAAATCTGCGCCTTACCTAAAAGCGTAAATATAGTCCCGATCTTCTCTTTCGAACTTCTATTTACGTTATAGAAGCTACCGTTCGCCGGTAGTTTTCCCGAAAACACCTTAAATATCGATATCTGCCCCAGAAACGGATCGGACAGCGTTTTAAATACAAGAGCGGAAAACGGCGCGCAGGCGCGCATCTCCACCGAAACCTTATCGGACGAATCCGGCTTCGCGACTATCACAGCCGGCCTGTCCGCCGGAGACGGCAGATAGTTAACGATCATATCAAGGAGCTCTTTAATGCCTATACCTCGCGTAGCGGATCCGCAGAGTATGGGCGTCACCTCGCCCTTCGCCACCGCATTTTTAAAAGCGGCGGTAAGCTCATCAGGAGCCAGCTCGCCTTTATCGAGATACTTTTCGAGGAGAGCATCGTCCGTCTCGGCAACCGCCTCGGCCAAAGAATCGGCCAGGCCTCTGGCATGCGCCTTATCCTCGTCGGAAAGCGTATCGAGACCCTTGCGGCTTATAATATTCGCCGCGTCCTTCAGCGACGCTTCTTTTCCGACAGGCACATCTACGGCAACGCAATGCTTCCTGAATTTCTTATTTATATCGTCAAAACATTTATCGTAATCGGAGTTTTCCTTATCGAGCATATTTATGAAAAATATGCACGGGACGCCTTTCTCCATGGCCATCCTGTACGCACGCTCCGTGCCTATCTCGATGCCGCCGGTCGCATTTACCACCACTATGCAGGCATCCGCGGCGCGCAGTCCTCCGATCATCTCGCCTATGAAATCGGTGTAACCAGGGGTGTCAATAACGTTTATTTTCTTGGAATTATATACAAAACTCATCAGGGACGAACCGGTGGAATGCTTCTTTGCCTTTTCGTCCTCGTTATAATCTGAAACCGTCGTTCCATCGCTGATCTTGCCCATGCGCGGAATCGCGCCCGCGCCGTGCAACATTGCTTCTATAAGAGAGGTTTTGCCGCTACCCGAGTGGCCTAAGAGGATGATATTTCGTATATCTTTAGCCTCAAAATTCGCCATTGCGCCATCCTTTCCATTATAAGCAAATATTATTATATCGTTTATAAGTGAAAAGTCAACCTATTATCTCCCGAATTCTCCCCACCAATTTCTCAATATCTACTGGCTTAACAAAATAATCGACCGCACCCACCTTCTTTGCTTTATTGATATCCGAGTCATCTGAAAGCGCAGATACCACTATCACCTTAACGTCTTTTGTGTTTGGATTATCCCGTATCGCCGCAACCGCCTGCAAGCCATCTATCCCCGGCATCTTTATGTCCATCAGGATAAGCGCCGGTAGACTCCCGGACATCTCTATTCCGGCATCTATGGCATTTGACGCTGTCGCTATCTCATACCCTCTCTCTTCCAGCGCCTGTCTTAAAAGCGCCAAAAACCCCTCTTCGTCATCCACAACAAGGATCTTGTTGGTTTTAAGCATGCGTGCTCCTTTTATTTATCGTAAGCCGATATATATCATCCCGTCCGATTTTTTTAAAACTCCCTTCCTTAACATCTCCAAGCGTCAACCCGCCGATGCGAATGCGTTTCAGGTCAACGACCGGATTTCCGATTGCTTTGAAAAGCCGACGCAGGTGGCGCTTCTTGCCTTCAGCGATAACTACATGCAGTGCGGTGCCATCACCCGATTTCTTCACTCCGGAATATGACTTTACTTTGAGCACATCACCTTCATCAAAAACACCGCCCTTAATCCTCATTAGAGACTTCTCGTCGAGCGTGCCCGACACTATTACACAATATTCCTTTTCGACTTCAAATCTCGGATGGGTCAGTTGATAACAAAGATCGCCGTCGTTGGTAAGCAGTATTAATCCGCGTGAATCTTTGTCGAGCCGACCGATAGGATATAACCGCGCGCGATGGCTTGAAACCATCTGCGTTATCTTTTTCAAAGCGTGCGGGTCTTCTACCGTCGCGGTAACGCCTTTGGGTTTATTTATTATAAAATAGAGATGCTCCTCCGACCTTAGCACTTTTCCATTAACCGTTACGGAATCGTCGTCTTTTACGATATACCACGGCTCGAGCATAACCTTGCCGCCGACCTTGGCCTTACCGGCCTTGACCAGTTCTGTCGCCTTTCGCCGCGATGCAACGCCCGCCTTCGCTATGTATGCATTCAATCGCATTTCATTTCACGCCCTTCCTGAAAAATTGGCTCTTTACCCAATCCCAATTCAGCACAAGATGAGTAATTATAAGCACGGCAAATAGAAACCCGTTGTACTCGTGCGCTTCCAGCGCCATTTTAAACACTCGCGGACTGGATTCAAAAACATGAAACGCAAATCCTGCACCCGTCACGATCTGCACGACCGCGGAAATAAACAGAACCGGATTCACGATCCTCAGCATCTTCAATTTATTCATATCTCCTCCGATAAATTTTTACGGGTCCTGTCATAAAGCATCCTTTTTTCTTTATCGCTCGGCATGGGGTTTACAATCAACATTTAAACCAGGCGCGTATCTGTATGCCGCCAGGATTGATTACGATATTTTTAAGTCAGACAGTACCGCTCTGACTATATCAATCCTAAGCGGCGGCACCCCCATCCCATGCCTCGCTCAATAATCGAAAAAAGTCTGCCTTATGCCACCCGTAAAAATTTCCAGTCCTTATCACCACAGGTGTCACTACTCACGCTACTGGATGCGGGCATCTAAAAGTTATCCACATTTGTAGGGCACCCTTAAGGGTGCCCTACTTACTACTTACTGAACGCTGACACCTTGCCAACCTGTGAGGTTATTCCGCCCGCGCCGCAATGACGCGCCTTGCCCGTTCGCCCCGGAAATTTTTCGATTCCCGTTGAAGGGGGCCCCGAGGGGTTGGTATGAAGCAGGGCGTAAAAATTGCGAGGCAACGTCCGAGCAATTTTTTTCGAGCGAAATTTTCACATGGCTGACAAATTTCGCGTCCCTGCGGAATACCAACCCCGAGAGGGAATGCCTCCCGGGATCGAAAAATTTTATCTCCTACTCATGCTGAGGCCTTCTCTCGACGGTGCATGGCACATTTTGCGGCCCTAACAACATCGCCATATTTGCTTCTTCGTACGGATTAAAATCTATATCATGCCTGTATTGCCTTTGCACGAGCCGTCCCGACTCGCTGTAAATACGCCTCTCCATGGGCGTGCCCGTTTCGTCATACGATATCTGCGACTCAAGATGCGAACCGTTATACCACCATCGCATGGCGGACCATCCGTCTATGCCGGTCTTTAACTTGCCTCTCTCGTCGTAGAAAGCCTCTTCTATCTTATTGCCGGAGGGATCGTATTTCTCGACCTTTTCCACCGTCCCATCGTTCCTGCAGAAGGACTTTGCTTTCATAAGCCCGTTCGTGTCAAAAAGCGTGCAGGAGCGGATAGTGCCGTTATTCCAGCGCTCGTATTGCCTTAAACCCTTCACTTCTCCATCGCCCCTGGAGTTCGAGGTAAAAATCGTGGACAGCAAAAAAACCGCGAGTACTATTCCCGCGTTAAAAACGTGATTTCGTCTGGTCATTTCTTTGAAATCTCATCCTTCTTTAAAGGCACTATGCCGGCTAAGTCCCCGATAACATTCACAAGCTGACCGTCTGCGGGCACTATGATCTTTACGTTATTGGCCAGCGCTTTTTCAACCGTTTCGAGCCTTCTTAAAAGTTGCGCGTTACCGACAAAATATTTCTCCGCCGCCTCATTGACGAGTTTGATGGCTTCGGATTCACCCTGTGCCTGCAGGATCCTGGACTGCCTGGCGCCCTCGGCCTTCTTTATCTGCGCGCGCCTCTCTCCATCCGCCACCGTTTCGACGGCCGTCGCGAAATCTACCGCGGCAACTTTTTCATTTTCCGCCTTAACAACCTTATTCATCGTCTCCTGTACATCCTTCGGCGGGTCTATCTCTTTTAATTCCGTCCTGACTATCTCGAGCCCCCAATTCGCCGTTTCGGACATAAGCGTGTTGTGTAGCTCTGCGTTGATCTTCCCTCTCTCGCTATTGGCTGACTTCAACGTCAGGGTACCTATTATATTTCTAAGCGTCGTTCGTGCCAGGTTGACGATCTGGTAAAGATAGTTATTCGCGCTATATTGTGATTTCTTTACATTCTCTTCATCCGCTTTAACCTTAAAATAAACCTGAGCATCGACCTTCGCGTTCAAGTTATCGTTCGTTATTATCTCCTGCGGCTCGGCATCCACCATCTGTTCGGTGACGTTGACCTGATACATGGTCTCGATCATCGGTATGAGCCAGTGAAATCCGGGTGTGGCAAATCTGTTATATTTGCCGAAACGTTCTACCAGACCGCGATGCGTAGGACGGACTATCCTTATTCCGATAAGAAATATAAAAATAATACCCGCCACCAGCAAAAATATACCGAATCCCATAATAAACACCTCCATTTTATTTTAAAAACCCCGCATGCGTAAATAGATACTTCCCTTTTATATCCCTTGTGTCGACAGGGCCATGCTGCCTGCTATCGAAACTCTCCGAAGAATTGTCCCCCAGAACATAATAAAACCCGACGGGGATCGCGACCGGTTGCCCTTCTTTCCCGAAATCACCGCCGTTTGCATAAACAATACCGTCGGGTATTCCGGGAATATCGCAGGCCAGGCCGTTTATAAAAATCCTACCGGCCCGTATCTCGATCTTCTCACCCGGCAACCCTATCACCCTTTTACATAAAACGCGTCTTCGGCCTTTATCGATTATTTCGTAAACTATTATATCTCCCCGCGCGGGACGTGCCTTCTTATACGCTTCCAGATCGGCCGAGATCGTAGTCTTGGCTTTAATAGTCGGCCACATCGAGGACGTGGGAACTTTGAACGAACCGTAATGCTTCTCCTGTAAAACGATGACCGAAACCGCAAAGAGAAGCGCGAGGATGCCGATCGTAATGCCGGCGATAGCGACCGGCCTTCCTTTTAACAATCCGTGGGATCGCTTTATTCTGTATAAAGCGGCTATAGACAATACGATACCGGGCGGGATAAAAACAAATACCGGAAAACCCAGTATTCCCAGGGTAAGTCCTAATACGGAAAGCTTGCTTAGTCGCGCCTGTCCGCCCATGATTATAACCATACTAATATAAAAATTGTGCTATATCAAGAGCAATCTGATATAGCACAATAATTTTGATTCTCAAAATTATATCAATCTGCTTATCGCTGATTCGCCGCCTGACTCCCGGATGCAGGTGATGGCATGACAGCGTTATCCAAACCATACGTTATCTGCAGATCCTTCAACTGCTTTTCCGCGCGCATCATACTATCCGCCCTTATCGCGTCTTTTTGCGCCGGATCTGCCGCGCAAATATCGAAAGCCATGACCGACAATACCATAATCATCAAAACATCAATTCCTATCCCTGGTCTCATCGCGTCCTCCTTGTTATACACAAGTATATCATGTGTTTTATAAAATACAAGGGTATCGCTAAAAAAAATAGCCCTTTCAAAGGGCTATGCAGTAACCTGGAAAATACTTATTTTTAAGCCGGGATAAGTTGCGCGAGGTCTTCGGATTTTACAGAGGTAAACTCCACACCTACTTCCGCATTCAACAACGCCTTGCGCTTTAAATGCCTAACCCACACAACTCTGCCCTCAGCCGGGATGGGGGCATCTTCGCCGCTTTCCTTCATTTCCAATCGAACAAGTTTACCGGTTTTTACCAAGGTCGACAAAGCAGGCATACATAATCCGCCCCTGGAAATATTCTCAGCTATTGTGTAACCAAACCTCTTTCGGCTCTCGACGGGACAATATTTTATCTGGAAAGCAGTATCAAATCTGTGGGATTTGCGCCTATTCTTCATACTCGAAGTATATCATCATATCCGTACGGCGTCAACCCTTCAAGCGCCGGCCGGTGCCGGCAGGACAATAACCTTACGCTACGGTTTTTTACGGTCGTCTTCGGCACTTTTTCCCCGAGCGCATTTCTTGTATAATTTTGCTCGCGCTTGGCCCGATCATTGTCTATCTCCATTTTTACTTCAAGGTTTCCGGTCATAAGCGCCGTCGCTTTAGTAACAACCGCCGCCGTAGCATCGGTCACGAGATCCACGCCCTGCACCTTATTTTTATCTTTTTTTACAACCTTGAAACTCCACGTATCATATAAACTCCATATCATAGTCCGCGCATCACGTTGTTGCACACGCCACGTATACGTCTGTCCGTCGGCAAATTTATCGGAAGTAACGTCAACCGAAAAATCCTATGATCTAAATCTTCAGAAACAAGAACATCATAACTAAAACCTTTATACACTCTAAACCTGAACACCTCCCTGCCACCGGCAGGCATCGGCACCATATTCCACTTAAACGTCAGTTTATTCTCTTGCGACAGGTCTATTACGGACTGGTCCTTCGGCTCATCATAGGCTACTCTTGGCACTTCGAGCCTGTCGTCAATAGCGTACGCATTGGATGTCAACGATAAGGCGATGGTTGCTATGATTATGCCGGATAAAAAAATCGCTTTATTCATATCATACCTTCTCCATTTAATAATTTATTCCCAACTCTCGACCATCACCCTAACAACCTTTTCAGGAACACGGCTTTCTGAGCCACTCCGGTAGTATTCGACTGTAACATAATCGCCGACGTTGATATCACTTAGCTTTATATCATATGTGCTTTTCTCAAGATCGGTATCCTGCGAAATCTGAAATTTCATCTCAATGCCCCCATTGACGGTAATGGTGGAATTAGATACATCCACAGCAGTAATCTTGCCTTCAAAAACCCTGAGATCGGGGTCATCGGTCTGTTCCCAGGCGCATATAACGCCTGTCGCGCAAATACCTACCGTTATCATGATACAAAAAACTATGAGCGTCTTGCCCATATCGGACCTCCATTGTGAAATAATCAAATTGTCTATCACAATAATAGTCTAAAACCGGGCTTAATTCAAGCCAAAAAAATGTCAGACAAAATAGTTGTTGCTAATTTACCCGTTTTCTTCATAGAATGATAATATGAATACGGATGTAAAGTACAGCCAAAAAACATCTTACAGAATAAATAATCGCATAAGAACCATAATAAACGGTACTGCCAAGGAAATACGGCGTGAGACGGGATTAAAACTTTCTCTTGGCAAGCTATCGCGGGCATTATGGGTTTCTATGGCCGCTAACCCCGCCTTAAGAAAGAAATTCATAGATAGCACCTGCAAAACGATTCTGAGTGAAACCGAAAAACGATACAGTAAATACTATTACGTCAACCAAAAACGACATGGAAATAAATAAAGAAGCTATAGAGCGCGCAAATTTATGTTCTAAAAATAAAGCCTGCCTGCGGGAAAATGGCGAAAATTGCCCGGTAGTCTCCGAGATCGCGAGCGGGCCAATTATCGTGATTAAGAAAAAAGCTGAGCCCTGCTATTACTATACTCATTTTGGATATAATGGATTCTGCAAATGCCCCGTACGTAAAGAAGTTTACCGAAAATATAAAAAATAATCAAAAATATATCGATAAAAAATCCCGCCAAGAAATAACTCTTGGCGGGATATATTTAAGCTGGCACTGGCCTACTCTCCCAACCAGTTGCCCGGTAAGTACCATCGGCGCTGAGGGGCTTAACTTCCGTATTCGGAATGGGAACGGGTGTGACCCCCTCGCTAATAGCACCAGCATAAAACTATTTCCACGACCTTCTTAGGAAATTTCAAAATCTCGAACAACACACAATGATAAATATAAGCACAGGGCGAACCTTACCTCAAAATTTAAAAAAGGTCAAGCCAGACGACGGATTAGTACACCTAAGCTAAAGGCCTCACAGCCCGTACACTTGGTGCCTATCAACCATGTAGTCTCCATGGCGTCTTCAGGGATATCCATTCTTGGAGCGGGCTTCGTGCTTAGATGCCTTCAGCACTTATCCTTTCCGAACGCGGCTACCCAGCCATTGCCACTGGCGTGACAACTGGAACACCGTCGGTTCGTCCGTTCCGGTCCTCTCGTACTAGGAACGGCTCTCCTCAAATATCCTGCGCCTGCATCAGATAGGGACCGAACTGTCTTACGACGTTCTGAACCCAGCTCACGTACCACTTTAACCGGCGAACAGCCGGACCCTTGGGAGCTTCTCCACCCCCAGGATGTGATGAGCCGACATCGAGGTGCCAAACCGGGTCGTCGATGTGAACTCTTGGACCCGATCAGCCTGTTATCCCCGGAGTACCTTTTATCCGTTGAGCGATGACGCTTCCACACGCCATCACCGGATCACTAAGACCTACTTTCGTATCTGCTCGACTTGTATGTCTCGCAGTTAAGCTCTCTTCTGCCTTTACACTCACCGTGCGATTGCCGACCGCACTGAGAGAACCTTTGTACGCCTCCGTTACAATTTAGGAGGTAACCGCCCCAGTCAAACTGCCCACCTGGCATTGTTCCCCGGCCGGTTTCACGGCCGAAGGTTAGAATCCTAGTTCGGTAAGGGTGGTATTTCACATTTCCGCTCCACTCCGGCTAGCGCCAAAGCTTCAAAGCGTCCCACCTATGCTACACATACAGGACCAAAATCCAGTACCAGGATACAGTAAAGGTTCCGGGGTCTTTCCGTCTTGATGCAGGTAACCGGCATCTTCACCGATGCTACAATTTCGCCGACTCGCTCGTTGAGACAGCGGCTCTTTCGTTATACCATTCGTGCAGGTCGGAACTTACCCGACAAGGAATTTCGCTACCTTAGGACCGTTATAGTTACGGCCGCCGTTTACTGGGGCTTCAAGTCAGAGCTTCGCAAGGCCTTACGGCCAAGTTGACCCCTCCTTTTAACCTTCCAGCACCGGGCAGGTATCAGACCCTATACATCCTCTTACGAGTTAGCAGAGTCATGTGTTTTTGCTAAACAGTCACAGAGCCCACTTTAGTGTCACTCCTTCGCGCTACATATGTACATACTTTACGCTAATGGAGCACCCCTTCTTCCGAAGTTACGGGGCTATTTTGCCTAGTTCCTTAACGAGCGTTAGTTCGAGCGCCTGAGGATACAATCCCCACCTACCTGTGTCGGTTTGCGGTACGATCACTCATCAAACTCGCTATGAAGGTTTTTCTCGGCAGTGTGGCCCAAGCTGAGTTCGCCCGTTCCGTAGATTGGGCTCCCATTCACCTCTCAGTCTGTTAAGACTTACGGGTTTAGACGACCACATCCAACCGGTCGCTAGCTTTACCTCCTGCGTCACTCCATAACTGGTAACGCGTAATGAGTGGTATCTGAATATTAAACAGATTGTCCATCACCTACGCCTTTCGGCCTCGGCTTAGGATCGACTAACCCTGGGTGGATTAACCTTCCCCAGGAAACCTTAGGTTTACGGCGTGTCCGTTTCTCGCGGACATTTGCGCTACTTATTCCGGCATAATCACTTCTAGTTCCTCCAGCAGTCTTTTCAGTCTGCCTTCGCAGTACAATAGAACGCTCCCCTACCACTGTATTCGCCCGAAGGCGAATGACAATCCGAAGCTTCGGTACCATGCTTAGCTCCGATTATTTTCGGCGCAAGACCACTCGACCAGTGAGCTGTTACGCACTCTTTAAATGATGGCTGCCTCTGAGCCAACATCCTGGTTGTCTGAGAAATCTCACATCCTTTACCACTTAGCATGAATTTTGGAACCTTAGCTGTCGGTCTGGACTGTTTTCCTTTCGAGAATGCAGCTTAGCCCGCACTTTCTGACTCCCGTGATACGGTCATTGGCATTCAGAGTTTCGTTGGGTTCAGAAACCCGGTAAGGCTCTTAGCCCATCGAGTACTTTACCTCCAATGACTATGACACGAGGCTAGCCCTAAAGCTATTTC